>JANNBP010000453.1:0-2756 GCA_031385555.1 Deltaproteobacteria bacterium | reverse complement strand
TCGTCACCGGCAACGACGAGGAGCGGCCGTTCTCGCGCGATCAGCGCCGCTGGGTCTACGCGTCGTCGAAGAAGGAGAACAACTACTTCGGCTTCGGCACCGACAACGATCTCGAGCGCGACGGCTACATCATCATTCGTCACAGCGCCTTCCCGATCCATACGCCGCACGCCGGTGAGGTTGGCTACGACGAGAGGTGGACGCTGCCCGCCATCCGGGTGCTCGGCGGTTTCCGCAAGCGCAAGCGCGCGTTTCAGCCGGCCTCGATCATCAACACGTCGGCGATGAGCTACGGCTCGCTGTCGGCGCCGGCGGTCGAGGCGATCAACAAGGGCGTCGCGCTGTGCGGCGCGATGCAGAACACCGGCGAAGGCGGCATCACCGATCACCACCGCCACGGTGGCCAGATCATCTGGCAAATTGGCACCGGCTACTTCGGGTGTCGCGACGGCGCCGGCAAGTTCGACCTCGAGCGCTGCCTCGCGAACATCGCCACGGCGAAGGTCAGCGCGATCGAGATCAAGCTCTCGCAGGGTGCGAAGCCCGGCCTCGGCGGTCTGTTGCCGGCGGCGAAGATCACGCCGGAGATCGCGCGGATCCGCGGCATCCCGCTGGGCAGAGACTGCGTCAGCCCGGCGAACCACACCGCGTTCACCGACGTGTCGAGCATGCTCGACTTCATCGAGCGCCTCGCCGATGCGACCGGCCTGCCCGTCGGCCTCAAGTCCGCCGTCGGCGATCTCGGGTTCTGGCGCGAGCTCGCGCTGCAGATCGAGAAGTCCGGCCGCGCCCCCGACTTCCTCACCATCGACGGTGGCGAGGGCGGGACTGGCGCTGCGCCGCTGGTGTTCAGCGATCACGTCGCGCTGCCCTGGAAGCTCGCCTTCTCGCAGGTCTATCGCATCTTCGCCGAGCAAGGCGTCCACCAGAACGTGGTGTTCATCGGCTCCGGCAAGCTCGGGTTTCCAGAGACCGCGCAGCTCGCGCTCGCGATGGGCTGCGACATGATCAACGTCGGTCGCGAGGCGATGATGGCGATCGGGTGCATCCAGGCGCAGCGCTGCCACACCGGGCACTGCCCGACCGGCGTCGCCACCCAGAATCGTTGGCTGATGCGTGGCCTCGATCCCACGCTGAAGTCTGCCCGTCTCGCGAACTACCTCACCACGCTGCGCAAGGAGCTGATCCACCTGTCGCACGCGTGCGGGTACACGCACCCTGCCCTCGTCCCGCTCGACCAGCTCGCCTTCGTCGATAGCAACACGCAGGCCCGCTCGGCGCAGGCCGCGTTCCACTACGAGGTCGGCTGGGGCTTGCCGCCGCCGATGCCCGCAGGAACCGAGACGCGCGCCGCCTGAGCAGCGGTGTCTTGCGATAACGTGAGGCATGGCTTCGAACGACCTCCTGGTCTGGATGGACATGGAGATGACCGGGCTCGATGCGGAGAAAGAACGCATCATCGAGGTCGCCGTGATCATCACCGACGGCAACCTCACCGAGCTTGCCGCCGGTCCCGAGCTCGTGATCAAGCAGCCCGACGAGATCCTCGACGGGATGGACGCGTGGAACAAGAAGCATCACGGCGGCAGCGGCCTGATCGCGCGCGTCAAGGCGTCGGAGATCACCGACGCCTCGGCCGAGGAACAGATCCTGGCGTTCGTCAACGCGCACGCCGGCGCGAAGGATCGCCCCGTGCTCGCCGGCAACTCGATCCACCAGGACCGCCGGTTCATCCGCCGCTACATGCCGAAGCTCGACGCGCGGCTCCACTACCGGATGGTCGACGTCTCGACGATCAAGGAGCTCGCGCGCCGCTGGTACCCGGCGATCGTGGCGAAGAGCCCGCAGAAGAAAGACTCGCACCGCGCCCTCGACGACATCCGCGACTCGATCGACGAGTTGCGGTTTTATCGCGCGAACGTGTTCGTCGCGCCGCCGGTCCGCCCGTCGCAGCCACCCGCCGGCGAGTGATTACGCAAGCGCTTCGATAACCACTTCGTACGATCCGTTCCTCCGAGCGGCTTGCTACGATGACGACGCGAATGGACACGCTCGTGATGATCATGGCGGGCGGCAAAGGCTCGCGTCTTGGCCCGCTGACCGTTCACCGCAGTAAACCCGGCGTCCCGTTTGCGGGGCGCTATCGGATCATCGACTTCGTTCTCTCGAACTTCGTCAACTCCGGCTACCGGCGCATCTACGTGCTCACGCAGTACATGTCGTCGAGCTTGATCAAGCACCTCAACCGCAACTGGCGGCTCTCCGGTTTCGGCGAGTACATCGAGGTGGTGCCGGCGCAGATGCGGCTTGGCGAGTTCTGGTACCGCGGCACCGCCGACGCCGTGTATCAGAACCTCAACCTGGTCCGCGACGCACGCGCCCCTCACGTCGCGATCTTCGGCGGTGACCACGTCTACAAGATGGCCGTCGACCAGATGGACGACTTCCATCGCGACCACAACGCCGATCTCACGATCGCCGCGTTCCCGGTCCCGCGGGCCGAGGCGAGCGCGTTCGGGATCATCCACACCGATGGCCGCGGCCGGATCGTCGGCTTCGTCGAGAAGCCGAAGGACCCACCGGAGATGCCCGATCGCCCCGGCTGGTCGCTGGTGTCGATGGGCAACTACATCTTCAAGCGCGAGGTGCTCGAGCGCGTGCTCGTCGACGACGGCGGCGCCCCGACCTCTCGTCACGACTTCGGTCGCGACATCATCCCGAAGCTCGTCGCCGAGGGTGCGCGGGTGTTCGTCTAC
>JANNBP010000437.1:0-103420 GCA_031385555.1 Deltaproteobacteria bacterium | reverse complement strand
ATCTGCCAGAGGCGGCAAACACTCGATCGTGTCTCGAGCTAGGGAGCAACACCGCGTGGCCGCACAGCGGACCAACTCTAACTAATTGATCCTTGGCGAAGGTTGGCGGACGTTGGCGCCTTGGCGACCCTCCGACAACTGGCGTGCCCGTGCGAACGTACGCGTTCGCGGAGAGTCGCCAACGCGCCGAGGTTCGCCAACCTTCGCCAAGGATCGATCTGTCAGGCGGCAAACACGCGACCAGGACGGGGACGTCGCATGTCCGAAAATCGGACAGCCCCGTGAGGGTCGAAACTCGACCGCACCGGGCTGCAACATCGATGTCGCGGCTTAGAGCGTCTCGAGGTACGCGACGAGATCGGCGATCTGCACGGCGTCGAGCTGCGCGGTCTTGCCGTGGAGCTGGCTGTTGCCGCACTTCGTGAACCGCTCGGTCAGCGTGCCCGCACACCCATCGTGCATGAATGGGGCGCGCGCACCGATGCCGAGCAAGCTGGGCACCTTGAACGAGCCCGACGTGCCGACGTTGACGCGCTGGTTGTTGGTCAGCAGCGCGCCGTTGTGACAGGTCACGCAACCCGTCTCGGTGGACTCGAAGATCGCGCGACCGCGCTCGGCCTGCGCCGCGTCGAGGGCGGGTGCCGACGACGGGGCCGGGATGCGGTCCATCCAGGGGCCGAGCGACAGCCGCTGGCTGTTCGACGTGGTGCCGGCGGCTGTTCGACGTGGTGCCGGCGGCCATCCGAACCGCGAACACGTCGTTCATCAGCTTCGGCAGGTCGTTCATGTCGCCGACCCAGTGGTAGGGAGCGCGGGAGAGGATGCCCCCGGCGATGCTCTGCGTGCGGCGCGCACCGAACTCGAACCTCCAGACCAGGCCGTCCTCGCGACCTTCCGGGTGACACGACGCGCACGCGATGCCGACCGGCGTCTGCTCGTGGAACATCGCGCGCCCCGCGTCGTAGCCGAAGCCACCGGGTAGCGTGATGATCTGCTCGGTGACACCGGGCTGCGTCCGCAGCGCGATCGCCGGGACCTCGGGATAAAAGATCGCGAGCATTCCGTTCGGCGCGAACGCGACCGACGTCGGCGTGCCGAGGTGATCGTTGATCCGCGGGCCCGCATCGTTCTGACCGTTCTCGAACGGACACGGATCGCGATCCTCGCCAGGCAAGAAGCTCGAACGGACCTGGCGAACCTCCTGGCTGCCGGCGAGCACGACCGCGAACTGGTCGCCCGACGGGCTGACCGCCAGGTCGACGGGTAACGCACCGAAGAACGCCGGGGCGACCGCACGGACCGTCCCGTTGGCCGCGCGCACGCTGACCGCGGCCTCGACCGGGCCACTCTCGCCGCCGCAGCCACCGCCGTAGCCGCCGGTCTCGACGGTGCCGAGCTCCTTGTCGATTTGGCGCTGGTGGAGCATCACGAGGCTGCCGTTGTGGGCGACCGCGCGATACGCGATCGAGGGGATCGCGGCGACGTTGTTGTCGCCGGTCTCCTCGTTGATCGTGTTGAAGTCGATCCGCGTCGTGGTCGGCGGCTTGACGCGCGAGGTGATCGCGCCGGTGGCGTCGATCTTCAGCACCTCGGCGGTGCGGAATCGCGTCACGAACATCTCGTTGTTGATCAGCACGACATCGCGCAGATCGCGCTCGAGGCGCAGCGTGCGCGTGGCCTCGCCACCCGCGGCCGGGAACGTCACCAGCTCGCCGGTCGCGCAGGCGACGTGGATCGAGTCCGCGGTGCTGTCGAAGGCGAGGCCGCGCGGCTCCGCGCAGACCGCCCGACGGCCGAGGATCTGACCGGTGGAATCGATGGTGACGAGTGCACCACCGCGGCGTAGCGCGACGTGAACGCGCCCCGCAGCATCCTCGATCAAGCGACCGGGCTCGTCGTGGGCTTGCAGCGCGAGATCGGCGATGACGTTGCCCGATGCGAGATCGACGGTGACGATCCGATCGCGATCCGGATCGGCTGCGACCGCACGCTTGCCGTCCGCGGAGATCAGCAGGTTGCCACCGGAGACGGGGACACCCCACGGAGGCGGCGGCGTGGTGGAGGGTTCCGTGGTCGGGGGATCCGAGCATGCGGCAAGCAACACGATCGGGAGCAAACGCTTGGTGATCACTTCACACCTCCATTGGCAAACGCCACGTCACCTTCGCCGAAGAAGCAGTTGGGATTGGTCGGCGTGTAGTCGACATCCATCAGGACGCGCGCGCCGGCAAAGCCGACCTTGCAGGACGTCACCCCGAACGAACTGATGTTCAAGCGCTCGAGTGCCAGCTCGCAGAGCGCCTTGCACGCATCGATGTCGACCTCGCAACTCGACACCCGGAGCTGGAGCGCCGGGTCGGTCGGGGTCTCGATCGTCACGCGTTTCGAGACCGGCCTGGTATCGCAGCTATCGTTGCTGTTGCAGCCGGCGACCGCCGCCGCGAGCAGCACTCCCAAGACGACACGCTTCATCGGACCCTCCCCCGTGCAACAGACACACCACCGACGGCCCGTGGCATCTGACGGAGTTGCGCGATCGAGCCGTAAACATCGGCGTTGCGCTGTCAGGGCGACGTCAGAATTCTGAGGCCTCATTGTCAGGGTCGGGACGTGTAGGGTCTGTACGATGTCGCGGATGCGCATGGTCTGGCTACTGGTCGTCGCGGCATGTGGCGGCAACGAGCCCCTCGGAGCGACACCCGACGGGTCCAACCCACCCGACGATTCGCCGGTGCCGACCGACGGACCGACCAGCGGGTTGGTCCCCGGATCGCTCGCGGTGGCCTGGATGCACGGGTCGGCGAACTGCAACCAGAACACGGATCCCGAGCTTCAGGTCCACGCCTACAACGCGACCACCCACATCCTCCGGCAGAGCAAGTGCGACACGTTCGAGGCCCCGTTCATCTACGTGCTCGCGGGATCGCAGAAGGCGCTGGTGCTCGATACCGGCGCGACGACCACGACGACGTTGCGGACCACGGTGCGCGGCTTGATCGGCGACCTGCCGCTGACGGTCGCGCACTCGCACGCGCACGGCGATCACGTCGCAGGTGACAGCACGTTTTCGGGGCAGCCGAACACCACCGTGGTCGGGACGTCGGTGAGCGCAGTGCAGACCGCCTTCGGGATCGCGACCTGGCCGACCGATCTAGGCACCATCGATCTTGGAGGTCGCGTGCTCGACGTCCTCGGCGTGCCGGGCCATCAGACGTCGCACATCGCGATCTACGATCGCCAGACCGGGCTGCTGCTGACCGGCGACTCGCTGTATCCCGGTTTCTTGTTCGTCTCCGACTGGAACGTGTACCGCACGAGCATGAAGCGCCTCGCCGACTTCGCGGCCACGCGACCGATCGCGCACGTCCTCGGTGCCCACGTCGAGATGACCTCCACGGCCGGCGTGGGATATCCCTACGGCACGACGTTTCAACCGGCCGAGCACGTGCTGCAGCTGACCGCCGCGCACGTCGCCGAGCTCGACGCGGCCCTCGACGCTGCGGGCGCTGCGACCCCGAGCAACGACATCGTCAAGAACGACTTCATCATCGCGCCCTAAGAACACAGCGAACACCATCGCTCGACAATCCCGCCTCGATCTCCGTGACCCTCTTAGGGTTTGACATATAATTGAAAACGGTTTTCAATGTCGCAAATGATGTTGAAGGCCCACCTCGCCATCGGGTTCGCCGTGCTCGCGATCTCTCCATCGGCCTTCGCCGACCGCCGTGCCTATGGCGTGACCTACGAAGCGGTGACCGCGCCGCAGGGCGAGCTGGATGTCGAGACGTGGTCGACGTTCGCCCCGAAGGGTGAGGTCAGTGGTGGTCCCTCCTCGCGCGGGATCCGCGAGATGATCGAGATCGAGTACGGCGTCACGGATCACTGGGATGTCGCTCTCTACAACATGCTCGACGTGATCACGTCGGGAGAGACGAAGAGCGGATACGCCGGTCTGTCGCTCGAGACGCGCTACCGGCCCAGCGATCGTGGGGAGTGGCCGATCGACCCGGTCTTCTATTTCGAGTTTCAAGAGCTGTTTCGCGGCGACGCGCGACAGAAGTACGAGGCGAAGCTGATCCTTGCCAAGGACATCGGCAACGTGAACATCGCGACGAACGTCGCGTTGGAGGAGGAGCGCACGACCGATCCCAGCTGGAACACCGAGATCGAGTACGCGTTCGCAACCTCGTATGCGTTTTCACCCGCATGGGTCCTCGGTGCCGAGGTGTTCGGTAAGGCAGAGAAGGGTGAGACGGGACACCTCAGTAGCCGAAACTGGGCTGGCCCTGCGCTGTCGTGGGCAGGCGGTGGACGTGGTGCGCTACGAGGTTCGTGGGTGACCCTCGCCGGAGGCGCTGGTCTCGGTGGCGAAGCGGATCCCTACTACGCGCGCCTGATCATCGGGCTTCAGTTCAGGTAGCCGTCACTTCCTCGTGATCATGAGGTGCGCGACGCGACGGCTGTCGTAGTAGCCGAAGCGGAACGGGATGGTTTTTTCGGCGGGGTTCTTCCACGCCTCGATGAATTCCTTCGCCACGTCACCACGGAGGCCCTTGCGCGCCCACTCGAAGAACGCGCCCGCGTAGGTGCCGTAGAACGTCTGGGTGAAGCCGGCCGGCTTCGCGTACCGAGGCGGCACGCCGGTGTCGTCGGACACCATGATCTTCATCTTCGAGAGGAGCCCGGTGCGGACCTTCTCGAACTCGGGCTTCCACAACAGATAACTCGCCGCCTTGGTCAGCACGGCGAGGTCCCCGCGCTTGGTGAGGTATGCGAGCGCGGCGGGATTCGCGGTGAGTCCCTTGTCGGAGAGATCCGCGGCGATGTGGCGGAACGTCTTCTTCGGCGCGGCGGCATCACCCTTCTTGCGGAACACGATCTCGATGTTGTTGAACAGACCTTGCTGGACGTCGTTGGTCTGCTTGCGCTTCGCCTTGGTCTGGGCCGTGTCCCACGCCTGCAAGTCTTCGTCGGTGAGGTAGGCAGGCGTGCCGTCGGCGGCGAGCGTGAAGTAGCGCGCCAGGGCGGGCTCGTAGCCATGCGCATCGAGCGCGACCAGCGCGATCGTCAGGATGCCGGGCACGCCCGCACCCGACTCGCTCGAATCGATCGACAGCTGCACGGTGGTGTTCCACGCCCAGTTGAGGTTCGCGGCGAGCATCTTGCGGAGCTTGCCGAGATCGACGTTGAGCTTCGCCGTGGTGAGCTTCCCGAGCGGGCGCGGATCGCCGATGCCTTCCAGCGACAACGACGTGTAGTCGGTGGCGTCGGGGTAGACCGACAGCATCGTCACCAGATCGCCACCTCCGAACGGGTAGACCACCGTCTTCGGATACTTGTCGACCTTCGCAGCGAGCCACGGCTGCGCCTTCTCGAACCAGTTCTTCCGCCACTGCGCGACGACCTTGGTGAGCTCGGCGCAGTGTGCGGCGACCATGCGCTTGTCGAACGGGCTGGGCGTGGCCTCTCCGCAGGCAGCCACCGCGTAGACCGCGCGCGTCTCCGGCGTGAAGTCACGGGGTGTGGCGGTCGCCGTCGAGGTGAGGAGGGCGACGATCGCGAGCGAGCGCATCACCGGGTAACGCTATCGCACCTACGCACATTCCGTCGGAGTTATATGCGGCCGACGAGCCTGGCGAGGTAGGCGTCGTCGATCTTCGGACGCGTCACGCCCAGGGTCGCGAGCTTGTCGACGCTGCGCTGGCAGGGGAACGGCCCCATCCCGAGGTTGAACGTCTCGGGGAGGAACGCCGACAGCGCGTGTAGCCGCGAGGTCTTCGCCTTGGCGAGCGCGTCGCGAAACTCGGCGTAGGTGGCGGGGCGAACCGCGCGGCCGGCGGCGACGAGGGCCCGGCCGATCGCGGCGAACGACGGCGACTGATCGGCGTTCGCGAGGTGATAGGTGTCACCCGCGGGCTCCTCGAGGACGAGCGCAGCGATCGCACCGGCGACGAAATCGACCGGCGTCAGGTCCATGGTGGCGTCCTCGCGATCGACGTAGAGCCCGAGATCGAGGCAGCCGCGCAGGTAGCGCATGTTGAAGTCGTCGGCGTTGCCGATGCCGGTCGTGGTGCTCGCCGCGATCATCGCCGGGCGAGTGATCGTGTGAGCGACGCCGGCGACGCTCGAGACGTGCTGCTCGGCGATCCACTTCGACAAGCCGTACGGCGTCCCCGCGAGCGCGGTGTCGAGTGTCAGCAACGCATCCTCGTCGCCGTTGTGCGGCGCCGTGCTGATCGTCGACACGTAATGAAATGCCCAGCCTCGGGTCGCCGCGAGCTCGAGGAGCGATCGCGTGCCTAGCACGTTCGGTGCGCGCAAGGCTTCGTACGACGCGAGCCACGACACCGTCGCACCCGCGTGGACGACGGCCTCGATCCCGTCGAGCGACTCGGTCACGCCGAGATCAGGTGCGGCGAGATCGCCGACCAGGATACGAAGCTGCTCGATCGGCGTCGCGATCTCTCGCTCGCGGAGCACTCGGGCGAGCTTGTCGGGCGACCGAACCAGACACGTGATCGCGCACCCCCTCGCTCGCAGCACGTCGATCAGATGCGAGCCGAGAAAGCCCGTGGCGCCGGTCACCAGCACGTGGGTGGGGCGCTTCCACGCGCGCGCGGCTCCGAGGATCTTCGGAAGTGCGAGATCCGCTGCCGCCCGCTCGCGCAGCGCCTGCGGACCGCCAACATCCGCGAACCGCGCGAGCCGCACCGCGAGATCGTCGAGGGTGCGGGCTTCGAACCACCACGACAGCGGCACGTCGCGCCCGAGCTCGTCCGACAGCGCGGCGAGGATCTCCGCGGATGCGAGCGAGTCGACTCCGGCCGCGCCGAGCGGCTCGTCGATCGCGATCGATCTCCCGATCGCCCGGCTCGTCACGCGTGTGATGCGCGCGCGCAGATCCGCCGTCTCCTCGTCGCTGTCGCTCGCGTCCGACTCCACCGGCACGGCGGAGACGAGCGCCGCGAGCTTCGCGCCGTAGCGCTGTCCGATCACGCCGCGCGCGAGCTTGCCGTTCGAGGTCACCAGACCGGTCGCCGCGGTGAACGGCAGCGCCTCGAGCAGGAGGCCTCGGGGTGTCTCGTAGGCGGCAAGCCCGGCGTGCGTTGCATGACCGCGGACGGCGGCGAGCACCACGCGTAGCGCCTCGGGGTGCGCGACCAGCGCGGCGAGCTCGCCCTCGATGCCGAGCGCCCGCGCCAGCGCATCCGCGTGCGGCGCGATCAACGCCGACACCCCGACGGCCCCCGACGCGGCGTGGACGTAGATCCGATCGACCATGGGGCAGCTCGCGAGCGCGACCTCGATCCGCTCCGCCGACACGAACTCGCCTTGCGCGAGCTTGACGGTGTTGCGCAGGCGGCCGACCACGCGGACGCGCCCCTCGGCATCGCGCTCTCCGAGATCACCCGTCGCGAAGTAGCCCTCGACATCGAACGCCTTCGCGGTGGCGTCGGCATCGCCGAGGTAGCCCTCGATCGCGTGCGGCGACTTCACCCAGATCTCGCCGCGGTTCGGATCCGAGGACTCGGGCAGAGAGACCAGCTTGACCTGCGCCTGCGCCGCGATCTTGCCATCGGTCGCGATCGTGCCGACCTCCGTCGAACCGTAGCCTTCACTGACCCAGAGATCGGAGAAGCAGCGCTTCAAGAAGCCGAACACCTCGGGTGTCACCGGCGCACTGCCGATCGAGATCGCCGACAGCCGCGTGCCGAACGCTCCACGCACGTCCGAGAGCACGCGCTTCTCGAGCTCGCCGCGCGACAGCTCGGGGCTCGCCGCGATTGCCGCCCGGAGCTTGCGGCGATACTGCGCGTGCAGCACCTCGAACAACCGCGGCACGCTGCCGAGGGTCGTCGGGCCGAACCGGCGCAGCTCGTCGTAGAGGTGAGCGCCACCCTGCGAGAACGCGATGCAGCCACCGTGGATCAGCAGCGACGGCAGGTACATCCGCTCGGAGAGGTGCGAGAGCGGCTGAAACGACAGGTGCCGCGGCGAGTGACCGACCGCATACGATGACACCATCGCGAAGAACGTCGCGAACGTGCGCATCGCACCCTTCGGCGCGCCGGTCGAGCCCGACGTGAACAGCACCGAGTGCAGATCGTCGGGGCTCCGCGGTTCGAGCAACGGGATGTCGCCCGTGGCGGCCTCGGCAGCCACGGCATCGACGTCGTCGGCGGACAGGATCACCGCCTTCGGCGCGAGCGCCTGCATCCGCGCCACATCGCTGGCCTCGCACACGATGCAGGTCGCCGGGGCGAGGGCGAGCACGTGCGCGAGCCGGTCGTCGGACTCGTCGGGCGACAGCGGCACCGTGATGTAGCCGCGCAGCAGGCCGGCGAGATCGGCGATCAACCACTCGGGGCGACTGCGGGTGGCGATCACGAGCACCCCGCGCCCGCGGAGCCGATCGGGCGCAGCTGCATCGATCGAGATCGGCTCGAGCCGCTTCGCGAGCCCGCGCGAGAACCGGTAGGCGCGCTGCCAGATCTCGCCGTAGGTCGCGACAGGCTCGCCCGCGACGGTGAGAACCAGCGGACGATCGCGAAACAGCGCGAAGCTGCGCCTGAGTGTCGTCGCGAGGGTGGTGTCGGACAGCTCGCACGCGAGCACCTCGGTGGAGGTGATCGCGAGCTCGGCCGACTCGCCGTGCAGCTCGACGCGGAGATAGCGCGCGACGACGGCGTCCCCGATCACGATCGCCGCACGACCTGCGTGCGAGGCGAGCTCGGACGCATCGGCCTCGAACACGAGGCTGTCGCTCGGGGGTTCGAGCTTCGGCGACAGGAACGCGTAGGCCCGGACCACGACCCGCGTGCCGGGCGGCGGTGTGTCGAGATCGATCCGCATCCAGGCCACGTAGAGCGACTTGCCGAGATCGAGCTCCCACCACGGGTCGTGCTCGGGTTGGCTGGGCATCGCCCACGGGAGCAACCCCTCCTCGATCAGGCGTGCAGAGGATTGCCGCGTGTAGTGATGACATGCGACGTCGGAGATCGGAACCGCGACCGTGTCGCCCGCCAGGTCGCGCTCGAGTGCGCGCGAGAGCAACCGCGCCCGTGCCACGATGGGGCCTCTGCGCGCATCGGGGATCGTGACCTGCGAGGACTCCGCGCCGAGCATCCACCGCTCGTCGCCCCGCGTCAGCTCGAGCATCCAGTGGCTTCGCCAGCGGTGTCCCGAGGGGTGATCGCAGGTGAGCTCGAGCGTGACCTCCGCCGCGTCGAACGACCACGACAGGACGGAATCATCGATGGTTCCGGCGGTCGGCTCGCCGTTCGCCGTCACCAGATCCTTCGCGAGCTCGAGCATCAACCAGCCCTCGGCGGGCGTCCAACGGACCACGGGATCGGCGGTAGGCGACATCACGAGACACCGCGAGCTTAGCGCGACGACCGCGCGGTCATGCGCGGTGTGCGCTGGAGACCAGCCCTCCGAAAGTCGATGGCACACGGCGTGTAGTGCATCTCCGCATGCAGCCCGCTCGACTCAGCCTCGTCGTCGTTCCGCCTGCTCCGTTGACGGCGCCGGGCTCCTCGCTGTCCTACGTGCGCGGGGCGATGGTGAGCCCCATCTGCATCTCGGCGGCGCTGTTCGCGAGCTGCATCGGTGCGGGGCTCCTGGGCGCGGTCGGTGCGCTGGGGGCCTTCGTCGCGGTGGCGGTGCTGATCACCGCCTCGACCCGTTACCAGTTCGTGCGCAGCCATCTCGATCACGAGGCCGCGGCGCGCTTGAGATGCGCCCGCGAAGCTCGGCGCGTCCGGCTGCTGCGGCCGGCGGGCCCGGTGCGACTCCACCAGTACTTCGAGCTGCGCGGGCTGGTCGAGGAGACCGAGAAGCGGGACCTCGCCGAAGCAAACCGCTTCGACCTCCAAGATCTGCTCGAGCAGTTCGCGTCACTCGCGCACAAGCACCAGCGTTGCCTCGACGCGCTCCGCCTCGCCGGCAGCCACGACTTCCCGTTCGCGATCCCGGTCGACCCGACGCGCAGCAAGCGCCGCCGCGAGATCCAGGCGCGTCGCCAGCGCCATCGCGAAGCGTGCCTCGGGCGAATCGAGCGGATCGCGGACGAGCTCGAGGCGGTCGACGAGCTGATCCGGTTAGTCGCACAGCGCGTGGCGTGCCCGATCGAAGATCTCGAGATGGATCACGAGATCGATCGCCGGCTCGGCGAGCTCGACGAGATCGACGACGCGTTCAAGCAGCTGTCGGCCTAGGCCGTGGCATCGAAGCACTCGCCGAGTGCCGTGACCAACGAATCGATCTCGGTCTTCTCGACGATGAACGGCGGCGCGAGCTGGATCGTGTCGCCTCCGTAGCGAACGTAGAAGCCCTTCGCGAGCATCTTCATCGCCACTTCGTACGGCCGCTTCAGAGGCTCGTTCGGCGCCGGATCGACGGTGAAGCCGGCCGCCAGACCGTAGTTGCGGATGTCGGTGATGTGCTTGCGGCCCTTGAGCGAGTGGACCGCCGCCTCCCAGTACGGCGCCAGCTCGGCGACGCGCTCGACGGCCTTCGACGAGACGAGGAGATCGAGCGCGGCGACGCCGGCGGCACACGCGACCGGGTGCGCCGAGTACGTGTAGCCGTGCGGGAACTCGAGCAGGTAGTCGGGGCCGCCGGCCGCCATGAAGGTGTCGTAGATCTCCTTCTTGACGATCACGGCACCCAGCGGCTGCACGCCATTGGTGACCTGCTTCGCGACGTTGAGGATGTCGGGGACGACGCCGAACGCCTCCGCACCGGTGAACGCGCCGGCGCGACCGAAGCCGGTGATCACCTCATCGAAGATCAGCAGGATGTTGTTCGCGGTGCATAGCTCCCGCAGCCGCTGGAGATACCCGATCGGCGGGATCACCACGCCCGCGGAGCCGGCGAACGGCTCGACGATCACGGCGGCGATGTTCGAGGCGTCGTGCAGCGTGATCAAGCGCAGCAGCTCGTTGGCGAGCTCGGCCCCTGTCTGCGGCTGGCCCTTGGTGAACGCGTTCGCCTTGTCGTAGAGCGCGACCTGCGTGTGCGGCAGGTGATCGGCCTCGAGCGTCTGGCCGAACAACTTGCGGTTCGCGACGATGCCACCGACGGAGATGCCGCCGAAGTTGACGCCGTGATAGCCCTTCTCGCGCCCGATCAGCCGCGTCTTCGTGCCCTGTCCCTTCGCTCGCCAGTACGCGCGCGCCATCTTCAGCGACGTGTCGGCCGACTCGCTGCCCGAGCCGGTGAAGAACACGTAGTCGAGGCCCGGCGGCGTCAGCTCCTTCAGCCGGTTCGCGAGCTCGAACGACTGGGGGTGACCGAACTGGAACGCCGGCGCGTAGTCGAGCGTCTGCACCTGCTTCACGACAGCCTCGGTGATCTCCCGCCGGTTGTGGCCGAGCCCGCAGCACCACAGCCCCGACAGCCCGTCGAACACCTTCTTGCCCTCGGTGTCGGTGTAGTAGCAGCCCTCGGCGGAGACGAAGATCCGCGGGTTCGCCTTGAACTGGCGGTTGCCCGTGTACGGCATCCAGTGGGCATCGAGCCAGGCGGAATCGACACGCGGCTTCGTCGGAGCGTCGCTCATGGCGCCGACGGTAGCCGATAATCGACGCGTGCCGCCAGCGTTCCGCTACTTCGAGCTGGTCGACGAGAGCGCGGGCCGCTTCGCGTTCTGGGAGATCGCGATCGATGGGCCGACGCTGGAGCTGCATCATGGCGCCGTCGGCACCGCCGGCAAGCACGAGAAGGAGACCTGCTCGTCGGAGGAGCTCGCACGCCGCGAATACGAGCTGCGGATCGCCAGTCATCTCGAGGACGGGTTCCACGAGGTCGCGGATCGGCGGCTCGACGTGCGCACCCGCGATCTCGAAGCGGCGATCGAGGCCGACCCCGACGATGTCACCGCATACCTGGTCTACGCCGACTGGATCGGGACGCTCGGCGATCCACGCGGCGGGCTGATCGTCGCGCAGGCCAGCGGCGATGCAGCTGCCGCGGCGGCGTACCTGAAGCAATACGAGTCGACGTTCCTCGGGCCGCTCGCGGAGCACGTCGGCTACGACGGCGCGATCGTCGACCCGACGTGGCGCAATGGCTTCATCCGCCGCGCGACGATCCGCGAGGACGGCAGGACCAGGCCGTCGAGGATCTTCGAGGCGTTCCTCGAGCATGCGTCCGCACGCTGGCTCGGCGAGCTGACGATCACGACCACCGACGATCTGGCGGACCTGCGCGCGATGGCTAGGGTGCTCGCCAGTCATCCGCTCCCACACCTGACCTCGCTCGAGCTCGGCGAGGTCGGCGAGCTCCGCGATCCGCCGCTCGACGACGAGGATGACCCGCGCCACTACTGGCATCGCGACCCGACCGACCTGTCGAGGATCTGGGCGTCGACCCCGGCGCTCCGTCGGCTCGTGATCCGCGGCGAGGCAGCTGCTCTCGGAGTGATCGCGCTGCCACGTCTCGCGCACCTCGAGATGCACGTCCGCAACCTCGAGCCCGACGCGGTCGCTGCGGTCGCAGGCATCACCGGCCCGCTCGAGCGGCTCGAGCTGCGCTTCCTGTGGCCACTCGGCGACCTCCTGAGCGAGCAGTTACTGCCGATCTTCCGCTGCCCGATGGTTCGCGGGCTCGATCACCTCGCGATCACCGGGACACCGTCCTCGTTCCTGGCCGGCGCCAACGGTGTCTGCACGGCGATCGCGCGGGTATCACCTCGCTCGCTGCGCACGCTCGATCTCTCGCGGGGCCGGATGTCGGACGTCGGGGCCGAGGCGCTCGCCGCGTCCAACCTCGAGCTCGATCTCGTCGACGTCTCGCACACCCAGGTCAGCGCGCGAGGCGCGCTCGCCCTCGAGCACATCGCGAAGCTGGTGATCAAGTGATAACGTCCACGAGGTCATGGCGCTTCGCATGTTCGTGCTGCTCACCGCGATCGGTGGTGCCGCGTCGACCTGGCTGCCGTGGCAGATCATAGATCAGACGATCCTCGATGGCTGGCACGCGAGTGGTGCGCTCAGCTTCGGCGCGTTCTGCATCGCCGCGCTGTGCGGGGCCTACCGCCCGGTGTGGTTCGTGCGGGTCGCGCTGTTCGTCCTCGGCATGATCGCGCTCGTCGGCGCGGCGAAGACCGTCGGCGAGATCGGCGCGATCCAGCGCGAGCTGGCGACGTCGTTCGATACTCCACGCCGAGAGGCCGAGCTGTATCGCGTCGGCACCGGCGCGTGGCTGACGCTCGCCGCCTCGCTCGGCCTGATCTTCAGCGCGTTCTTGTGGAAGCGGCCGAAGCCCGGCGCGGTGACGCCCGCGAAGCTGCCCAGGGCCACGATCGTTTCCTAGAGGCCGAACGTCGCGCGCTTGACGAACTCGCCGCGCCCCTGGCGTCGCTTCGCCACCCACTGGTCGTCCTTGACGACGAGCTCGCCACGCGAGAACACGTGCGACGGCGAGCCCGGCACGGTGTGGCCTTCGTAGGGCGAGTAGTCGACGTTCATGTGGAGGTTCTTCTGGTCGAGGCGCTTCGTGCGCTTCGGATCCCACACCACGACGTCGGCATCGGCGCCGACCGCGAGGGTGCCCTTCTTGCCGTACATGCCGAAGATCTTCGCCGGCGCCGTCGACGTGATCTCGACGAACCGGTTCATCGAGATCTTGTTCAGCGTCACGCCCTCGTAGAGGAGGTGCAGGCGGGTCTCGACGCCCGGCATGCCGTTCGGGATCTTCGAGAAGTCGCCCTTGCCGAGCTCCTTCTGGTCCTTCATGCAGAACGGGCAGTGATCCGTCGCGACGACCTGGAGGTCGTAGTTCGCCAGGCCGCGCCACAGGTGATCGTGGTGATGCTTCGGCCTGAGCGGCGGCGTGCAGACGTAGCCGGCGCCCTTCCACTCGTTGCCGGGCTCGCCGCGCAGATCGTCTTCGCTACAGAACAGATACTGCGGACAGGTCTCCGCGTACGTCGGCAGCCCACGATCGCGTGCCTCGACGACGCGACGTAGCGCGCGCTCCGCCGACAGGTGGACCATGTAGACCGGCACGCCGGCCATCTCGGCGAGGGCGATCGCGCGATCGGTGCCGGTGGCCTCGGCCGCCTCGGGACGCGTCAGGGCGTGATAGACGGGCGCGGTGTGGCCCTCGGCGAGCGCACGCTGCACCAGCACGTCGATCGGCAGCCCGATCTCGGCGTGCATCGTGATCAACGCACCGAGCTCGCCGGCGCGCAACATGGCGCGAAAGATCTGCTGATCGTCGACGAGGAACACGCCCGGGTAGGCCATGAACATCTTGAACGACGTCACGCCCTCGCGAATCATGACGGACATTTCGGCGAGCGAATGCGGTTTCGCCTCCGTCATGATCATGTGGAAGCCGTAGTCGATCGCGGCCTTGCCCTCGGCCTTCGCGTGCCACGCATCGAGACCCGCGCGCATCGAGCTGCCCTTCGACTGGATCGCGAAGTCGACGATCGTCGTCGTGCCGCCGTGCGCGGCCGCGAACGTGCCGGTGTCGAAGTCATCGCTCGCCGTCGTGCCGCCGAACGGCAAGGACATGTGCGTGTGGCAGTCGATACCGCCGGGGATCACGTACTGGCCCGTCGCATCGATCGTCTCGTCGGCCTGCCCCGGAGTGCCCGGCTTGCTATGCGCGACGATCTTGCCGTCCTCGATCCAGAGGTCCGCCGCGTACATGTCCGAGGCGGTGACGACGGTGCCGTTCTTGATCAGGGTGCGCATGTGATCTCCTTGTCAATACGGCGGATGCCGTGTGCGTCGAGCACCGAGAGCCAGCGAAGAAACTGGAGGTCAGTGCCGTCCTCGGGAAACAACGAGCTGAGTTGCCGGAACGTGATGTAGCCGCCCTGCTCGTTGCCGAGCCGGATCGCGGCGTCCCGCGAACCTCGATAGGAATCGCGGCACGCCACGGGTCACTTGTCTTCGGTGAGATCGCCGTACGAGTCGGGCCGGCGGTCCCGATAGAACTGCCAGGTGCGGCGCACTTCCTCGATCAGATCGAGGTCGAGCTCCGCCACCAACACCTCGTCTTTGTCACGCGACGCGATCGCGACGAACTGACCCCGCGGGTTGACGAAGTACGACTGACCGTAGAACTCGCCGATGTTCCACGGCGCCTCGGTGCCGACGCGATTGATCGCGCCGACGTAGTAGCCGTTCGCCACCGCGTGCGCGGGTTGCTCGATCTTCCAGAGGTGCTCTGACAGGCCCGCGACGGTTGCCGACGGGTTGTAGACGATCTCGGCGCCGTTGAGCCCGAGCGCGCGTGCACCCTCTGGGAAGTGGCGGTCGTAACAGATGTACGCGCCGATCTTCGCGTAGCGGGTCTGGAACACCGGATAGCCGAGGTTACCCGGGCGGAAGAAGTACTTCTCCCAGAAGCCGCTGGTCTGCGGGATGTGCGTCTTGCGGTACTTGCCGAGGTACGAGCCATCGGCGTCGAGGATCGCGGCGGTGTTGTAGTAGACGCCCGCCTTCTCGCGCTCGTAGATCGGCACCACCATCGCCATCCCGTACTGCTTCGCGATCGGGGCGAGCCGCGCCACCGTCGGGCCCGGGACTTCTTCGGCCGCGTCGTACCAGCGCTTGTCCTGGCCGGGGCAGAAGTACGGACCGTTGAAGATCTCCTGCAGGCAGAGGATCTGGACGCCCTTCTTCCCGGCGTCGTGGATCATCGGCAGGTGCTTCTCGAGCATCGCCGCCTGGATCTCGGCGACCGACCTGGTCTCGTCGTTGATCGGATTGCTGGCCTGGATGAGGCCCGACACCACGATGCGCGCCATCAGTTCGTGACCAGGCCCGAGGTTTCCTTCGCGATGTCGCCCTTCCAGGTCTCGACGTCGCGGGCCTGCGCCTTACCACCGACCGACTGCGCACGCGCGGCTTCCTTCGCCTCGCGCGCCGACTTCTGGCGATCGACCAGGTCCATGTGCGTGGTGAAGTAGCCGAGCGACTTGCCGACGAACTCGCGGATGTTGGTGAACTTGCTGTCGACCATGAACTTCGACAGCTGGTCCTTCAGCTCGTCGATGATCTCGTAGCCGCGCAGCATGGCGCCGGTGCAGACCTGCACGGTCGACGCGCCGAGCAGCATGAACTGCGCCGCGTCCGTGCCGGTCTCGATGCCGCCGATGCCGGAGATCTCGACGCCGGGGTTCGCGCGCGCCACTTCCATCACCTGGCGGAGCGCGATCGGGCGAACCGCCTGCCCGGAGTAGCCGCCGGGAACCGAGTACCCCTCGACGGTCGGCAGCGGACGGAACGTCTTGAGATCGACGCCGGTCACCGACAGGATCGTGTTGATCATCGCGATGCCGTCGGCACCCGCGCGGAGCGCCGCGCCGGCCGGCACCGTCGGGTTACCGACGTTCGGCGTCATCTTCGCCCACACCGGGATGCGCGCGACCTCCTTCACCCAACCGACGACCTCCTCGACGATGTCGGGGTTCTCGCCCATCGCCATGCCCATCTTGCGCTCGGGCAAGCCGTGCGGGCACGACAGGTTGAGCTCGAAGCCGTCGACGCCGGTCTCCTGGACCTCGCGGACGATCCGCTGCCACGCGGCCTTGTTGTACTCCTCCATGATCGACGCGATCAGCATCTTCTTGGGGTAGTTCTTCTTGAGCTGCTTGCAGTCGTCGATCCAGTCCTCGTACGGACGGTCGCTGATCAGCTCGATGTTCTGGAAGCCGATGACCTCGCCGTTCTCGCGGCTCTTGTGCTTCGCGTAGCGCGGCGCCGTGTTGATCACCTTGCTCGCGTCGAGCGAGAAGGTCTTCGCGACCATGCCACCCCAACCAAGATCGTACGACCGCGCGATCACCTTGCCGTTGGTGCCCGGAGGCCCCGACCCCAAGACGAACGGGTTCTCGAACTTCATGCCATTGACGGTGATGGAAAGATCAGCGGTCACGTCGCCTCCAAAGGGTTTGGGGCCTGAGCCCCAAAAAGGATCGAGTGCAAGATCAGAAACGGGTTGGCTAACATAGCCCCGACAGCGGATTCAATCAGGTTTTTGTAGGTCCTCAATCGGGCTAGAATTGCGGCCGATGCGCTGGGTGTTCCTGGTCTTGCTCGGGTCCTGCCAGTGGGTGTTCCCGCTGGCCGATGCCGATGTCGATGCCGATGCCATGATCGACCCGCCGGATTCAGGACCGTCCACCCCGTCTTGCTCCACCAAGTTGGGAGCGTTGGTCGACCCGTTGGCCACCCCTACCAAGGCCTGGAGCCCGGAGATCTCGGCTCCGCACTCGTTGACCTACGACACGTCCGGAGCGCACATCACGGTCATCAACTCGGGGATCGTCTCGTTGCGGACCCGAGCGTTCTACGATCTTCGCGATTCGCACTTCACGATCGACGTCGATGCCGTCCTCGACACCTCCGCGGAGGTCGGGGTCGCCCTCCATGCCACCGAGCGGGATCCGTACGCACCGTTGCGTCGCGTGATCAAGCTCAGCCGGGTCACGAACAACCAGGGCGTCGAGCGGCTGGTCGCGAAGCACACCGAAGAGGCCTCGGGTGCTGAGTTCGTCATCAACGACTCTCCCTTCGAGCCGCTCAACCATCGGTTCTGGAAGATCACGCGCGAGGCCGGCGCGGTACGCTGGTACACGTCGGGCGACGGCCAGCGCTTCACGATGTTCGCCGACACCGACCTGGACATCACGTTCGTGAAGCCGCAGCTCTTCGTCGTCAGCAACATCGGCGACGCCACGAACACCGCCACGTTTCGTGCCGTCAACGGTGGCGATCCGACGATGGCCGACCCGATCTGTCCCGCCGATCAGTTGATCGACACCTTCGACCGTCCCGAGCTCGACTACCTGGTGTGGGGTCAGTCCGCACCGACCGCACCATTCATGTGTCGGTTCGAGCCGACCACGGGAAGTGCGACCGTGGAGGTAACGACCGCCGACAACAATGCATGCGAGCTCTCGACGAGTGGTCTGTTTGACCTCGTCGCGGCGCCGTTGACGGTCGAGGTTGGAGCCGTCTCGGTCGGAGCTCAGCGACTCGCGCTCGAGCTGGTCAACTTCGACGACGTCAGCGCGCGCTTCGAGGTCTCTGGCCCGACGTTGAGCGCGTTCCGTCGGCAGAGTTCGGTCTCGGTGCTCGTGGCACCCTCGGTTCCGTATGATGGTGCGCAGCACCGGTTCTGGCGGTTCGTCGGTACCCGCAGCAACGAAGGCCTCGAGCAGATCGAATGGCAAACGTCCCCGGATGGACAAACGTTCGCGTTCCTCGGGCGGGTCGCGACCATCCAGGGCCTCGACCGCGTGCGCCTTCGCTTCCTCGCGTTCAACGACGGACTGAGCGGGATAGGGAGTCGATTCGAGGTTTTCGGCGTCAACCCACCGTGAGCGCCTGGCCACACGGCCGTGCACCGGAGGTCAGCACCGATCACTCCGTTGCACGCCCGCCCATGCGTCACCCACCGGCGCCTGCGGCTGCGGCTCGGCCCGCGGGATCCCTACCATCTAGAGACCGCCAGTTTGCTACGCGGCGGGCTTCCCGCAGACGGCGCAGGTGCCGTCTTCGATCAGGCCGTTGCAGCTGCCATCGCGACACAGCTTGCGGGTGTTCCACTGCGTCGACGTCGGCGGCTCCAGCGGCCAGTCGACGAGAGGAAGCGCCTCGTGCCGGCCCTCTCTCAAGGCGGTCTCCTCGGCGCGTGCGATCGACAGGAACGTGAGCGCGGCGGAGAACAAGGGCGAGTCATCGTCGGCGGGAATCCCCGCGCGGACCTTCCCGATCTCGCCGCCGTCGAACCACACCAGACCATCGCCGACGCAGCGATCGAGCTCGACCGGCGGCGTGCCCGCGACGGTGTACGGCGTCATCGGGAACGCACAACCCGGGCACGGATGGATCGCGGGACGCGACGGATCGGCCTCGCTGTCGAGCACGGCGGTTGCTTGCGGCCCGATCTCGACGACGAGTTGCTCGCCACCGACCAGCACGCCGTTGCAGGTCCGGCAGCGCCACTTGTCGCGTCCGGGATAGCTGGCGAGGGGCTTGCCGCATCGCGGGCACTGCAGTTCCTTGTCGCGAAAGGGGTGCATGGTGGGAGCATATGCTCACGAGACGATCGGCGAAGTGGCGTGGCGGGTTATGCGATACTGAACCGTGGCTCGGCAGATCCTGTGGCTGACCTTGCTCGTCGGGTGTGAGTGGGTCTTCCCTCTGCAACAGGCGCCCGACACGCCCGACGCGCCCGACGCTGGGACGCCCTCCGCTTGCAGGACGAAGGCGAGCGCGTTGGTCGACGTGTTCGCTCCACCTGAGCTGGGTGAAGATCCGCGCCCCAACTGGGGGAGGCTGAGGAATCCAGACGATCAGAGTCTCGAAGCCAGGGTGACGTCCGCCGGGCTCGAGATGAAGGCGGGTATCACGGGCTCGATCTCGGTGTACTCGGACTTCGCCTACGACCTTGTCGATTCACGGTTCGCGATCGGGGTCAGCAACACGCAGGATGTCGTCGGGACGAATTTCGTGCGATGGGGCGTGCTCGACCTCGCCCCCACGAGCGAGTCTGCGCCGGGACAGGCGACCTCGGCGGAGTGGACGTTCCGGGACAACCTCTTGGTTCCGACCCTGTTCGATGGAGCACCCCGAGACATCGGAGGTGGCATCTTGTACGACAAGAAAGCTCACCACTATCTCGGCTTCTCGAGCAATGGTGACAAGCTCCGCTGGGAGGTGTCCGCAGACGGCATGTCCTTCACGCCGGAGTACGAGCTCGACCTGCCGGGCGGACGGTTTGTTCGCCCGTACATGCAGGTCGGGCGAACCACCACCAACGAGCCGAACGCGATCACGACGTTCTCCCAGCTCAACCATCTCTCCACCAGCGTGGTGTGCCCGGCGGAGGCGCTGCAGACGAGCTTCTCCGAGGAGAACCCGATCGAGTGGCATCGCCTGCTGACCAGCGCGTGCACGATCGACGTGCAGAACGACGCCCTGGTGATCAAGGCCCTCACCGATCCCGACGCGTTCTCGTGCGAATACGCATCCGCCGGTCTGTACGATCTGATCGACCACTCCGTCGACCTCGCGGTCGGTGCCATGCAATTGGCCGATGGCGAGGCCGCCTACCTCGACCTCGAGACCTTCGACCGGACCCGCGTGACGCTCGAGCTCGGGAGCAGCAGTGGGCAACTCAGGCTGAGGGGCCTCGTGCGTCTCCTGGACCAAGCCGACAATGAAGTCTTCTCGGTCGTAGACCCCGGCCACCGGTTCTGGCGGCTCACGGGTGGGATCGACCTCCAGGGAAAGCAGAGCATCACGTGGTCGACCTCGGCCGATGGCGTGGACTACGTCAAGCGCATGAGCTTCGCCGGCCTCGCCGGTCTCGGAGCGACACGCGTGATCCTCGGTGGGCGCGGGGGTGCGGGGACGAGGATCGAGTACGACAGCGTCGGCCTCCCTCCCTGACCGAGAATCCGTTGGCGTCGTGCCCGATGCCCGTGATACGGCATGGGCGATGGCGACCAAGCTGATCAACCACTGGATCGACGGCAAGGCTGTCGATCGCGCCGCCGAGCGCACCGGCGATGTCTACAACCCGGCCACCGGCGAGGTGCAGGCCAAGGTCGCGTTCGCCACGCCGAGCCTCGTCGACGAGGCGGTCGAGTCGTCGCACAAGGCGCTGCAGACCTGGAAGTCGGTCTCGATCGCGAAGCGCACCAAGATCCTGTTCTCGTTCCGCAACCTGATCGACAAGCACCAGCACGAGATGGCGCGGCTGCTGACGCTCGAGCACGGCAAGGTCACCGCCGACGCCTTGGGCGAGGTCAACCGCGGCCTCGAGGTGATCGAGTTCGCGTGCGGCATCGCCGACCTCGCGAAGGGCGAGTACAGCGAGAACGTCTCGACGGAGGTCGACTCGTACTCGATCCGCCAGCCGATCGGCGTGGTCGTCGGCATCACGCCGTTCAACTTCCCGGCGATGGTGCCGATGTGGATGTACCCGATCGCGATCGCGTGCGGGAACACCTTCGTGCTCAAGCCCTCGGAGCGCGACCCGTCGTGCGCGAACTTCACCGCCGAGCTGCTCGCCGAAGCGGGCCTGCCTCCGGGCGTGTTCAACGTCGTCCACGGTGACAAGGTCGCCGTCGACGGCCTGCTCAATCACCCGAAGGTCGCCGGCATCTCGTTCGTCGGCTCCACGCCGATCGCGCAGTACATCTACGAGACCGGCACGCGGAACGGCAAGCGCGTCCAGGCGCTCGGCGGCGCGAAGAACCACATGATCGTGCTCCCGGATGCCGACATGGAGCTCGCGGCGGACGCGGCGGTGTCGGCGGGTTACGGCAGTGCCGGCGAGCGCTGCATGGCGATCAGCGTCGTGGTCTGCGTCGGTGACGCGGCCGACAAGCTGATCCCGCTGATGAAGGAGCGGATCGGCAAGCTCAAGGTCGGCGACGGCTTCGAGGCCGGGATGGAGATGGGCCCGCTGATCAACAAGGCGCACCGCGACAAGGTCGCCGGCTACGTCGATGCGGGCGTGTCCGAAGGCGCGACGCTCGTCACCGACGGCCGTGGGCTCAAGGTGCCCAACCGCGCCGGTGGCTTCTTCCTCGGCCCGTCGCTGTTCGATAACGTCAAGCCGTCGATGTCGATCTACAAGGACGAGATCTTCGGGCCGGTGCTCGGCACCACGCGCGTTGCCACGTACGACGAGGCGATCAAGCTGATCAACTCGAACCCGTACGCGAACGGCGTCGCGATCTTCACGAACGATGGTGGCGCGGCGCGCAAGTTCCAGCACGAGGTCGAGGTCGGCATGGTCGGCATCAACGTGCCGATTCCGGTGCCGATGGCGTACTACTCGTTCGGTGGCTGGAAGGCGTCGCTGTTCGGCGACCACCACATCTACGGGCGCGACGGCGTGCGGTTCTACACGCGCACCAAGGCGATCACGTCGCGCTGGCCCGACCCGCGGCACCGCGGCGTCAACCTCGGCTTCCCGACGAACAACTAGCCTACAGCTCCAGGCGCTTGCCGTAGCGCTCGCGCAACGCCACCCGCGCGGCACCCTTGCCGATCGAGTTGCCGTGCACCACGAGCTTGACGATGCTCTCGCCCCACACCGCCTCGGCGAGGGCGCGCGCCCCGTCCTTCTCGATCGCGCAGTCGCTGAGGTCGAGCTCCTCGATCGAGAGCTCCGGTGCCTGTGCGAGCGCGACCGCACCGGCATCGCCGAGCGGATTGCCGGCGAGGATCAGCTTCGTGTACGTGTGCGGGCGATCGACCAGGGTCGCGAGCCCGAAACTCGTGATCCGGTTATCGTGGAGATCGAGCACGCGAACCTTGTCGAGTTGCTTCGACCCGAACAGCAGCTCGGCGTTGTCGGACTCGATGCGGCATCCCGACAGCACGAGCCGGCGCAGGTTCGACACGTGCTCCGATCGGAACAGCGACGGTAGCTCGAGCTGGATCTTGCAGCCGCCGCACTTGCACATCTGGTGGAGCGAGATGTCGTCGAGCCGCGCGAGGTGCGGCGAGCCGGCGAGCGCGACCAGCTCGTTCGAGGCCTCGGGGAACGTCAGCGCGCGCAGCATCGGGGCGAGCTCGAAGAGCTTCGGTGCGACCTCGACGAAGCGGCGTGCCGTCAGCTTGCCGGCGTCGAGGAAGCCGCGGCGGAACTCCCAGTTGCCGTGGATGTTCGCTTGTCGCAGCGGTGCGAGCCAGAAGCGCTTGTGCTTCTTCAGGAGTGCCACGGCCTGGTGGTGCCGCGCCGGCACGTCGGTCGGATGCACGCGGTCGAGACCACACTGCGTGTGGATCAGCTCGGCGCGCGCGTGATCGTCGGGGTCCGTCGAGCTCGACAACAACCAGTCGGCGTAGACCATGCGCGGGGCATCGTCATCGGGCTTCTCGCGGATCTCGCGGAGCAAGCGCTCGCCGGTCTCCGACATCCGCGCACTATAGCGCGGCGGGTCAGACGCGCTTGAGCGGGAGCGTGATCGCTTCGGCAATCGGCTGCAGCTCGTCCGGCGCGGGCGTCCATCGGCGACTGAACCGAGGGCCCGACAACGCGCGATTGCCGCTCAGCTCGCCGACGACGAACAGCACCTCGCCGGAGGTCGGGCGATCGTCGGGATTGGAGGCGAGCATGTGGACGATCAACGCCCCGACTCCGCCGGGAACACCCGGGACGAGCTCCGGGATATGGAGGCCCGGGAACCGACCGGTGACCGCGCGATACGCGAGGATGCCGAGCGCGTGGATGTCGCTGCTGCCGTCGCCACCGCGGAGCTCGCGCCACGAGCCGAGCTGGATCGGAAACGACCTCGCGCCGGTGCGCAGCGTGATCGCGTGCGGCTTGACGGCGTCGTGGGCCAGGCCGCGCTCGTGGAGGTGCGCGAGGATCGAGGCGAGGTCGCGGATCAGCTCCAGCGTCTCGTCGATCGCGAGGGCGCGGCGCGCCATGATCTCGCCGAGCAACATGCCGTCGGCGAGCTCGGTCGCGATCCAGGGCCGATGATCGGGGAGCACGCCGCGATCGATGATCTTCGCCACGCCGGGATGTTCGAACATGCTGACTTGCGAGGCGAGCTGCATCGCCGCGACGGCCGAGGTCCGCCAGTCGTCTCGTCGATCTCGAGATGGACGCGGCGATCGCCTGCGACCGCGCGCCAACCTCCGCCGGGGTGTGGCGAGATCAGACGATAGGGACCGACGCGATCACCGGGGGCGAGGGACATCATGACTCCTTTGGATCGGGACAGTGTCCCGAACCCTGCTTGTTGACCGCGACGGGACCGGTGCCCTGCGCGCGAACGCGGAGCTTCAGGGGTACGGGCGGCGGGCGCGAGACGTCGAGCAGGATGATGTCCTCGATCGCGATCGGCACCGCTTCGTCCTGCTCCTCGGGCTGCGCGAGATCCTCGACCAGATGCGCGGCGGTGATCGCGACGCGTTCGGCGGGCAGCGGAACCCCCGAGAGCAGGCCATCGATCAGGCGAACGAGGGCGGCCGGGACGCCCGGGCAGCGGTGCGCGATCGGCGTGGTCGGCAACGCCCGCGCGAGCGCCGCATACGCGAGCGTGCCGAGGGCGGTGGTGTCGGTGGCGTAGTCGTCGGCGCGACCGGCCTCGGTCCAATCGGCGATCTTCCAGCCGTCGAGCGTGTGCACCACGTGCTCGGCGCACAGGCCACCGTGCACGATCCCCTTGCCGTGGGCGTGTGCGATGACCGTGGCGACATCGCGAAGCAGGGCGGCGGTCTCGACCACCGACAGCGGCCCCGACGCGATCCGCTCGGCGAGCGTCGGGCCTTCGATCACCGCGACGGCGAGCCAGGGACGGCGATCGGAGAGGACACCGCACTCGTAGATCCGCGGCACTGCGGGGTGGCGGAGTTGCTCGAGCACGCGGGCGAGCTCGAACGCGCTGGGGTCGGGCAGAGAAACGATGATGTGCGCGCGGCGAGGAAGCAGGCGATGCGTCGAGGCGTAGACGCCCGGTCGCGTCGTCAGCGGGGCCTCGATCACGTAGTCACCAACGCGCGATCCGAGCTCGGTTTCTCCCACGTTCCCGACTGTTGCAGCGAACGTGCCTCGCGCATCTAGCGATGGGGATTGACCTCGCGCCTCGGGACTCTCGACACCGCCACGGTCGTACCGGGTCGGTTGACCTCTCTTGGGGCTATGGCCCCAAACCCCAGGCACGGTCAGTCGGCTTCGATGATGATGATCTCGCCGGACACCGTCGAGGAATCATCTGCATCGATCGGATCGAGTGCTTGCATCGTAGGTTCGATCGCGGGCGTCCAGCGCGGTCTGCGAATGCGTAGTCCCGACGGCGCGACGATGTCGAGCTGTTGCGAGATCGACGCATCGGCGAGCCATTCGAGGTCCGACCGGATCTCCGCGCTCGTCGGGCGATCGAAGCGATCGATCGCCAGCATCTGGTCGATCAACGAGGTCAGCTCGCGCGGGGCATCGGGGCAGCGCTCGCTCGTCGGGATGAACGCGAAGTCCAGCGTCCCACGCGGGAACGCACCGGTCAGCGCGTGGTACGCGAGCACGCCCAGCGAGAACACGTCCGCGCGATCGTCGGCGGGCTCGCCACGCGACAGCTCGGGCGCGAGATACGCACGCGCTTCGCGAGCGGGGAACGTCGTCGTCGCACTCGAGTCATGGACGCGCGCCTCGCTCCAGTCGGGGATCGCGACGGCGGTCAGGGCGTCCCGTTTGGCGGTGATCACGACGCGATCGGGGCGCAGCGCACGATGCACGACCCCGCGCTTGTGGGCGTGCTCGAGGATGCTCGCGAGATCGCGGATCAGCGTCGCGACCTCGCGACTCGGCAACGGGCCATCGAGCAACCGCTCCGCCAGCGTCGTGCCCTCGATCACCTCCGACGCGAACCACGGGCGGCGGTCCTCGAGCAACCCCGACTCGTAGACGGCCGGGATACCGGGATGCGAGAGCGCCTCGAGTACGCAGGCCTCGCGCAGGAGCTGGACGGCGAACTGCTGAGACCGCGCCGCGTGGGCGACCTTGATCATCGCGCGGCGGGGCAGCACGAGGTGGACAGCCTGGTAGAGGACGCCCGTCGTGGTCGACCCGAGCTCGCGCTCCACGCGATAGGTCGAGATCCGATCGTCCGCCGAAAACCCCATCTCCTCGGTTGCGCTGCAGAGACCGTGCCCTGGAATACGAAAGCTAACTCCGCGACACCAATCAACTCCGCGTCAGGTCAGCAGTCTCCAGCGACTGTTGGACCTAGGTGAAAACACCTCGCGGCCCAAAAACCTGAGTCTTACGACGATCGTTACGACGACCGGGTGCGGCTGATCCGGATCGCGAACCCGTCGGTCATCGGGGGGAGCTTGTCGTCCAGGCCGTGCGGGGGCGTCCACCGCGGCTTGATCGGTTCGTTGACCGTCGCGAGCCACTGCGCGCGCTCTTTGATCTCGGAACAGGTGGGGCGTGCGACGGGCTCGCTCGCGAGCATCTGGTCGATCAGCGCGCACAGCTCGGCGGGCGCCATCGGACAGGCTTCGTGCGTCGTGTGGAGGTCGGGCATCGCGCCGGTCAGCGCGCGAAACGCGACGATGCCGAGCGCGAACACGTCGTCGCGGGTGTCGAGCATGACGGAGTGCGTGTCGAGCGTCAGCGCGGTTTCCCAGTTGACGACGGCGAAGC
The DNA here is from genome assembly GCA_031385555.1 of Deltaproteobacteria bacterium. GTDB lineage: Bacteria > Myxococcota_A > Polyangia > Haliangiales > Haliangiaceae > JABFXX01. The sequence goes on along the minus strand of JANNBP010000437.1, from coordinate 77,269 downwards.
CGAACGGTCGCTCCGGCGTCTTGACCACGGTGTGCGAGGTCAGCTGGCGATGCACCACGCCACGGCCGTGCGCGTGCGCGAGCAGATCGCAGACATCGCGCAGCATCGCGACCACGTCCGCGACCGCCATCGGGCCGGTGCGCTGGAGATCGCCGATCGTGTCGCCGTCGATCAGCTCGAACGCGGTCCACGGGCGCTTGTCGGGGAGCACGCCGCACTCGAACACGCGCGGGATGCCGGGGTGCGAGAGGGCCTCGAGCAAGCAGGCTTCGCGGAGGACGGCCATCGCGATCGCGCGCGACCACGAACCCGAGTGCATGATCTTGAGCAACACGCGGCGAGGTAGCAGGACGTGCTTGGCCTCGTACACGACGCCCGTCTCCTCGACGAGGATCTCCTCGACGACGACGTAGTCGCCGATCCTGCTCGCAGGTGGGATACGGTCACCGACAGGAAACTCCACCCTGTCGCGAGGGTGCACGCACCGTGCCCCGGCGCTCGGGTGCGATGTCCTCGATCTTGCTCGACGGTCGTCGCCGTTCCTGTGGGCTGAGCGCCACAAGACCCCGGAAAACCGGAACAAACGGCCTCAGCGGCGCTGTACGCCGATCGAGCCACGTGTAGAAAAAGAGACCTGAGGTGAACCGTGGACCCGTCGCTCTACAACGCAGACCTCGCACCTGTTCCGCCCGAGAAACGGACGTGGGGCAAGTGGCACATCGCGGCGCTGTGGGTCGGCATGGCGATCTGCGTGCCGACGTACACGATGGCCTCCGAGAACGTCGGTCGCGGCATGAGCGCGTGGCAGGCGGTGCTCGTGATCGCGCTCGCGAACGTGATCGTGCTGCTGCCTCTGATGGCGAACGGTCACCCCGGGACCAAGTACGGCATCCCCTTTCCCGTCGTCGTGCGCGCCTCGTTCGGCGTCACCGGTGCGCAGCTTCCCGCGATCCTGCGCGCGCTCGTCGCGTGCGGTTGGTTCGGCATCCAGTGCTGGTTCGGCGGGCTCGGGCTGTGGGCCACAGGCTCGGCGCTGTTCCCCGATGTCTCGGTGCCCGACCTCCACATCATCGGGGCGCCGCTCGCGCAGCTGATCTGGTTCTTCGTGTTCTGGCTGCTCAACGTCTACTTCATCTGGCGCGGCATGGAGTCGATCAAGTGGCTCGAGACGCTGTCCGCACCCTTCTTGATCTTGTGCGGGGTCGCGCTGCTGGTCTGGGCGATCGTCCAGGGCGGCGGCCTCGGCGCGATCATGGCGACACCCGAAACGTCGCCGCTCGAGGACACGTTCGCCATCGCCCTGACCTCGGGCGTGTCGTTCTGGGCGACGCTCGCGCTCAACATCCCCGACTTCTCGCGGTTCGCGCGCTCGCAACGCGATCAGGCCGTCGGCCAAGCCATCGCGATGCCGACGACGATGACCGCGTTCGCCTTCATCGGTGTCGCGACCACCGCTGCGACCGTGATCGTGTGGGGCGGCGCTCCGATCACCTACCCCGACGCGCTGGTGACCAAGATCGGCAATCCGATCGTCACCGTGATCGGCATGCTCGGCCTCGCGATCGCGACGCTGTCCACCAACATCGCCGCCAACGTGGTGTCACCGGCGAACGACTTCGCGAACCTGTCGCCGTCGAAGATCACCCATCGCAAGGGCGGCGTGATCACCGCGGTGATCGGCATCCTGATCTGCCCGTGGTTGATCCTCGAGAACGCGGGCAACTACATCTTCGTCTGGCTCGTCGGCTACGGCGTGCTCCTCGGGCCGATCGGCTCGATCATGATCGTCGACTACTTCGTGCTGCGAAGGAAGGCGCTCGACGTCGACGATCTCTACCGGCGTGGCGGTCGCTACGAGTACGCGAACGGGTTCAACCCGGCCGCGCTCGTCGCGTTCGCCGTCGGGGTGGCTCCTTGCATCCCCGGCTTTGCTGCAGCGGCCACCGGTCAAGTCTCGGTGGTCCCGATCTTCGACCACATCTACACGTGGGCCTGGTTCGTCTCGTCCGGCCTCTCCGCGATCGTCTACTACGCGCTGATGCGCGGTCGTGTGAAGGTGTGAGCGATCGGTCGAGGATTGGCGTGCGCGAGACCCGCGCCGCAGAGGGTGAGCAGGATCAGGAGTGTTCGCATCACCCGAGCCGGCGTTTCGTGACGGAAGGAGTACGGTAACCCTACGTGGCCGTAACCTTCGACCGGAGCGAGGCGTCGTAACCCCCATGCGCGAGACGATCGTGGTCGCCGGCGCGACGGGCTTCGTCGGGCACGCCGTGGCCGCGAAGCTCGCCGAGCGCTTCGAGGTCGTCGGGCTGACGCGCGGTCGAACGGATGCGAAGGGCGCGTGGGAACGGCTGGTCGCGTGCGACCTGTTCTCGCTGAAGGATGTCGAGCGCGCGCTGCAGGGTGCGACCTACGTCGCCTACCTCGTGCACTCGATGTTGCCGTCGGCACGGCTCGTCCAGGGCAACTTCGCCGACCTCGATCTGATCTGCGCCGACAACGTGGGGAGAGCCGCCGCCCGCGCGGGGGTGAAACAGATCGTCTATCTCGGCGGGTTGATGCCGCCGCCCGGCGACGGCGACGTCAGCGCGCACCTCGAGAGCCGGCACGAGGTCGAGGGCGCGCTCGCCGCCCACGGGGTGCCGGTCACCACGCTGCGTGCCGGCATGGTGGTGGGGGCGAACGGGTCGTCGTTCGAGATCCTCAGCAAGCTGGTCGGGCGGCTGCCCGCGATGGTGCTGCCCAGGTGGACGGAGAATCGATGCCAGCCGATCGACCTCGAGACGGTCGCCGCGCTGATCGACTACTGCGTCGGCAATCCGGCGACGGTCGGCCAGACCTTCGATATCGGCGGCCCCGACGTGCTGCGCTATGCAGACATGCTGGCGATCGTCGGCGAGGTCATGCACGGCAAGCCGCGTCCAGGGTTGCGCGTGCCGTGGTTCAGTCCGCGGATCTCCCGGTTGTGGGTCAGGCTCGTGACCGGGGCACCCAAGGCGCTTGTCGTGCCCCTGCTCGACAGCCTGCGCCATGAAATGGTCGCGCGCGATCTACGGCTGCAACGCGACGCGAAGCTGCCCGGCCTGTCCTTTCGCACCTCGGTCGAGCGTGCACTCGCCGCGCCCGTCGCCGATCCGCACGCCTATCGCCGGGCGCCCCGCGTTCGTGCGAAGGGGGTGCGCAGCGTGCAGCGCGTGCCTCTCCCGGTCGGCGAGACGGCCGAGTGGGCGGCCCACGAATACATGCGCTGGTTGCCGCGCGGGGCGTGGCCGCCGCTGCGCGTCGAGGTCGACGACGATGATGGCGATGCGCGGTTCTTCCTCGTCGGGACGCGCCGCCCGCTGCTCGAGCTCCGGTTCGCACCGGACCGCAGTGGCCGCGATCGCCAGCTGTTCTACGTCACCGGCGGTCTCCTCGCGCGCAAGTCAGAGCGTGGGCGCCTCGAGTTCCGCACCACGCCGAAAGGCGATCAGCTGCTGACCGCGATCCACGACTTCGAGCCGCGTCTGCCGTGGCTGATCTATCGCTGGACGCAGGCGGTGTTTCACCGCTGGGTGATGGCGCGGTTCGGCCGCCACCTCGCACGGATCGCGCAGCAGCGGCCCGAAGCCGGCGAGCTCGCGAGCTAACGGAACACGACGCGGGTCGAGGCGGCGCAGACCTCCGACCGCAGCGACCGCTGCGTTGGCTCCGGCAGGCGCTCCACGCGAACCGAGCCGTCGCGGTGGACCGCCACCAGCACCGAGGGTGCCGCCTGGTTCGCGAAGTCGGTCCTCGCGGCGCTAAACCACAGCGCGTCGGCGAGCTGCTTGGACGCCGTCCCGTCGGCGAAGCCGCGAACACTCAGACCGGTTCCGCGATCTCGGGGTGCTTTCGCTTGCGGACGAAGCGATGCAATGCGAGGTATGTCACCGGCGTGGTGAACAGCGTCAGCAACTGCGACACGGTGAGCCCGCCGACGATCGCGATGCCGAGCGGCTTGCGAAGCTCGCTGCCCGTCGCATCGCCGAGCGCGAGCGGTAACGCACCGAGGAGCGCGGCGAGCGTGGTCATCAGGATCGGGCGAAACCGGAGCAGACATGCTTCGTAGATCGCCTGGTCGGGCGGCACGCCCTCCTTCTCGCGTTCGACCGCGAAGTCGACCATCAGGATCGCGTTCTTCTTGACGATACCGATCAGCAGGATGATGCCGACCAGCGCGATCAGGTCGAGCTCGCTACCGGTGACCAGCAGCGCGAGCAACGCGCCCAAGCCCGCCGACGGCAGCGTCGACAGGATCGTCAGCGGGTGGACGTAGCTCTCGTAGAGCACGCCGAGCACGATGAACACGCAGATCAGCGCGATCGCGATCAGCTTCGGCTGGGTGTCGAGCGAGTCGGCGAACGCCTTCGCGGTCCCTGCGAACGAGCCGTGGATGCTCGCGGGAAAGCCGATCTCCGTCGAGGTTCGCTCGATCGCGGCGATCGCGGCGGACAGCGGGATGTTCGGCGCGGTGTTGAACGAGATCGTGGTGGCGGGGAACTGGCCCTGGTGCGCGACCGACAGCGCGACGTTCGTCGGCTTGACGCGGACGACCTCCGACAGCGGCACGACGAGCCCGGACTGCGAGGTCACGTAGAGCTTGTCGAGCGCCTCCGGGCCGTACGCGCCGTCGCGATTCGCCTCGAGGATGACGCGAAACTGCTCGCGCTCCGTGTAGAAGGTCGCGACCTGGCGCTGGCCGAACGCGTCGTACAGCGTGTTGTCGATCTGCGAGACGGTGATGCCGTGGCGAGACGCGGTGTCGCGATCGATCGTCAGATCGAGCTGGAGGCCATTGGACTGCTGATCGGTCGAGACATCGGTGACCTCGGAGAGCTTGCGGATCGCGTTGGTCAACTTCGGCGCCCACTCCTCGAGATCCCGTGGGTCGGCGGCCTCGAGCGTGTACTGGTACTGCGTCTTCGCGAGCCTGCCTCCGATCCGGACATCCTGGACCGAGGACAGGAACGTGGTCTGGCCGTGGAGCTTCGCGAGCTTGGGGCGCAGGCGATCGATGATCTCGTCGGCGCTGGCATCGCGCTGGTCGCGCTCCTTGAGCATGACGAACATGCGGCCGGTGTTCGTCGTCGAGGTACCGAACCCGCCGACGTTCGCGTTGACGTGCAGCACATCGGGATCGTCCTTGACGACCGCGATCAGCTTCGCCATACGCTCGCGCATCGCGACGAAGGACATGTCCTGCGGGCCCTGGACGTTCGCGGTGATCATCCCGGTGTCCTGCTGCGGGAACAGCCCCGACGGCACCTTGACGTACAGCCACACCGTCGCGGCCACCGTCGCGAGCGTGACCAGGCCCATGATGAAGCGGTGGCGCAGCACGACGCGCAGCATCGCGCCGTAACCGCGCACGATCAGGTCGAGGCCCTGCTCGAGCCCTCGCGCGAGGGCGTTCGGTGCGTGCTCCTTGCGCAGCAGCTTGCTGCACATCATCGGCGTCAGCGTCAGCGACACCACCGCGGACAGGAGGATCGAGACGGCGAGCACGACCGCGAACTCGCGAAACAGCCGGCCGACAGCACCGCCCATGAACAGGATCGGCACGAACACGGCGAGCAGCGAGCAGGTGATCGAGATGACCGTGAACCCGATCTGCTTGGCACCGCGCAGCGCGGCCTCCTTCGGGTCGACACCTTGTTCCACGAAGCGCGACACGTTTTCGGTCACCACGATCGCGTCGTCGACGACGAAGCCGGTGGCGATGGTCAGCGCCATCAGCGATAGGTTGTCGAGCGAGTAGCCGAGTACGTACATCACGCCGAACGTGCCGGCCAGCGAGAGCGGGACCGCCGTGGCGGGGATCGCGGTGGCGCGGATCGAGCGCAAGAACAGGAACACGACGAGCGTGACCAGCACGATCGAGAGCAGCAGCGTCTTCTCGACCTCGTGGACCGATGCGCGGATCGTACCGGCGCGATCGATCGCGACATCGAGGTCGATGCCCGGCGGGATCGTCTTCGCGAGCTCGGGGAGCAGCTCCTTCACGCGATCGATGACGTCGAGGATGTTCGCGCCGGGCTGGCGGCGGATCACCACCGAGATCGAGCGCTCGCCATCGAACCAGCCCTCGACATTCTTGTTCTCGACGTCATCGGTGACCGACGCGATGTCGCCGAGCCGGATACCCGCGCCGTCGGCGGCCGAGTACTTCACGATCACCTGCTTCCACGCCTCGGCGTCGAGCGGCTGCGAATCGGCGCTGATCCCTTGCCAGCGATCGACACCCACCCCGCCCTTCGGCAAGTTCGCGGTCGCGGTGGACAGCGCGGACCGGATGTCCTCCATCGACAGCTGCACGCCACCGAGCGCCGCCGGATCGACGGTGACTCGCACCGCGCGCGGCGCCCCACCACCCACGCCGACCTGTCCGACACCGGGCACCTGCGCGATCTTCTGCGCGAGGATCGTGTTCGCAGCCGCGTAGACGTCGGACGGCTGCAGCGACTTGCTGCGCAGCGTGATGATCAGGATCGGCGCGTCGCTCGGGTTGACCTTGCGATAGGACGGCCGCGCCGGCATGTTCGGCGGCAGGTCACCACCGGCAGCCTGGATCGCGGCCTGGACCTCCCGCGCCGCCTGCTCGACCGACTTGTCGAGATCGAACTGCACGGTGATCTCGGTGCGCCCGAGCGTGCTCTCCGACGTGATCTCGGTGACGCCCGCGATCCGCCCGACGCGCCGCTCGAGCGGCATCGCCACGGCGGTGGCCATCGTCGTCGGCGAGGCACCGGGCAAGTTGCCGCTGATGCTGATCGTCGGCAGGTCGACCTTCGGCAGCGGCGCCACGGGCAAGCCAAGGAACGCCCCTATCCCCACGAGCAGCACCGCGATCGCGAGCAGCGTGGTGCCGACCGGCCGCTGGATGAACGGCGCGGAGATGTTCACGGCACGGGCTCCGCCACGATGGGTCGGGGCTTCTTGTGCCGGCGCAGCTTGTCGACCATCAGGTAGACGACCGGCGTCGTGTACAGCGTGAGGACCTGCGACAGCAGCAACCCGCCGACGATCGTGATCCCGAGCGGCCGTCGCAGCTCCGCGCCCATGCCCGAGCCGAGGGCGAGCGGGATGCCGCCGAGGAGCGCGGCGAGCGTGGTCATCATGATCGGCCGGAACCGCAGCAGCGCCGCCTGGTGGATCGCTTCTCTCGCTGACAATCCCTCGCGCTCCGCCTCGAGGGCGAAGTCGATCATCATGATCGCGTTCTTCTGGACGATGCCGATCAGCAGCACGATGCCGATCAGCGCGATCACGTCGAACGGCTCGCCGACGACGAACAGCGCGAGGATCGCGCCGACCCCGGCCGACGGCAGCGTCGACAGGATCGTGATCGGGTGGATGTAGCTCTCGTAGAGCACGCCGAGCACGATGTAGACGGTGATCAGCGCGGCGAGGATGAGGAACGGTGTGGACTCGAGCGATTCACCGAACGCCTTCGCGGCACCGGTGAACGACGCGCGCATCGTCGGCGGCGGATCCAAGTTCGCCGTCGCCTTCTCGATCGCCGAGATCGCCTCGCCGAGCGAGACGTCGGGCGCGGTGTCGAACGAGAGCGTCACCGACGGGAATTGACCCTGGTGCGTGATCGCGAGGGGTGCAGGCCGCGGATCGAAGCGCGCGACCTGCGAGAGGGGCACCGTGCCGCCCGCGAGCGTCTTGACGTAGAGCTTGTCGAGCGCCGCCGCGGTCTCGCGATCCTCTGGGCGGAGCTCGAGGATCACGCGGTACTGGTTGAGCTGCGTGAACGTGGTCGACACGAAGCGCTGGCCGAACGCGTCGTACAGGATGTCGTCGAGGTGCTGCTGCGTGATGCCCAAGCGCGCCGCGCTATCGCGGTCGATCGTGATGTGGATCTGTAGACCGTCGCCCTGCCGATCGGACGCGACGTTCGCGAGCTGCGGCATCTCCTTCATCGCCGCGAGCAGCTTGGGGACGAACTCGTCGAGGACCTGGGGATCGGAGTCCTCGAGGGTGTACTGGAACTGCGTGCGACTGACGCGCGCGTCGACCTGGAGATCCTGGACGGCCTGGAAGTACACCGTCATCCCCGACACCGCATGTGCCGCCGTGCGGAGCCGCCCGATCACGTCGGCCACCGACGAAGCGCGCTCGTCGAGTGGGACCAGCGCGATGTTGAAGCGACCGACGTTGGCAGCCGGGTTGATGCCGTCGGCACCGATCGCCGTGGTCACCGACTCGACGTCGGGATCGGTCAGCATCACCTCGACGAGCGCCTGCTGCCGTTCGCGCAGCCGCTCGAACGACACGTCGGGCGCGGCCTCGGAGATGCCCGCGATCATGCCGGTGTCCTGCTGCGGGAAGAACCCCTTGGGCACCACCATCGCGAGCACGGCGGTGACGACCGCGGTCGCGATGGTGACGAGGAGCGTGGTGCCGCGAAACCTCAACACGACGGCGAGCGTGCGCTCGTAGAACTTCGTCACGCCGCCGAACAGCCTGTCGAACAAGCCCGCGAGGGAGTCGGGATCCGGCGGGACATGTGGCCTGAGCAGCCACGCGCTCATCATCGCGGTCAGCGTCAGGGTCAGCACCGCCGAGATGCCGATCGCGATCGCGAGCGTCACCGCGAACTCGCGGAACAGCCGGCCGATCAAGCCGCCCATGAACAGCAGCGGGATCAGCACCGCGATCAGCGAGACCGTGAGCGACACGATCGTGAAGCCGATCTCCTGCGCGCCGATCAGCGCCGCCTCGAACGGCCGCTTCCCCTTCTCGATGTGCCGGGTGACGTTCTCGACCATCACGATCGCGTCGTCGACGATGAACCCGGTGGAGATGGTCAGCGCCATCAGCGACAGGTTGTTGAGCGAGTACCCGATCAACCACATCACGCCGAACGTGCCGATCATCGACAGCGGCACGGCGACGGCCGGGATGAAGGTCGCGCGCAGGCTACCGAGGAACAGGTAGATCACGGCGACGACGAGGATCAGCGTCAGCACCAGCGTGAACTCGACATCCTCGACCGACGCGCGCACGGTGACCGTTCGGTCGGCGACGACCGCGACATCGATCGCCTGCGGCATCGAGGCACGCAACCGCGGCAACAGCGCCTTGATGTCGGCGGCGACGTCGATGATGTTCGCGTTGGGCTGGCGCTGGATGTTGAGGAGCACGGCGCGCTGCCGGCCCGACCACGCGGCGAGCTGCGAGTTCTCGACGCCGTCGATCACGTTCGCGATCTCGCCGAGCCGCACGACGCTGCCGTTGCGAGACGCGATGATCAGCGGCTCGAACGACTTCGCATCGGCGAGCTGATCGTTGGTGGCCAGCGCGTAGTCCTGGCGCGGTCCGTCGATGTGACCCTTCGGCAGGTTGACGTTCGCGGCCGCGATCGCCGTGCGGACGTCCTCGAGCGTCAGCCCGGTGCCAGCGAGCGCCACCGGATCCACCTGCACGCGCACCGCCGGCTTCTGCCCGCCGCCCATCGTCACCAGGCCGACGCCCTCGACCTGCGAGATCTTCTGCGCGAGCACCGAGTCCGCGTAGTCACTGACCGCGGCGAGCTCGAGCGTCTGCGACGACACCGCGAGCGTCAGGATCGGCTGATCCGCCGGGTTGCTCTTCGCGTACGTCGGCGGCGCCGGCAGGATGCCGCGCGGCAGGAGATTCGTCGCCGCGTTGATCGCGGACTGGACATCCTGCTCCGCACCGTCAATGTCGCGATCGAGCGTGAACTGCAGCGTGATCTGCGAGCTACCGAAGCTCGAGATCGACGTCATCTCCGAGAGCGACGGGACCTGCCCGAGCTGGCGTTCGAGCGGCGTGGTGATCGACGACGCGACGGTCTCGGCGCTCGCACCAGGAAGTGTCGTGGTGACGACGATCGTCGGATAGTCGACTTGCGGCAGCGCCGCGACCGGCAGCTCGCGAAACCCCGTGAAGCCGGCGAGGAACAGACCGAACACGAGGAGCGTGGTCGCGACCGGCCGTCGGATGAACGGCGCGGAGATCGACCCGAACTTCGTGCTCACGGAGCGCCCTTCGCGGATCCCTTTCCACCCTCGGTTTCCGGACTCTTGGACGACGTCGGCGTGTTCGATCCACGCTGAGGCTCGATCGGCATGACCTTGCCGCCGGGCCGCAGCTGACTCGCGCCCTCGACGACCACGCGCTCGCCGACCTTGAGGCCGCGACTGACCGTGGCGCTCTCGGAGACGATCGTTCCGACTTCGATGGTCCGCAGCTGCGCGGTCTTGTCGTCGCCGACGACGTAGACGTACGCGCCTTGCGGACCGCGCTGGATCGCGACCGCCGGAATCACCAGTGCGCCCGACTTGGTCTCGACGAGCATCCGCGCCTTGACGAAGGCGTTCGGCCACAGCTTGCGATCGGGGTTCGGGACCAGCGCCTTGAGGCGCAGCGTGGCGGTGGCCTGGTTGATCACGTTATCCAGCACGGCGAGCTTGCCGTTGCCGAGCAACGCGCTGCCATCGCGGTTCCACACCTCGACGGGTACCTCCCCTTTCGCGAGCGCCGCGGACACGCCGCCGAGCCGATCCTGCGAGATCGTGAACAGCACCGCCGCGGGATCGATCGCCGTGATCACGACGAGCCCTCCGGTATCGGCTGCCTTGACGAGGTTGCCGGCATCGATGACCCGCACGCCGGTGGTGCCGGTGAGCGGCGACTTGACCTGCGCGTAGTCGAGCTGCAGCTGCGCCTGCTCGACGGCGGCGAGATCGATCTTCACGGCGCCCTCGAACTGCGCCACTTGCCCGGCGTACTCGTCGACCTGTTGCTGCGCGACCAGCTGCTGCTGTTGCAGGCCCTGGTAGCGCTCGTAGTTCCTCTTCGCGATCAGGAACTGTGCCCGGTCGCGCGCGAGCGCACCTTGCGCGGTGTGCAGCTGGACCATGAACGGACGCGGATCGATCTGCGCGATCACCTCGCCCGCCTTGACGACCTGGCCTTCGGTGAACAACACCTTGTCGAGCCGGCCATCCACCTGCGCCCGCACGGTGACCTGCTGGAACGCGGCGACCGTGCCAAGACCTTCCAGCCAGATCGGGAAGTCCTTCTCGGTCACCGTCGCGAGCTGGACGGGGACCACGCGATCGCCCGACTTCGCCGGTGCTTCGCCTGCGGTCGCCGATCCGGTGGCTTGCTTCGCCTTCGAGCTCCCCTTGTCGCGACCGACCCACCACACGACACCGCCGATCACGACGAGCGCGATCGCGATCCGGAGAGCGAGTGCAAGACCGCGCTTCATGGCTCGGATCTCCGATAGCACGGCAGACGCCGCCGCGGTCCGAACACCATATGAAGCATTGTGTATGGTTCGCGCGACCGCGTCATCAGCGGGGCGCGAGTCGCTCACCTCCGTCCGCGCGATCGCAGCACTGCGAGCTGGTTCCGTCGCTGCTCCGGCGGTGCGCGCGGGTCGTACTCGCTCGCGGGCAACGGGCGCCCGAGCACGTCTTCGAGGGCAAAGACCGCCCACACCCGCACGTAGGCCAGCGGATCGTCGAGCAGCGCGAGCAACTCGGGGAGCATGGTCTTGCCGAGTGGCGATCGCGCGTAGGCGGCGGCGGCGACCAGCCGCACGGCAGGCTCGCGGCTCGCGAGGTAGGTCTCGCCAACCGACTCGCGATAGTCCCAGGTCCTCGCGTCGCGCTTCACGCCGTACTGCGCGCGAAATTCGGCGACGGTCCAGTCGATCGTGCGATCGAGGTGACAGAGGTTGCACGCGTTCGGTGCGGCGGCCGCGAGCATCCGGCGATCGGTCGGCGAGCCGATGCGGTGCGTGCGGACGTGGCGATCGATGCCGAGCACCACCTTGGGCATGTGGCAGTCGAGGCAGCTGGCCTGGTCGTGCCCCTTGCCGGCGTGCTCGGCCGTCGCACGTTCGGCGTGACAGCGCGTGCACGCCGCGATCGATCGCGCCTCGTCGAGTCTCGCATCTGCGCGGTGCGGATCGTGGCAATCGACGCAGCGCGCGGTGCATCGCGAGGTCGCGAGATCGAGGGCCTCGCTCGAGTTGCGCGAGGCCGAGCCATCGGGGAACCGCGGCGAGGGTCCCGAGTGACACTGCGCGCAGACGCGATTGACGATCGCGGGATCGCCACGCTCTGCCGCGAAGGTCGTTGCCTTCGGTGCGCCCGCCCGAGCCGTCGCGCCGATCGGCACGAAGTGGATCGGTGCACCGTCGGCATGGGCGCGGCCGCCGAGGTGGCAGCTCTCGCAGCTGATCCCGACGCTGACTTGCTCGTCGAGCTTCAGGCGGTCTTCGGCGGGTGCCGGCACCTCGAAGAACTGCTCGAGCCCGTGGCCGACGCCCTTGGGTGCCCGCGCGATCCGCTGCGCGAACGGATACGTGCTGTGACACCACGGGCAACGCGTCGCCCAGGGTTCGGTGACCTCGGCATACGCGTCGAACGTGCTCTCGTCGAGCCACGGATCGAAGTACGGCTGTGGGTACCAGGCTCCACGCCGCGGCCACCACGCGAATGGCAACCGAACTTCTTCCTTGTCGCTGGTGCCGACGTACTCCTGTAGACCCCGCGAACCGATCGTGCGCGTCACCGTGTAACGAACGCGTCGATCACCCTTCGCCAGGGTCATCGTGCGCGCGGACGGATCGAACGTCATCGTGCCGCCCGCGTACGCCACGATCGCGGCCTTGCCGAGGATCGTCTGGCCGTCCGCGCGCCCGTTCATCGTGCGATGCAGGCTCTGCTGCCAGCGCGCGTGCTGATCGGCATGACACTCGCCGCACGCTGCGGGGCCGATGTAGTCGCGCTTCGCGATCGTGCTGTCTGCGGTGAGCGCTCCACGCACGGGTCTCGATGGCTGCGGTGGCTCGGCGCCGCTGCCACACGCGGCGAGGATCACGACCAGGAGATGCCGCACAGCTTCTCGGACAGCTCCCACAGCGTGCGAGCGTCGCCGGCATCGCGCGCGCGTGCCGACGGCGTCTTGACCTTGCTCTTGTAGAAGTATTCGCCGGTGACGTCCGCCACCTCGGGCGAGCTCGCGACGTAGATGCTCGTGCGTGCGCCCTGCTCCATCGTCAGCATGAACCGCCGCGTCAGCTTCGCGCCGATCTGGAACAGCTTGCTGCCGGTCTGCCCGAAGCCGGTCGCCACCACACCCGGATGCACCGCGTTCGAGGTCACGGTCTTCTTATCGGGACCAGGTCCCGAGCCCTTCTTATCGGGACCAGGTCCCGAGCCCTTGCTCGCGAAGCGTCTCGCCGCTTCCTTCGCGAACCAGATGTTGCACAGCTTCGACGCGCCATAGACCAACGTCTGCCCCATCCACCGGTTGCGCGTCGCGAGGTCGTCCCACGTGAAGTACTGCAAGTTGTGGCCGCCCGACGACAGCGTGACCACGCGAGCCGGCGATGCCTTGACGAGCGCGTCGCGCAGCTCGTACGTCAGCAGGAACGGTGCGAGGTGGTTGAGCGCGAAGGTCTTCTCGAACCCGTCGACGGTGAGCTCGCGCTTGCCGTGGATCATCCCCGCGTTGTTGATCAGCACGTCGATCTTCGGGTGCTTCGCACGGAGCTCGGCGCCGACTTGCCGGATCTCGGCGAGCGAATACAGATCCGCGAGCGCGAGCTCGAGCTGCGCGTCGGGGACCGTCTGCTTGATCTCCGCGATCGCGGCCTCGCCGCGTGGCCGACTACGCGCGACGATCGCGACACGTGCGCCCAGCTTCGCGAGCCCGCGTGCGGTCTCGAGCCCGATGCCACCTGTCGCCCCGGTGATGACGACCGTCTTGCCTTGCACGCCGCGAAGCTATCAGAACAAGCGGCCCTGAGCGCCGGTTCCGCCGCTGGGCGCCTTGCTCGGTGCCGGCAGCCCCATGTGCAGGTACGCCGCGGCGGTGGCGACGCGACCGCGGGGCGTGCGCGCGATGAAGCCGACTTGCAATAGAAATGGCTCGACGACATCCTCGAGGGTGCCGCGCTCCTCGGAGAGCGACGCGGCGACCGCCTCGATGCCGACCGGACCGCCGTCGAAGCGCTCGCAGATCACCGACAGGTACGCGCGATCGAGGGAGTCGAGCCCCGCGTGATCGACCGCAAGGCGATCGAGCGAGGACGCCGCGATCCCCCCATCGATCGAGCCATCCTGCTCGACCGTCGCGAAGTCCCGTACGCGGCGCAGCAGGCGGTTCGCGATCCGCGGCGTGCCTCGCGCGCGCTTCGCGATCTCGTGGGCGCCGGGGCCGTCGATCGGCACGCCGATCAGGTGCGCCGAGCGCTTCACGATCTTGACCATGTCCTCGAGCTCGTAATAGCGGAGCTGCCAGTGGAAGCCGAAGCGATCGAGGAGCGGCGCGGACAGCAGCCCCATCCGCGTGGTGGCGCCGAGCAGCGTGAAGCGCGGCAGCTTCATGGTGACGGCTTGCGCGTGCGGGCCGTCGCCGATGAACAGATCGAACCGAAAATCTTCCATCGCGGGATAGAGATTCTCCTCGACGATCGGGCTGAGCCGATGGATCTCGTCGATGAACAGGGCGTCGCCTTCGCCGAGCGAGGTCAGCAGCGACGCGAGCTTGCCCTTGTGATCGATCGCCGGACCGCTCGACACCACGAGGTTGACGCCGAGCTCGTTCGCGATCACGTGCGCGAGCGTGGTCTTGCCCAGGCCGGGCGGACCCGCGAACAGGAAGTGGTCGAGCGCCCAGCCGTTGGTCTTCGCCGCCTGCACCGAGATCCGCAGGTTCTCGATCAGCTCGCTCTGGCCGATGTACTCGGAGAAGTTCTTGGGCCGGAGTGACTCCTGCCACTTCTTCTCGGTCTGCTTCTCGGCCGGCGCGATCTCGCGCTCGTCGGACGCCGGAGGGGCGTCGATGTGCTTCTTGCGCGTCATCGCGGCATGCTCCGAAGCGCCTGCCGGAGCAGCGATTCGATCGTGGGCGGCGGGTCGCCGTCGATCGACAGCGTGTTGACCGCTGCATCGGCTTCGATCTGCTTCCAGCCCATGCCGATCAGCGCGCCGACCACTTCCTCCAGCATCGGGTGACGCAGCGGCACCGCGGAGCGCTTGGCCCCGGCCGGCAGCGCGGACGACCGCGTGGTGCCATCGGCGTTCCACGTCAGCAGCAGCATCTCGCACTTCTCGTGGAGCTCGACCGCGAGCATCTCCGCGGTCTTCTTGCCGATTCCCTTGATCCGCGTCAGCCCGGGGACGTCCTGGCGCGCGATCAACGCCGCGAGATCCCGCGGGCTCGCCCCGGACAGGATCGCGATCGCGGTGCTCGGCCCGACGTTCTTGGCGGTGATCAGGTTGTCGAACAGCTGGCGCTCGGCGCGCTCCATGAAGCCGAACAGCACCGTGCCGTTGTTCTGCGTGTAGTGCGTGTACACGAGCAACACGACCGGCTGACCCGAGGGCGGCAGCGCGGCCACGGTGTACGCCGAGCACGTCAGCTCGTACCCGACGCCGCGGACATCGACGATGACCTGCCCCTCGTCGCGGAGCAGGGTGCCTTCGAGCCGACCGATCACAGGGCGACCCTACTCCACCCGTCCGACAGTGGTGACCCCATCGATATCATCGGGTTGGCGCCCGTGAGCGTCGCCACGTCGATTTCCCAAGGGAGACGGGCATATAATTACCCTCGTGCGGGACATCTCCAGGCGGATCGCCCTATCCGCGTTCGTTGTCGTGACGGCCTGTAGCTATACCCCGCCCGCGGACGATGATGTCGCCACGGACGGGGCAGCGCTGCCCACCGTCCAGTTCGATGTCACCTCGTCGGACGCCGACGAGAACGTCGCCAACCACAAGATCCTGGTGACGCTGTCGGAGCCGAGTACGTCCTCGGTCGACTTCAAGGTCACCGGCGGCATCGCCATCCAGGATCGGGACTTCGCGTTCATCAACGGCTCGGCCTCCGGCACGCTGACGTTCGCGGGCGCGACGGAGAACATCGAGGTGATGATCTCGAACGATGGCCTCGAGGAGCCGAACGAGAGCATCGAGATCACGCTCGAGAATCCGCAGGGCGCCACGCTCGGCGACAAGCTCACGCACACCGTCAACATCAGCGCGGACATCCTGCCGCGCGTGAAGTTCACGACCTCCGCGACCAGTCGCGACGAGGATACGACCGGAGCGAAGCTCGATCTCGAGCTCGATCTCCCGCCGACCGCACCGGTCAGCATCGACCTCGCCCTCGGTGGCGGCGCGACCGCGGTCGCCGACTACGGCCTGATCGCTCAGACGGTGACGTTCGCGATCGGCCAGACCACCGCGCAGCTCGACTACGGCGTGGTCGCCGATACGCGCGACGAGAATAACGAGCTCATCGCCGTCGACCTGGCGAGCCCGATCGGCTTGGTGATCGACTCGTCCGCGGCGCACACCGAGCACACGATCCTCGACGACGACGCCAGCCCGACGGTGTCGTTCGTCAACGCGGCGGCCACCCAGCTCGAGAGCGTCGCGGCAGCCACGCAGACGGTGCAGCTGTCCGCGGCCTCGGACCTGACCGTCACCGTCGACTTCACGCAGACGGGCACGGCGGCGAGCAACGACATCACCGGCGGGGGCAACGGCACGCTGACGTTCGCGCCGGGCGAGACCACCCAGACCATCCCGATCACGGTCGTCGACGATGCGCGCGACGAGCTGGCCACCGAGACGGTCGTGCTGACGCTGAGCAACCCGGGCAACGCCACGCTCGCCGTGCCGTCGGCGCACACGCTGTCGATCACCGACAACGACGATCCACCGTCGGTCACGTTCGGCACCCCGACGACCGCCGTCGCCGAGGGCGATCCGGCGATCACCCTCCCCGTGACGCTGACGGGCAACGCCACCGATCTGACGGTCACCGTCGACTTCGCCCAACACCACCAGCACGGCGACGGCGACGGCGGACTTCACGTTCGATACCGCATCACCGTTGACGTTCGCGCCCGGCGTCACCACGCAGAACATCGCGGTGTCGATCGTCGACGACGCCCTCGCCGAGCTCGACGAGACGCTGGTGATCACGCTCGCGAACTTCACGAATTCGACCGCGGGCGCGACGACCACGCACACGGTGACGATCTCCGACGACGATTGCCTCGGCACCGGCGACTTCCGGGTCTGTCCCGACGCCGCCTTTACGGGCACCGTGACCCTGACGGGCGCGTTCAACACCGACAACAGCGCGAGCTGCGCGACCGCGCAGCCGCTCGGCTGGACCACGTCGTTCGGGCAAGCCGCGGCGTGCTTCGTGATCGCCGACGTGATCAACGTGCCGAACGCAGGGCTCGTGGTCACCGGCAGTCGCCCACTCGTGCTCGCGGCGGGGACCGCGATCACCGTGGTCGGCGTGATCGATGGCTCGGCCACGGGCAGCGTCGACGGTCCGGGCGGCGCGTCGCCGCTGTGCAAGGTGCCGGCGGCCGCGGCCGAGAGCTCGGCCGATGGCGGCGGTGGCGGTGCGGGTGGCAGCTTCATGACCAAGGCCGGTAACGGCGGCACCGGCAACAACAACAGCAACCTCGCGAACGGCAGCGTCTCGCCCGCCGCGGACGCCGTCGATCCCGTGGTCCTGCGCGGGGGCTGTCGCGGCGCCAACGGAGGCACCGGCCCCGGTGAAGCGGGCACGGGTGGTGCCGCCGGCGGTGCGATCTACCTGGTCGCGCCGACGCTCACGATCGGCAACAAGATCGATGTCTCCGGGAGCGGCGGCCTCGGCGGTGCGTTCGACGCGGGTGGCGCGGGCGGCGGTGGCAGCGGCGGCATGATCCTGCTCGATGCGTCCACCACGCTGAACTTCACCGGCGGCACGCTGATGTCGAACGGTGCCGGCGGCGGTCAGGGCGCCGACAACAACACCAGCGGCCAATCCGGCTTCGATCCGGCGACGTTCGACGTCAGTGCGGCGGGCGGCAACACCAGCAGCGCGGGGGGTGCGGGTGGGCGCGGTCATCGCACCGGCAGTACCGTCGCGAACGGCACGGGCGGCGGCGGTGGCCAGGGTGCCGGCGGCGGCGGTGGCGCCGGCGGCTTCATCAAGTCGTCGAAGGCGCTCGCGGGCGGCAACGTGTCCGCCGGCAAGATCGTCCCGTAGGCCAAAGCAACGTCCGCTCGTGTCGATACGGGTTCGCGGACTCTCCGCCGGTAAGATCGTCCCGTAGCCTAAAGCAACATCCGCTCGTGTCGATACGGGTTCCCCGGCTCGCGGACTCGCTACCGTCATCGCCAGTACGCTCGTGTCGGCTGAAAAAGCTATCCGATGCGCGAAGCGCGAAGGGGCTCAGTTGAAGTGGGCCTTGCGTTAGCGGCGAGCGATCATCGCGCTGACCATGCGCGCCGCCATCGGGCGCACGGTGCGGCCGTGCGTGATCGCGACCGCGAGCGCATCGGTGGCGTCGAGCTGCGGCAGCGATCCGAGCCCGATCAGCGCTTGCACCATGCGCGCGACCTGGGCCTTGTCGGCGCCACCCGACCCCGAGACCGCCTTCTTGACGCTGGCCGGTGGATACGACGCGACCGAGAGGCCGGCGAGCCCGACCACCGCGAGCACCATGCCGCGCGCCTGGGCGAGCGCGAGCGCCGAGCGCGGGTTCTGGTGGCTGAACACGTCCTCGACGGCGACGTGGGTGGGCTCGAGCTCGGCGATCACCTCGCGGAGCCCGCGCGCGATCTCGCCGAGCCGCACCTCCATCGCGTCGTCGCGCTGGGCCGTCAGCACGCCGCACTCGACGTAGCGGAGCTCGCCATCGAGCTCGTCGATCACCCCATAGCCGCACACGCGGCTGCCGGGATCGAGCCCGAGGATGCGCATGGGTCGAACCCTATCGCAGGTGCGGATCCCCGCGCGAGATTCTTGGAAGCCACGGGATCTACCGCCTCACCGTGCGCCGGTGTCGTCGCCCGGGACGGCATCTTCCCTGCTATTGGGACATGCGCCTCTCGTTAGCCTTGGTCTGGATGACCGCCTGCTCGTCGATCACCGAGCCCGGCGGCCCCGGTGGTCCCGCCGAGCCCGTGCGCGCCAGTGCCATCGAGCCCAAGTCCGGCTCGGTCGCCGGTGGCACGCGGGTCACGATCACCGGTAGCGGCTTCCGCGAGGGCGTCACGGTGAAGGTCGGCCCCGCGGCCTGCACCGACGTGGCGATCGAAGCGAGCACGCGGCTGACCTG
Source organism: Deltaproteobacteria bacterium (assembly GCA_031385555.1). Classification (GTDB taxonomy): domain Bacteria; phylum Myxococcota_A; class Polyangia; order Haliangiales; family Haliangiaceae; genus JABFXX01. The sequence continues at coordinate 58,113 of JANNBP010000437.1, read as the reverse complement.
TACGACCGGCTCGAGCGACTTCGTGGAGGATGTCGTCGATGTCGCGGTGGTCGGCGGCGATGACCGGGCCGTGCTCGAGTACGCCTTCGAGTACGCCTGCCCGTGGACGACCTCGACGGGGCGCCGTAGCTGCGGTGCCGCGCCGCCCGAGCCGGTCGTGGTGCAGCCGATCAGCGCGTGGGTGCTCGAGGAGTCGCAGCCGCTGTCGATCGCGACCGATGGCACGGGCGCCGTCGGCATCGCCTCCGTGCAGGTCCCGGCGACCGACATGCGCGGCTCGCTCCTCAAGATCTGGTTGCGCGTACAGGGGCTCGAGCACGCGTCGGCGATCGACGTCCAGCTCGGCAACCGCGGGCTGTCGAACCACTACACGTTCCGGCTGCGCTCGGGACAGGGCCAGCAATGGATCACCGAAGGCGACCTGGTCGCGTTCACCGTCTCGTGGTCGCCCGAGAACGCGATCACCACGGGCTCTCCGGATCGCGCGGCGATCGAGGAGATCGCGTTCCACGTCGCCGATGATGCGACCGGCAACCCACTACAGGTATCCGTCGGTGGCGTCGCGCTCGTGCCCGAGCCGACGGCCGAGTTCCCGAAGGGGCTGCTGTCGTTCACCTTCGACGACAACTGGTCGATGATGCCGGACATCGCCGCGGTGGTGCTGGCCCGCCACGACTTCCCGGCCACCGCGTACGTGATCATCGACTACGTCGACAAGCAGGATCGCGCGACCCACGATCAGCTCCACGACCTCCAGCTCCACGGCTGGGACATCGCCGTCCACGCCTTCACCGGCGCCCATCACGACGCGCGGTTCCCGACGCTGCCGGCCGAGGTCGTCGAGGATGATCTGGTCGACGCACGCGCGTGGCTGATGCGCTACGGCTTCCACGGCCACCATCACTGCGCGTATCCCGGTGGTGACTTCGCGTACGGCGGCTCGAACGTGCTGCCGATCGTCGGCCGCTACTTCACGAGCTGCCGGACGATCTATCAGCGCCAGCGCGAGGCGTGGCCGCCCTCGGATCCCTTGAAACTTCGCGTCCTCTACGTCACCAACGGGACGTCGCGCGCCGCGGTCGAGCTCGCCGTCGATCGCGCTCGCGACAACCACGAGTGGATCATCCTGGTGTTCCACAAGCTCGTTTCCGGCGAGCCCGTGCTGTCCACCGAGTGGAAGACGGCCGACTTCGAGCAGCTCGTCGAGCACGTTGCCGCGAGCGGCATCGAGGTCGCGACGGTCGCCTCCGCCCTGGCTTGGTAGGGTGTTGTTGAGTGGTGGAGATCTGTACGGTTTTGAACGGAATCGAGCAGGGTTGGACTTCTCGGCAATACGTCCACCAATGATGTCGCGGTGTTCGAATGGCATCCGGGCTGCAACCCACGAAGCCATGTCGTTGAGACTGCCGGGCCTACTACTTACCAGTGCGTTTGCGATCGGTTGTGTGGGTGAGCCGGACCCGACCGTGTCTGGCCAGTGGCGCCTCATCGGCGGTCAGTCGTCGTGTACGGATGAGGACGGCGATCCCGAGTCGATCCAGATCGCGGTGTTCGAGGCTGGCAGTACGGTGGAGTTGCACCGCTACTACTTCGACTGCAGCGAGGCCGGCTTCGAGATCCCCTTCGCTCCCGGCACCTACGACATTCGGGTCGAAGCGTGGCAGACGGTCTTCCTGGTAGACGATCTCGAGAACTCACATCTCTTCGACGATGTCGTGGTCGACGGGTCCGGGTCCGTCGACCTCGGCCTGGTCACGCTCGATATCAACGACGACGATCAGTAAGAGCGGTGATCCGGCATTCCATCGCTTGTCGTTCGTCACGGCTGGTCTAGTGCGCGACCTGGAGCGGCGTACCGCGCAGCCTGGCCGCCTTCTCGACCAGGCCGACGAGCTCGAGCCGATCGGGGTCCTTGCCGGCAGTGGCGCGCGCCGTCGCCGCGATCTGATCGAGCGACCACTTCTGCGCATCCTCGGAGCCGCGCAGCACGTCGGCGAACGCCGCCACCGTGTACGCGAACCGGAGATCCAGCGAGCCGGCGTCGAAGCTCGCCGCCGGCGCGCTGGTCATCGCGTAGGTGTGCTCCGTCGCTTCCTCGGCATCGGGAGCCTTGTGACGGATGCGCACCAGCCCGAACGGCGCCGGGTTGGCCTTCGCCTGCTCGGTGAGATCGACGACGTACATCGCGGTCACCTGATGACCGACGCCGACCTCGCCGGCATCGACCGCATCCTTGCGGAAGTCGCTGTCGGCGATCGTGCGGTTCTCGTAGCCGACGAGGCGGTAGCGCGAGACGATCGCGGGGTCGAACTCGACTTGCAGCTTGACGTCCTTCGCCGCGTTTTCTAACGTCGACGCGAGCTTGTCGCTGAAGATCCGCTGCGCGGCGGCGAGCGAGTCGATGTAGAACGAGTTGCCGTTGCCGGTGTCCGCGAGCTGCTCCATCAGGTGGTCGCGGTAGTTGCCCATGCCGAACCCGATCGTCGAGACGGTGATGCCTTGCTTGACGCGCGACGCGACGATGCCCTGGATGCCCTTCGGATCTGAGGTGCCCACGTTCGCGTCGCCGTCGGACAGCACGATGACGCGCGAGATGGCGCCGCGTTGCTGGCCCTTCACCGCCTCGGCGTACGCGAGGTCGAGGCCCGCGCCCATCGAGGTGCCGCCACCCGAGCTCAATTTGTCGAGGGCCTTGAGGATCTTGCCGCGGTCCGCGATCGACGTCGCCGACAGCACCACCCGCGTCGAGCCGGCGTAGGTCACGATCGCGACGCTGTCGTCGGGGCGTAGATTTTCGACGAGCAGCTTCAGCGACTGCTTCGCGAGCCCGAGCTTGTCGGCCGAGCCCATCGAGCCCGAGACGTCGACGAGGAACACCAGGTTGGCCGGCTTGCGCTCGGCGCGCGTCTTCGGCGGCGTGGCGACCCCGACGCGCAGCACGTGCAGGCCGGGCTCGAACGGCGACGGCGCAGCGTCCATCACCACGGAGAACGGCGAGCCCGCGGCAGGCGCTGGGAAGCTGTAGTCGAAGTAGTTGACGTATTCCTCGACGCGCACGGAAGCAGCGGGTGGCAGCGCGCCACCTTCGAGCGTGCGGCGCGACAGCGTGTACGACGCGGTGTCGACATCGGCGGCGAATGTCGACAGGTTGTCGGTCTGGGTGTCGACCCACGGGTTGACGCCGTGATGCACGGACGTGTTGCCGTCGGGCGTGGTGGGCTCGGTCGCGATCGGCGCGCCGCCCGGATAGTGCGCCGGCGATGCCGTGTAGCGCGCAGTTTTGTAATCGCCACCGCAGGCGGCGAGACAGACGACCAACGCAGAACAGACCGAGCGCATGAAGCCTCCGTGGGTGGATCGCAGCGCGTCCGGATCATCGAACGACTGCCGCGAGCGAGCTAGGAACGCCGTCGCCGTCGGCGGCTTACACGTGCCCCACGAACCGCGATGATTGTTTGGTGGGCCAAGTGATAGAAGTGGGTATGACCTGGATGCTGGACAAGGCCTTCCTGGAGCGCCTCGATCTACGCGCCTACGATGAGCACACGATCGCGAGACGAGTCGAGGTCCCCCTCGAGATGGTCACCAAGTTCTTCGGCGCGCAGCGACGGTATCGGGTGCAGAGCAACCTCGAGTACGGCTGGGTCGCCGGCACGGACGGCGATGCCCAACCGACGCTCGTCTTCGTCGGTCGACCACGGTTCTCCGCCGAGAACGTCGATCCGCTGAGCGCGATCTCCTTCGACCTGAAGACCGGCAACGTCACGACAAGGTCGGTACAGGTCGATGATGAGGGTGGGCTCGACGATTCGGAGTACGTGCTCGGGATGCTCGAGGACGAGCTCGGATTTGTCCACGTCGGGTACGCGGACGTGCTCGCCTTCAAATATCCCAACGTGTGGCACTACGCGGTCGTGCCGCTGCCGTTCCACCTCCACGACACCGTCGTGGGTACCGACGATGCCGACCTCGATCTCGCACGAGACTGGATCCGTCGAGGTGACTACGTCCTACACTGCGGCAACGCGTACTTCATGAGCTCGAGCGGCGCCGTCGAGTCGTCGTGATCCTCCCGCTAGCTCCGCGAGCCGAAGATCGCGGTGCCGATCCGCACGTGCGTCGCACCGCAGGCGATCGCGACCTCGAAGTCATCGCTCATGCCCATCGACAACGCGGGCAGTGGGTGACCGAGGGTTTGCTGGAGGTGCTCGCGCAAGGTGCGCAGCTCCTCGAACGCCGGCCTCGACGCCTCGGGATCGTCGGCGGGTGGAGGCATCGTCATCAAGCCATCGAGGCGCACGCCCTCCACGGTGACGAGCTCGCGCGCGATGTCCAGCGCGGTCTGCGCGTGGACCCCGGCCTTCGACGCCTCGCCCGACAAGGCGAGCAAGATGGGTTGGACGCGCGTTTGATCGGGGCGGCGCTTCGCCAGCTCGCGGGCGAGGTCGACGTTGTCCACCGCGTGGATCAACGCACACTGCCCGGCGACAAACTTCGCCTTGTTGCGCTGCAGCCGGCCGATGAAGTGCCAGTGCGCGTCCGTGCAATGTCGTAGCTCGTCGCGCTTCGCGACCAGCTCCTGCGCGTAGTTCTCGCCGAGCTCGGTGACGCCGGCGGCGAGCGCTTCGCGGATCGCCGCCACGGGATGCTTCTTCGAGACCGCGACGATCGTGACGCTCGCCGGATCGCGCCCTGCGCGCGCGCAGGCGAGATCGACGCTCGCGTTGATCGCTGTCCAGTTGTCGGTGATCGTCACTACGAAGGGGTTCCTGCCACGAAACGCGGCAGCGGACCACCCACCTCGCGCAACGCGGCGATCACTTCGGCCACCGGCAGACCGATCACGTTGGTGACCGAGCCGGAGATCGAGCGGACCAGCGAGCCCGCGATGCCCTGCAGCGCGTACGCGCCGGCCTTGCCGACCCACTCGCGACACGCGACGTAGTCGGCGATCACCTCCTCGGTCATCTCGACCATCGTCACATCGGTCTTCACGATCGACTCGTGCATCCGCGAAGCCTCTCGGGACCCTGTCCCGAACCCTCGAGCGAGCACGAACGCGGTGAACACCTGATGCGTGCGGCCCGACAGCGCGCGCAGCATCCTGCCGGCTTCGTCATCCGACTCGGCCTTGCCGAGGATCAGCTTGTCGACCGCCACCGTCGTATCGGCAGCGAGCACCCAGCGGCGTGGCGCTCCAGCGCCATCTAGATCGTTGATCCTGCTCGCGATCACGCCGGCCTTCAGGCGCGCGATCCGCCCGACGTAGACCACCGGATCTTCGCCCGGCAGCACCGACTCGTCGACGTCCGCGGGAATCACCTCGAGCGGGATCCCGAGCCGAGCGAGCAGCTCGCGCCGGCGCGGAGACGCCGACGCCAGGACCAGCGTCATGATCTGCTGACTCTACTTCTTGACGAGCGAGCCGACGGCCGACGTCTCGAAGTTGAGCTCGACCGAGATGCCATCGACGAAGCGGAACTTGTCGGCCTTCATCGCCTCGGTGCACTGCATCGAGCCGACGTCGGTGAACTCGGTGCCATCGCCGTCGATGCAGATGTCGACGACCTTGACGTCGTCATCGGGGTTCGAATCGCAGTACGACTCGAGCCCATCCTGATCGACGTCGATGTCCGGCGTGCGGCAACCCGGGTACTTGTCCTGGATCGACTTCGCCGACTTCGGCAGCGCGAGCAGAGGCCCGAGGAGGTTCGCGAACGTCGCGTCGAGCAGCGAGTTGTCCGGGGTCAGACCGATCTGCTCGACCTCGAGGCCGCGGATCGTGTCCGCCGTCTTCGAATCGATCACGCCGCCGAGGCGGCCGTTCTTGAGGACGATCGCACCACCCTCCTCGACCACATCGGCCTGGATCGTCGCGCCGCTGATCCGCAGATCGAGGCTGATGCCGTCGGTGACCGGGATGTTGACGCTGAAGATCGACGGGCCGGCATCGAGCACCAGCTTGCCGCCGACCGAGGTGATCGTGCCGTCGACGAACGTGATCGCCGGTGCGTTGTTGACGAACGAGAGGGGATCGAGCGGGATCGTCGCGGCGGTGGCCGGGTTGTACGGGCTGCACGCCGGCTCCATGCCCGCGATCTCGGTGCGATCGGCGACACCGTCGCAGTCGTTGTCGAGGCCGTCGCCGCAGATCTCGACCGCACCCGGGTGGAGCGCCGCGTTGGTGTCGTCGCAGTCGCCGTCGGCCGGCGAGAACGTGTCGCCATCGGCGTCGCCATCGTTGGTGCTCGGGTTGTCCTGGCCATCCTCGTCGGCCAGCCCGTCGCAGTCGTCATCGATCAGGTTGCCGACGATCTCGGTGGCGCCCGGATGGATCGCCATGTCGTTATCGTTGCAGTCGCCGTTCTCGACGAGCGGGTCGTCGCCATCGGCGTCCGCGTCGACGACGTAGTCGCCGAGGTAGATGGCGAACTTGACGCAGGTGTCTTCCGCGGCGGACGGGAGATCGAAGAACTCGAACGGGATGATGATCGAGTAGTTCTTGAGCGAGTCCTCGATCGAGCCCTTCGCGATCGAAGCCACGGCGGCGAGCTTGTTGTCGGGCTCGCCATCGTGGTCGAGGTCAAACCCGTCGGCGGCGGAGCCGATCTCGAGCTTGTTGATCACCTGCGGCTGCATGCCCGCCAGCGCCGTCACTGCCGCGCCTTCACACTCCGGCTTGGGCGGAAACAGATCGCCACCGGGCGGCTGGTCGTTACCGCCGCCACAGGCGGCCGCAGCGCCGACGAGCAGCGAGAATCCGGAGAATAGAGCTGTGCCCTTGATCATCCTCATCGCCGGCACCTAACCACGGCGCCTCCGGCTCGGTCAACGGTCCTGTTACAGTCGCGGGGTGCGGGTCACGTTCGTGCTTGCGGTGATGTTGGCGACGGCGGTCGCGCACGCGCACGTCGGGCCCTCGAAGGACGACAACAACCGGTATCTCAAGCTCACCCCGCAGGCCGATCGGGTGCGGCTCGCCTACACGATCTTCTTCGGCGACGTGCCCGGCGCGAGGACGCGATCTTCGATGGACACCGACGGAGACGGCGAGATCTCCGAGGCAGAAGCCCAGGCGTTCGGCGACAGGCTCGGCGACCAGGTGCGCGCCGCGATCGACGTCGACGTCGACAAGCATCAGCGTTCGCTGGTGTGGGAACAGATCGTGGTCGGCATGGGATCGCCGAAGACCCACGCTGGCGCGTTCTCGGTGGATCTTGTCGCGAATCTTTGCCTCGGCCCCGGCACGACGCACGCCGTCATCCTGCGCGATCGCTTCACGTTGCCGAACCCGGGCGAGACCGAGGTCAAGCTCGAGGACGCGCACGGCATCAAGATCCACAACACTTCGCGGCTCGGCGGCTCGCCCGACCGCGACGTCAAGTTCGTCGGGCCGGGTGGGCCGCTCGCGGACGAGGGCGTGTCGATCGCGTTCGAGGTCACCGATCAGGCGGCGCCGGCGAGCGGCGCGTGCACGGTGCCAGAACCGCCCGTGCGGGACGAGCAGCCCGCGCGGCTGCCCGCGGCGCTGGTGATCGGCGTCGCGGCGGTGCTCGCGTTCTTGGTCGCGGTCGTCATCACGCTGGTGCGGCGCAACCGCTAGCAACTCCGTCGCTAATTCCCGACGACGACTGACAAAACGCTCCAGAAATGGAGCTATGATTGGCTCCGTTTCCGAGCCCGTTTAGATGAAGAAGTTTCCCGATTTCGTCCCCCCGACCAAGGTCGCGTATCTCGATCGCGGCGCGACGCTGCACCTGCGCCGCTGCATGCTGCAGTCGGTCGATGACCCGACCCAGGAGTGGACGTTCGACAAGGAAGAGATCCGGATCGGGTCGATGGAAGACAATGACGTCGTGATCAGCGACGACACGGTGTCCCGCTACCACTGCCGGATCGCCCAGGAAGACACCGGCTACGTGCTGGTCGATCAGCGGTCGACCAACGGCACCTTCATCAACAAGGTCCGCGTTCGCGAGGCGTTCCTCAAGCCCGGCTCGATCGTCAGCGTCGGGCAGTCGCAGTTCCGGTTCAACGCGAAGGAGGAGGAGGTCCAGATCCTCCCGTCGCGCAACGACCGCTGCGCGGGCCTGATCGGCGGCAACTCGCGGATGCGCGAGATCTACTCGATCATCGAGAAGATCGCGCCGACGGCCACCACGGTCGTGATCGACGGCGAGACCGGCACCGGTAAAGAGGTCGTCGCCCAGGCGATCCACTCGCTGTCGCCACGCGTCAAGAACGACCTCGTGGTGTTCGACTGCGGCGCGGTCCCGCCGAACCTGATCGAGAGTGAGCTGTTCGGTCACGAGAAGGGCTCGTTCACCGGCGCGATGATGACGCGCCAGGGTCTGTTCGAGCAGGCCGATGGCGGCACGCTGTTCCTCGACGAGCTCGGCGAGCTGCCGATCGACCTGCAGCCCAAGCTGCTGCGCGTGCTCGAGCAGCGCGAGGTCCGCCGCGTCGGCTCCACCAAGGCGTCGAAGGTCGACGTCCGCATCATCGCCGCGACCAACCGCAACCTCGAGGACGAGGTCCGCGCCGGGCGGTTCCGCCAGGACCTGTTCTATCGCCTCTCGGTAGTGCGGCTGCACCTGCCGTCGCTCAGCCAGCGCGCGGATGACATCCCGTTGCTCGTCCAGCACTTCCTCGAGCACGGCAGCTACAACAAGGCCCCGGGTGGTCAGCAGCGCGTCCACGCGATCGCGAACGATGCGATGGCGATCCTCCAGACCTATCCGTGGCCCGGCAACGTGCGCGAGCTGGTCAACGTGATCGAGCGCGCGGTGTCGTTCTGCTCGTCGGGGCAGCTCGAGCTCTCGGACCTGCCGGACTACGTGCGCAACGCGAAGGCGTCGCAGTCGCAGATCCGCAAGGACACGCACACCGGCGGGCATCGCCGCGCACCCAGCGTCGTGGGCTCGACGGGCGCGAACCCCACCGTGCCGATGAACCCGAACGCACCCACGCCCACGCCGCCCGAGGAGCTGATGGCGGAGGGCGTGACGTTCAAGGATGCGAAGGAGCGCTGGGTCGCCGCGTTCGAGCGCGATTACATCCTGCAGCTGCTTCGCCGCAACACCGGCAACATCTCGCACGCCGCGCGCGCGGCCGACATCGATCGCAAGTACTTCCGAAAGCTGATGAAGAAGTACGACATCGAGGCCGCCGGCATCGACGAGCCCGACGACGCCGTCGTCGAATGACCGAGGCATCGTTGCCGCACAGTGCCGGCGGCGACGCGTCGCTAGACGACGAGCCCGATGGACCGGCGAGCTTCGCGCTCCCCCCGGGCGCAGATCCTGCGATCGACTGGGGTCTGACCTCGCATCTCGACGGCGATGGCCGCCCGAAGATCATCGAGCGCCACTTGCACGTGCCCGCCGACCTCGCCGGGCTACGCCTCGATCACTTCGTCAAGACGCAGATCGGCCGGCTGTCGCGCACCAAGATCCAGACCATCATCGAGACGCAGCTGACGCGGATCGATGGTCGCGTTCCGAAGGCGTCGACGAGCGTCGCCGCCGGCGAGCACTACGTGATCCGTCGCCCCGCGCCGCAGGAGCCACCCTGCCCTCGCACGTTCACGGTGGTGCACGAGGACGCGCGCGTTCGCGTGATCGACAAGCCGGCGCTGTTACCGGTGCACGCGTCGGCGAAGTTCTACTTCAACACGCTGACGCGCGTGATGGCAGAGACCTACCCCGACGAGCCCGAGCTGCAGATCGTACATCGCCTCGATCGCGAGACCTCCGGGTGTCTGGTGCTCGCGCGCGACAAAGCGGCCGCGGCGACGCTCAAGCAAGCGTGGGAGCACAAGACGCACGTCGACAAGCAGTACCTCGCGGTCGTCCACGGGACCCCACCGTGGACGGAGGAGCTGCTCCTCGACATCGGGCTCCGGCTGTCGCAGCCGAGCGATCCGACCCGGTTGCCGCACGTGCGGATGCTGCCGGACCCGGCGGGCCAGGCGGCGATGACGAAGGTCAAGACCGAGCGCGCCGGCGAGCTCTACTCGCTCGTGCGCTGCTTGCTGATCACCGGGCGACAGCACCAGATCCGCGCGCACCTGGCGCACGCCGGATTTCCGATCGTCGGTGACAAGCTCTACGCGCACGGCGACGACGCGTTCATCGAGTACTGCGACAAGGGACTGTTGCCCGCGCTCGCGACGCTGTTCGTGTTGCCGCGCCACGCGCTGCATGCCGCGAGGGTCACGTTCCCGCATCCCGAGGGCGGGACGATCACGGCAGAAGCGCCGCTCCCGCCGGATCTCGCCTCGCTGATCACCTAAGCTCGGGCTCGTGAAATTCCTGACCGAGGATGGGCAGCGGGAGATCCAGGGAGCGATCGAGGCGATCGAAGGCGCCTCCTCCGTCGAGGTGGTCGCTGCGGTGAGGCAGCGGCTCGCACCCTGGCCGAGTGCGCATGTCGCCCTCGGCCTGATCGCGGCGCTCGCGATGCTCGCGTTCCAGCTCTACAGCGATGACTTCGAGTTCGACTACTGGGCGATCCTGCTGTTGCCCGTGCTCGTCGGGGCGAGCGTGGGCTTGCTCGTCGAGCTCGTGCCCGCCGTGCAGCGTGCGTTGACGTCGCGCCGGGTCCGCGAGCGTCGGTTGCGCGAGGGTGCGCGCGCGACGTTCTACGATCTGGGGGTTCACAAGACCTCCGGCCGCACCGGCCTGCTGGTGTTCGTCGCGATCCGCGATCGCCGGGTCGCGCTGGTCGGCGATGTCGCCGTGGTCCAGGCCGTCGGACAACCGGTGCTCGATCGCCACGCCGCGGCGTTGACCACCGAGATCCCGAACGGGCTCGTCGCGATCGCGAAGAGGCTGCGCGAGCTCGGCCCGGTGCTCGGCAAGCCGTTGCCGAAACAGGCCGACGACCTCGACGAGCTCGCGAATGCCGTCCACGCCGTGGGTCGCCGTGGTCGCGGAAGGGCGGTGGCGCGATGAGCGCCTGGCTCAAGCTGTTCGCGCTCGCCGTGATCGCGGTGATCGCGCTCGCCGCGGTCGCCGACGCGCGCCCCGGTGGTGGTCATTCGTCGTCGGGTGGCGGGCGTTCGTCGAGCTCGTCGCGGTCGAGCTCCGGTGGCGGTGGTGGCTATCGCAGCAGCGGCGGTGGCTCGTTCGGAGGGGGTGGTGGCGGTGGCGTCGGCCTGATCGCGATCGTGGTCGTCATCGTCATCATCGCCGTCGCGATGAAGGCGACGAAGGCGCAAGAGGACTGGAGCAGCGGCGCGATCAGCTACACGCCGCCTCCCCCGCCGAAGACGCCGGCCGATCTCGGGTCCCTCGCCTCGCGCGATCCAGATCTCTCGCTCCCTGCGCTCGAGGACTTCGTCTATCAGCTCTTCAATCAGGCGCATCGACGTCGAGGTTCCCCCGAGAGTCTGACCTTGCTGCAGCCCTGGCTCTCGCAGGTCGTGATCGACAGTTTGCTGCTGCGCGGCACCGCGCCCTCGCAGATCGTGATCGGAACGATGCGGCTCGCGGACTACCGCCACGATCCCGTGCACGAGCGTGACGTGTTGCGCTTTCACATCGAGGCCACGCTGTTCACCGACCCGCCGAGCTATGTCACGGAGGAGTGGACGTTCACGCGTGGCGACAAGGTGGTCTCCAAGCCGCCGGCGACCACGCGCACGTGGCCTTGTCCGAACTGCGGTGCCGCGTGGCAGGGCGGTGCGGACCGCACGTGCCAGCATTGCGGCGAGGTGATGAACACCGGCAAGTTCGACTGGTTCGTCGATCGCGTCAGCGTGAGCTCGGAGAAGGGCGTGCTCGCGAGCCTGACCGGCACCGTCGAGGAATACGGCAACGATCTCCCGACGGTCTACCGCGGCGATGTCTCCAAGCAGATGGCCGCGATCACCGCCGACGATCCACAGGTCACGGTCGAGGCGGTCGGCGCGCGCGTCGCGTTGATCTACGCGAAGCTCAACGAAGCCTGGAACGCGCAGGACATGAAGCTCGCGCGCGGCCTGACCACGGTCGCGCTACGCGACTACATGGACTACTGGATCAAGGAGTATCAGCGGCAGGGGCTGCACAACCAGCTCGTCAACGCGAGCATCGAGACGATCCAGCTCGCGAAGGTGATCCGCGATCGCCACTTCGACGCGATCACGATCCGCGTCCGCGCCGGCGGCAACGACTACACCGTGGATCGAGGCGGCTCGCTGGTCGGTGGCTCCAAGACCTTCGTGCGCCAGTACACCGAGTACTGGACGGTGCTGCGATCGTCGTCGCGCCGCGGCCCGGTGACTGCCACGCCGACGTGCCCGAACTGCGGTGCGCCCTTGCAGATCACCGATGCCGGCGCGTGCGGCCACTGCAACGCGATGGTCGAGAACGGGCAGTTCGACTGGATCCTCTCGAAGATCGAGCAGGACGACACCTACCAGGGCTGATCGAGCGGCCTGCGTCGATGCGCCGCATCTCTGCCGCATCCCTCGGCGATCACCGCGCCACATGGTAGAGCTTCGTCGTGGCCAAAGACCGCGCGCGGCCGTTCTCGCGCAAGCACCGGAAATACTGGATGCCGGTGCTGGGCGGGATGATCCTGATCGGCATCCTCAACGTCGGCATCGGTTGGTGCTCGTATTCGCAGGCGCCCGAGACGCACGAGCGCATCCAGGTCATGCCCGACGAAGATCCGGCCTCGAAGATGGCGCACGAGGCCGCGAAGCGGGCGATCGAGAAGCGCGAAGCGGCGAAGCGGCAGGGCAGCGGCTCTGGCGCAGCGGCTCTGCCGTGAGCTTCCGGCGCAGCGGCTCTGCCGCGAGCTTCCGGCGCGGCGGCTCTGCCGCGAGCTTTGGGACAACAACAGTCAGTCCCACGATAGCTGGAACGGCAACCGCGCCTGGGCGCCCTGCTCGTCGACCAGCACCGAGGTCGGGAGGCCCTTCACCAGCTCGCGCAGGATCGGCAGCTCGAACGGCGACATCTGCGCCTGGGCACTGACGCCAACGAAGCGGCCGAGGGGCCCGAACAGGCTCGACGGGATGCTCGGCAGCTCGACCAGCGTGACCTTCGAGGTCGGCGCCAGCTTCATCAAGCGCTTCGCCTCGTCGAGCGCATCGCCGAGCCCACCGTACTTGTCGATCAGCTTGATGCCCTTGCTCTGCTCGCCGGTGTAGACGTGGCCGCGGCCGATCGCATCGACCTCGTCCTTCTTCATCTTGCGCCCCTCGGCCACCGCGCCGATGAACCGGCTGTACATGTAGCGGAGCTTGTCCTGGAGCTGCGTGCGCTCCTCGGCGGTATACGGCCGGAACATGCTCTCGGAGTCGGAACGCGCGCCGCGCTTGTTGGTGTTGGTGGTGACGCCGAGCTTCGCGAGCAACCCGGAGAGATCGAACTTGCCGTAGAAGATGCCGATCGACCCGGTGATCGTCATCGGCTCGGCGAAGATCTGGTCGCAACCGGCGGCGATGAAGTACCCGCCCGACGCCGCGAGGTCACTCATCGAGCACAGGATCGGTTTGACGCCGCGGGTGGCGAACACCTCGCGCGCGACCAGCTCGCTCGCGAGCGCCGAGCCGCCGGGCGAATCGATCCGCAGGATGATCGCGCCGACATTCGGGTTCGCGCGCGCCGCGGTGATGGCGCCGATGATGGTCTCGCCGCCGGCCATCTTGCCGAGGAACGGCACGGTCTTCGACGGACCGTCGGTGATGTCACCGTCGACGTAGATCACGGCGATCGAGGGGTGCGTCCAGCGATCCGGCCGCTCCGGCTTCGGGCTGCCGACGCCGATGGCGAGCCCGATCTCGGCGGTCACCAGCGAGCTGATCTTGTCGGGCGGTGCGACCGCGTCGACGAGCTTCTTGTTCGCGGTCAGATCACCGGCGGAGAACGGGCCCTGATCGATCAGCGCCTTGAGCTCGTCCTTGGTCAGCTTGCGCGCCGCGGCGACCTGGGTGAGCCATTGATCCCACAGCGAGTCGAACAGCTCGGTCGTCATCCTCGCCGCCGTCGGCGTCGGGCCCTTCTCGGTGAACTGCTCGGGCGCGCTCTTGTACTCGGCGATCTTCTCGAACTGCGGCGCGATGCCGATCTGATCGAACGCACCCTTGAAGTAGATCGAGGTGCCTGACATGCCGACGAGGCGCAGCGCACCTGCGGGATCGAGATAGATCTTGTTGCACGCGCTCGCGACGAGGTAGTCGCGGCCCGAGCCCGTCACCATGTACGCGAACGTCTTCTTGCCTGCCTTGTTGAGCGCGAGGATCTCGTGGTGGAGCTCCTGCAGCGTCGCCCAGCCGGCACCGACGCCGTCGAACGTGATCACCACGGCCTTCGCAGTCGGATCCTTCTGGATCGCGCGCATCCGGGCGACCAGGCTCGTTACTTCGCGGATCCCGATCGCTCCCTCGAGCTCGATCCGCTCGATGTGATCGACGGGCCCGACGACCGACGCCGGGCCGATCGCCGACGAGCGCAGCACGAGCTGGCCACCGAGCAGGTGGCGCTCCTTGGTGTCGTCGCGCAGTCCGGTCGCGAGCGTGGTCACACCGAACGATCCGAACGACACCTCGAGGCCGAGGGTCGCGCGAACATCGCGGCCGCCGCGATCCTGCAGGCCGGTCGGCGAAGCGATCAGCGCGTGGAGCTCGCGGGTCTCGAACGCCGCGTGTGCGAAGAAGCCGCGCGCGATCTTCGCCGAGATCCGGCCCCAGCCATCGAGATCGAGCCGGGTCTCGCCGAGCCGCCCGCCGACCGCCAGCTCGAACCGATCGGTCGCGAACGGACGGATCATGGTCTCCAGCTCGTAGCGACGCTGCACCGGCGTGTTCGCGATCGAGCCCGTCGCGACATCTTTGATCGTCGCTCCGAACGCGAACCGGCTACCCGCGCGCGCGGTCAGCCCGAGGTCGAACGTATCGACGCCGCGCAGCGCGCCCTCGGAGTGAAAGCGGTGCCACGCCACGCCGAACCCGGCGGTCTTGCCGAGCGCGGTGCCGATGCCGAGCGTGAAGCGGAACGGCTCGCCGGGATCCGGGGAGAGGTTCGCGCGCGACGGTCGCAGCCACTCGAGCCCGATGCCGAGCCCGAAGCGCGGCAGGAGTCCGCCGCCACCGGCGAGCGCGAAGTACGTCCCGAAGCCCTGCCCCGCGCTGGTCGCGACGTCCGCGTCCTCGAGCCCGAGCACCAGCGCGAGCTCGGCGCCGCGCACCAACGGCAACCCACCGGGATTGGTCGCGACGACGCGGCCATCGAACTCACCTGCGAGCGGCGCCGCCGGAAGTGCGAGCCCGTTCGTGGGCTCCTCGGCGTAGCGGCGATCGACGTTCTGAGCAGCGGCAGGAGCGGCGATGCAGAGCATGCCGGCGACGAGGAGGCGCATCGCTCGCGACGGTAGCAGAGCCCGCTCGGCGCTCCGTCGTCCGCCGACCACGATCCGTTACCGTTCGATCGGAGACCGGCCCAGGGTCGCGAGGTAGCGAGCGCGCGCCTTCCGATAGTCGGCGACGGCGTCGATCCGCGCGATCGCGGCATCGGCGGCTGCTTCCTCGCGGAGGTTGACGATCAGGATCGTGCTATCGCCACGCTCGAAGCGGAGGCGCTCCGCGTCGGCCAACTGATCGGCGATCCGCACCTGCTCGATGGCGAGTCCCACGCGTTGTCGCGCGGTCGTCAGCTCGGTGACTCCGAAGCGGGCATCGACCACCAGGCGCTCGGACAGCAGCTGTTGCTCGGCGAGCAGGCGCTTGCGGTCCGCTCGGGCGATCGCCAGCGCCCCGCGCGCCTGGCTACGTTCGAGCGGGAGCTCGAACGTGAGCGCCCCCCCGCCCGCCGTGCGATCGCGATCCGGAATCAGGCTGTCCGCAGCGCCGATCCCGCGCATGACGTAGACGCTGGCGGTCAACGAGGGGAGCAGCTGGTTGGTCGCGAGATCGAGATCTACCCGGTTGGCGGCGATCCGGGCCTCGAGCATCGCGAACGCGGGTTGGCGTGCGCGAGCATCCCGGATCACGTCGACCAGATCGGACTCGCCGACGACCGGCTTGGGAAGTGTGGCCACCACCGGCACGCGAGCGCGGTCGGGAGTGACCGGTGCACCCTGGCGGTCGCGCAGGTACAGCGACAGCTCCAGCGACATCCGTGCGAAGTCCCGCTGTGCGGCGACCTCCGAGGACTCGCGGGTGGCGATCAGGCGGGCATTGTCGACGCCTTCGATCGGTGCGGTACTGCCTTGTCGGATCGTGGTCTGGAGATCGCGGTCGCGACGGCGCGCGAGCTCGAGCTGTTGCTCTCGAAGCGCCAGTCGCTGACCGGCTGCCACCCAGTCCCAATAGGTCACCGCGGCATCGCGTTCGACCTCGAGCATCCGGCGCGTGCGCTCCGCGCGACCGAGGGTGAGCCCGAACGTCGCCTTGCGCTGATCCGCGCGTGCGCGATCGATCGCGCCACCGGCGAGCAACGGCAGATCGAGCCCTGCGCGTAGCTCGCCGCGATCGAGCGTCGCCGCCTTGAGATCGTAGTCGGCGAAGTCCCCGCTACCGAGACGCCAGCCTGCGTAGAGACCCAGTCCGCGCAAGCGCGTGGGCTGGCGGAGCTCGCCGTCGAGGATCATCCGATCGTAGTAGCCGAGCACCCGCTCGGCACGCGCACGGGTGCGGAGATCGAAGGCACCGTTCGAGGCGAGCAGCTCACCCTCCGCCCGCTCGAGGACCGCGGTGGCAGCTGTCGCGAGAGGGTGCGCGGTCAGGGTGGCCGCGACCTCGGGCAACTCGAGCGGTGCCGCGGCCGCCGTCTCGAGGAGTGCAACGAAGGTGCAGAGGGTGACCAACGGGCGTGCGGGGGTCACTTCGCCCCCTTTGCCGGCACACTCTTCGTCGGCGCATCGGTGGCTGGCGGAAAGCCGTTCCACTGCCGCCACAGCTCGTATCCCAGCCTCACCTGATCGAGGAGGATCCACCCATTCGCGCGGACGCCCTGCCGCAGCTGCGCACTCGAAGGCCACGGCTCCTCGGCCGGATCGGGCACGACGACGACGCGGAACCGACCGCGCTCGTCGGCGGCCGCGTCGACGAACTGGATCGTGCCCCCGAACGTGCCGACCGCGACCGACGGCCAGCCGACGAACTGCACCGCGGGCCACCCCTCGAACTGTAACCGGACGTGCCGGCCGGCGGTCGCGAGGGGGCCATCGCGGCCCTCGAGCCAGAGCTCGACCGCGCGGACATCGGTAGACGGGACGAGGATCGCGATGGAATCCCCCGCCGACACGTACTCGCCGTTTTGTTTGACGAGCTGTCGAAGGATCGAGCCGGCGCGCGGTGCGACGATCTTCATCGTCTCCTGGCGAGCCACCGCGACCTCGCGCTCCTGAAGGAGTGCGTCGGTGGTCGCGAGCTCGGCGCGGGCCTGTTGGAGGCTGGCGCGTGCACGATCGAGCTCGGCGCTCAGCGTGGCCTCGGTCCGGGTCTTCTCCGCTCGCATGGACTGCACCTCGGCCTGCGCGGCGACGTGGGTCGCGCGTGCCCGCTCGATCTCGGCGGCACCGGTCTGGACCGCGAGTTCGGCGAGCTCGAGGTTGCGCGTCGAAGTCAGCCCGTCGTTCGCGAGGGCGCGCGTCCGGGTCAGTTGCAACTCGGCCGCACGCTGGGTGGCGATCGCGGCATCGAGCGTCTGCTGGAGGGCGGTGACGCGACTGCGCGACATCTCGATGCGGTCGGACGCAGCGGCGACGGCGGCGGACCGCGCGGTCTCGAGTGACAGGATCTGCTGCTCGAAGACCCTCCCGGTCTGCCGCGCGCTCTCGAGGCGATCGAGGGCGGCATCGCGCGACCGCCCTAACCGCATGGCGAGCGCCGGATCGTTGTCGGAGATCGTCGCGATCAGCTCGCCCGCCTCGACGTGCTGCCCCTCTTGCACGCTCCACGCGACCACCCGCCCGGCGATCGGGACCTTGATGTCTTGCTGGCGCTCGACGGGCGCATACGCGATCACGCGCCCCTCGCCGCGCAGCGACTGCTGCCAGGGCACGAAGATCAACGAGCCCAGCACGAGCACGAAGGCGATGATGATCAGCTTGCCGGCGGCCCGCAGGGCACGCCCCTGCGACTTGAAATCCGTGATGATGATCGGGAGGTCTTGGCCGAACAGATCAAACCGAGGCATCAGCGTTCCTCCAGGCGGCCGTCGCTCAGCGTGACCACACGCGAGCAGCGAGCGAGCACGGCAGGGTCGGTCGAGACCACCACGGCGGTCCATGGGGCCGTAGGCCCGAGCAGGCGCTCGAGGACGCGATCGCGCGCGGTGTCCGACAGACCGAGATCGTCGAGGGCTCCGTCGAACAGGGCGATGCGGGGGCGCGCGACCAACGCCCTGGCGAGCGCCAGCCTGCGGACTTGCGTGCGAGACAGCGGGACCCCCGATGGCAACACCTCCGTCTTGAGGCCGCTTGGAAGCTTGCTGATGACGGACGAGAGCTCGACGGCATGCAGCGCGTCCTCGACCTCTGCGAGCGTGGTGTCTCGGCTTGGCAGCCGGAGGTTCGCGTGGATGGTGCTCGCGACCAGCTCGGGATCTCGGACGAGTGCGACGGCTTGACGGACCGAGGCGAGATCGAGCAGCCGCAGATCGCATCCCCCGATCTCGATCAACCCATGCTGCGGGGTCAGCTCGGCCGCCACGACATCGAGCAGCGTGCTCCGGCCACTCGCGCCAGCACCGACCACGGCCACGCGCTCGCCCGCGGCGACGACGAGGTCGACGCTCGTCAGCACCGGTGCAGCGTGGCCCGCAGTGACCCCGGTCAGCGCGAGCGACGCGGGCCCGTCTCCGGCGAGCGGCTCGCCACCGACGCGTTCGAGCGGGAGGTCCAGCAGATCGCCGAGCTTGTACGTGGAGGCGACCAGGTCGTAGGCCGCCTCGAGCTGCTTGTAGAGCTTGAGCATCGCGAGCCCGATCGAAGCGAACACCAGCTCCGCTGCGACCAACTGACCGAGCGTGAGTTGGCTCTCGATGACCAGCGCACCGCCGACGCCCAACAAGACCGTTGCGCCGATCACCTTGAGCGCGATGCCGCCCACCAGGTGTCGCACCAACTTCTGGAAGTGCGCGCGCCGTGCCTCGCGATACCGTTGGGCTGCGACACCCGCGCGGTAGCCCGCATCGCGCAGCGCCGACTGCGAACGAAACGACGACGGCATCCGCGCCAGGTGCTCGAGCCAGTTCGCGGCTTCGTACTTGGCCGACGATTCGCCGATCGCGGTGGCGAGCACACCACGACCGAGCACGAACACGACGAACGCGATCATCAGGAGCAGGAGGAGTGCGAACGCGAGGAGGAGGGGGTGATAGAACGCGAGGAGCGGCAGGCCGACCGCGAGCTTGAGCAGCAAGTCGATCCCCTCCACCACGACCGACGACAGCGACTTCTGCAGCGTCGGCATCTCGAAGAACCGTTGGGCCAGCGCGGGGCCATGCACGGCGCGAAGCGCAGCCGGCTCGGCGCTGAGCAGCCGGTTCGACAGATCGATGACACCGCGTACCAGCATGCGCTCCTGGAGACCCTCGACCACGTAGGCCTGCAACACACGGGTCACGCCGGCGAACGTCAGCCCGATCGCGACCAGGACGGTCATCACGATCATCGGCTGCAGCACGGAACCGAACGACACGGTGTTGACGAGCGCCTGGACCGCGATCGGCGTGACCAGCGACAGGAGTCCGATCGCGACGCTGTAGACGACGCACAGCCAGATCTCGCTGCGGTCGAGGGTGACCAGGGCCCAGGCCCTGCGCCATGGGCCGAGCGCGGTGGCGGGCGCAAGTGGATAGGTCAATTCCATGGCCGCGCACCGTGAGCACGCGATGCCACAGCGTCGCTGACAAAAAACCGAAGGCTCACTTCGGTTCGACAAAGCCGGAGCAACGCCCGCAAATCATCGGAACGACAGCGGAGTGAACCGCGGTTATCACAGAAGGATGAAGCTCACCCTCCGAACTCCCCATGTCGACCTGTCGCCCGACCTCCAGGACCAGCTCCGGAGGGGGATCTACCTCGCGCTTGGCCGAATCAGCCCCTGGATCCGCGAGGTCGAGGTGGTCGTCAGCGACACCAACGGTCCTCGCGGAGGTCCCGACAAGCAATGCCGGATGGTCCTCCGCGGTCGCTCGTTCGCGACCATCGTGGTCGAGCAACTCGGAGCCGACGTCCGCGCCACCGTCGCGGCGGTCGCCCTGCGAGCGGAGCGCGCGGTGCTGCGGAGCGTGGACCGCAGTCGTTCCTTGGGACTCTCGCTGGTTTCCTCGTAGCGGCGCTATAAGGGGGCGATGGAATGGCTCAACTACCACCACCTGCTTTATTTCTGGACGGTGGCACGGGAGGGCGGGCTCGCTCCTGCCGGGAAGGTCCTCCGGCTCTCGCAGTCCGCGATCAGCGGCCAGGTCCACCGGCTCGAGGAGAGCTTGGGTCAACCGTTGTTCGAGCGGCGCGGCCGCAAGCTCGAGATGACCGAGACCGGGCGCGTGGTCTACCGCTATGCCGAGCAGATCTTCGGGCTCGGCCGCGAGATGCAGGAGGTCGTGCGCGAGCGCGAGGTCGATCGTCCGCTGCGCCTGGTGGTCGGCATCTCGGACGTGATCCCGAAGTTGCTCGTACGCCAGCTGCTGGCTCCTGCCTTCCAACAAGACCAACGGCTCGCGCTGGTCTGTCACGAGGAACAATTCGATCGCCTGCTGGGTAGCCTGGCGAGTCACGTCCTCGACGTGGTGATCGCCGACGCACCCGTGCCACCCGATAGCGCGAAGACGCTGTTCAACCACGTGCTCGGTGAATCGACCATCACGCTCGTCGCACCGACCAAGCTGGCCTCGGCGCTGCGAAAGAACTTCCCCGCCAGCGTCGCCGAGGTTCCCCTGATGCTGCCGCTCGTCGGTAGCGCGCTGCGGCGCAACCTCGACGCCTGGATGGCGAAGGAGGGTGTGGTCCCGGAGATCGTGGCCGAGGCCGAGGACAGCGCGCTGCTCAAGGCGTTCGCGGCCGACGGCATGGGCGCGATGTTCGTGCCCACGGTCATCGCCCAGACCGTGGCACGCCGCTACGAGCTCTCCGTCATCGCCGAGATCGAGAGCGTGCACGAACGCTACTACGCGATCACGGCGGAGCGCCGCCTCGTCCACCCGGCGGTCATCGCGATCCGCAGCGCTGCGCGCGCCGAGCTGTTTGGCTGAGTGCGGCTTCCAAGAAGGTGGAGGCTCGCCACCGAAAGACTGGAGCGACAACGGCCGAGGGCGGAGCCACGATGGAGCCAACCAACGCAAGGAGGTCTCCATGAGGACGAAGATCCAGGTACGCCGGTTTCGTGCGCGTAGCAGCTCGGTCCTGGCACTGCTCGTGTGGGTCGGCTCGCTCGTCGAGGGTGTGGTCACCTGGTGGCGACGCAGCTGCCGTCCAGCCACGGCCATCGCCGTCCTCGTGGTCGTCGCAGCGTGCGGCACGGCTCCACCGGTCGAGTACCCAACCCGCGCAGCGCGCATCGACGAGCATCGCAATCTCGGTGAACCCGCCTGGTGGTGGTGGCATCAAGGAACACCCGCCCACCAGCTCCAACGACCACGCCGGCCAACCCGTGTTTTACTCGGCGCCCCGAGCGCTTCGTGGTCGCCGAACGAGACTCGCTCCCTTCGCTTCGTGGGGGATCCCGATCGCGACGAGCTCCTCGACCGCCAGGTCCGCCGATTTGCGACGCCACCGAAGGAGATCCATGTACGACCCACGCGAACGCGATCCATCGACGGTCACCGATGACGATCCCAACAGCCTCGGGGACCTTCACCAGGAGCTGCGAATCCTGCTGCAGGGATCCCAGGTGCTCGCCGGATTCCTGGTGGTGCTGCCGTTCAGCGCTCGCTTCGGCGACATCTCGCCGTTCGAGAAGTGGGTCTATCTCGCTGCGTTCCTGTCGACCACGCTCAGCATCGTGCTGTTCAGTGCCCCCGCGATCCATCACCGGCTGCAACGGCCTCTCGTGAATCGGATCCAGTTCAAGAACCGCGCGACCCGGATGATGCTGATCGGCGGCGTCACGCTGTCGCTCGCGCTGTCCCTCGCGACCCAGGTCGCCGTGTCCGAGATCGTTGGCGACGTGGTGGGCTCGGTGGTCGCCGCCGGGATCGCGGCCATCATCACGTTCACGTGGTGGGTGTTCCCGACCATGTTCCCGAACCGAGCGCCCGAAGGAAGCTAGCGATCGTCTTCGGGGTCCCGGCCTTCGGATCGACCCGGCGAGCTCTGGGTTAGACCATCGAACCGGCGAGCCAGTCCGCGAGCAGATCGACGCTGGACAACATCTGGTTCGCCTTGCGCAGCCGCTCCGACAGCGTCTTCACCACCTGCACGAGCAGGATCGAAGCCGCGCTCGCATCCTCGCTGATCAGCCCGCGCAGCGCGTCGTGCGGCAACCGGAACAGGAACGTCGCGCTCATCGCGGTCACGCTCGCGGAGCGCGGCGCCGGCTCGACGAGCGACATCTCGCCGAAGTACTCGCCGCTCGACAGCGTGGCGAACGTCTGCGGTCCGCGGTGCACGGCGACCTGCCCCGACAGGATCAGGAACAGCGCATCACCGAGGGAGCCCTCGGCGACGATCGCCTCGCCCGGGTTGTAGCTCTCGACCTCACCGGCGCGCGCGAGGTGATCGAGCTGCGCGGGTTCGAGGTTGACCAGGAGCGGATGCTGCTCGAGCAGGGTCGGCGCAGACACTAGAGGCCGTCGTTGACGTTCGGGACCTTGAGGCCCTTGTTGCAGTTCTTGATCTTCGACGCCAGGTCCGCCTTGAGCTTCGCGTTCGGCGTGCTGTTGCGCAGGTTGAGGTAGACGTCCTTCGCGCGCTGATACAGCCCCTTACCGAACATCGCGTCGCCGTACAGCGTCTTCGCGCGGAACTGCCACGCGCCCTGCGTGTTCGCGATCGCCTTCTTCGAGAGATCCTCGGCGCGCTGGTTGTCGTTGGTGCGGAACGCGACCCACGCTTGCTGGAACTGGGCGATGCCGGCGTAGCCCTTGATGCCCTCGAGCTTCTCGTACAGCTGCCGCGCGTTTTCCCAGTTGTTGGTGCGCTCGAACGTGGCGCCCTGACGGAGCAGCGCCTGCGGATCCTTCTCGTTCACCGCGATGCGGCTCGGCGGCTTGGGCCGCTGTACCGGTGGCTGCTTGGCGATGGTGGCATTGCTGCCGGCCTTGTCGGGCTCGAGCTTGAGACCAGGGCCGAGGTTGTCGGAGCCGCTGCCCACGGGTGGGTTGCTCTCGATCGCCGCCGAGCCGTTGTCGGGCTTGAGCGCCGGCGTTTCGGGCGTCGCCGAGCCGTCCTCGCGGGGTGGTTGCGTGGCTTCTAGCTTGCCGACCGAGCTGCCGCGCTGCGTGCGCTCGCCGAGCGCGACGTAGAGCAGCGCACCAACGCCACCGAACAGGAGCGTGGCGAGCAACAGCCAGCCGAGGATGCTGAGCGCGCTGCGCTTCTGCGGGATCTGGATGTCGCCCGACGCCGTGATCGCACGGACCGGCGCCGACGGCGGGACGCGCAGGCTGTCGAGCGACGACGCGGCGCTCGCGGGCACCGGCTCGCTCGCCATCCGCTGCATCGCCGGCATGCTCGACTGGCCGGTCGCCATCGTCGGGCCTGACCACGACGCACTCATCGGCGAGAGATCGCCCGGAAGCGTGGCGACGCCACTGTGCGTCCCAGCGCGGAGCGACTGGACCTGTGTCGACGGCCGCGACGAGACGATGCCCTCGTCGGTGATCCGCATCGACAGGCCCGGATTGAGCCGCTCGACGACGTTCGCGTCGGTGGTCATGCCGAGGATCTGCGCGACCGCGATGCCACGACCTGACAGACACTTGTTCAGCTCGTACTCGAGCTTCTCCATGGTTTGCGGGCGATCGTCGGGATTGCGCGCCATCGCCGCCATCACGAGATCGGAGACCTGCGCCGGGAGATCGCGGCGGACAATGGTGGGCGGCGGCGGATCCTGCGTCGCCTTCTTGGTCAGGATCTCCATGAAGTTGTCGCCGGAGTACGGGGGGATGCCGGTCGACATCTCGTACATGATCGCGCCGAGCGCGTAGACGTCGCAGCGCGCATCCGCGGCGCGACCGGCGGCCTGCTCGGGAGACATGTACTCGGGCGTGCCCATCGCCATGCCGGGGCTCGTCAACCGGCGCTCGCGCGCGGCCTCTGCCTCGGTGGTCTTCGCGATGCCGAAGTCGAGCACCTTGACGACATCGGCGGCGCCGTCGCGCGTGATCAGGTAGATGTTCTCGGGCTTGAGATCGCGGTGGACGATCCCCTGCGCGTGCGCGGCCGCCAAGGCGCGGCAGATCTGGCCGGCGATCTTGAGCGCGCGCGCGACATCGAGGGCCCCTTCGCGCTCGATCACGCTGCCGAGCTCGACGCCCTCGAGGTCCTCCATCACGAAGTACACGCTGCCCTCGGCGGTGGTGCCCGAGTCGGTGACGTCGACGATGTTCGGGTGCCCGATCTTCGAGGCGGCGCGTGCTTCGCGGCGAAACCTCTCGACCAGATCCGGCATCCGCGAGTAGCTCGGGTGGAGGACCTTGAGCGCGACGCGCTTGCCGATCTCGACGTGCTCGGCGAGGTAGACCTTGCCCATGCCGCCCTCGCCGATCAGCTCGATCACGCGATAGCGACCGTCGACGATGATACCGGTCAGATCCGGCTCGGCCTCGGGATCGTGTTGCTGTGCGAGCGCGGCGGCACCTGCGTTGCGCTCGGTACCGACCACCGGCGATCGCGCTCGCTCGGCACGGCGATCGCCCGAGACGTTGCCGCGGCGATCTTCACCGTCGATCCCACGATCCCCGGCACGCCGCCCGACACTGCCTGGCTTGCGCACCGGCGGTTCATTTCCCTGCCCCGGCACCTCGGAGTGGATCATCGCCGCGTCGTCGACGTCGGTGTCGTTCGGGCCCCGCGGCAGGCCACCACTCTTCTCGATCCACCGGCGAAGCTCGTCGGTAGGCGGCAACGTCAGCGCACGCGTCCGGACCCGCGAGATCAGCTCGGTGCGCTCGCCACGCTCGCGAACGATGTCCTCGGAGAACAGCTCCTGGAGGAACGTCGACATCCGCGTGCCGTCGGTGGTGGGCGCGTTGGTCGAGAGCCACTGCTGGAGCGCCATGCGCATCTCGTCGCAGTTCGCGTACCGATCCTTGCGCTCCGCAGCCAGCGCGCGCAGGCAGATCTCGTCGAGCTCGACGGGCACGCGCGGGGCACGTTTGCTCGGCCGCATCGGCTCGGGGTTCTTCGCGCGCGCGAGCAGATCCTGCGGCTGATCCTTGCCGGGAGGGAACAGCTGGCGACCGGTGAGCAGCTCCCACAGCACGATCGCCGACGCGTACATGTCCGAGCGGCCGTCGAGCTTTTCGCCGCGCGCTTGCTCCGGCGACATGTACGCGACCTTGCCGTAGATGATGCCGGGCGCCGTCTTCTCGAGCTTGAGGGTCGACGAGGCGAGACCAAAATCAGTCAGCTTGACCTCGCCGGTGTACGAGACGAGGACGTTCGGCGGCGAGATATCGCGGTGAACGAGGTTGAGCTCGGGATACGTGTGCGCGTACGACAGGCCGCGGCACAGCTCCTTGATGATGTAGACGGCGATGTCGATCGGGAACGCGACCTGCTTCTTCGCGCAGCGGTTCCACACCGCGCGGAGGTCTCGGCCCTCCACGAAGTCCATCGCGAGGAACATCTCGCCACCGACCACCCCGGCGTCGAACACCGGGATGAGATTTCCGTGGGACAGCTTGACGACGACCTTCGCCTCGTCGCGAAACCGCGCGACGTACTCGGCGTCCGCGAGGTGCGGGAGGACCGTCTTGATCACCATCAGGCGCTCGAGCCCGCGGTCGCCCGTGACCGCGAGATACAGCGCGCCCATGCCTCCCTGAGCGAGGGGTCCCAGCAAGTGATACTTGCCGAATTTCCTGGGGTAATGGTCCAGGTCGCCCTCGAGGGACGGCACGCGAGACCGAACGTACCATGGCGTTTTGTACGCCACCAAATCAGGAAGGCCGCATTGCTGGCTTGGCCATGATCCTCATAGGATGTGATCTCTTCCCGCAGCAACTCAATGTGCCGCGAAGTGAGGGGTACACCGACATGGCCGGCGAGCTCGTCCTAGTGATTGATGACAGTCCGACCATCACGAAAGTGGTGCAGTTGGTGCTGACCAAGGCCGGTTATCAGGTGCAAACCGCACCGGATGGAGAAGCAGGCCTCGAAGCGATCCGTGCACAACGGCCCCACCTGGTCCTGCTCGACTTCGTGATGCCGCGCATGAACGGATACCAGTTCTG
The DNA here is from genome assembly GCA_031385555.1 of Deltaproteobacteria bacterium. GTDB lineage: Bacteria > Myxococcota_A > Polyangia > Haliangiales > Haliangiaceae > JABFXX01. The sequence goes on along the minus strand of JANNBP010000437.1, from coordinate 31,777 downwards.
CCGCGAGCTCGTCGCCGATCCGAAGCTGCGAGACATCCCGGTGGTGCTGATGAGTGCCAAGGGAGATCAGGTCGGAGAACGCTTCGTCAAGGTGATGGGGATCGTCGACTACATCACCAAGCCGTTCTCGCCCGAGGCGATCACCGCGGTGGTCCAACACTCCATCGCGAAGTACAGCCAGCCCGGCAACGAAGACGACAACCCGTCGCTGGTCACCGGCGAGGATCTGGCCGCCACCGACGACGCCGATCGCACGCACGCGAAGTCGAGCGTGATCGGCGACCTGCGCTCGCGGATCACCGATGCCGTGAGTGCGCGCGTCGCGGCGCTGTTCGCGCTCGCACAGAGCGCGTCGGATGGCGACAAGAGCGAGATTCCCACCGACGCGGCGGCGATCGCCGAGGCCGCGCGCACCGCGCTCGACGACGCGACGCTCGGCAAGATGCTGGCGTCGATCGATCTCGGCCTGTTCGCGGAGGGCACGCCGGGGTTGCGCGGCGATCTCCGCGTCGTGCCGCTCGCCGAAGTCCTGCAGCTCCTCGACGTGCAGGAGCAATCCGGCGTGTTGACCGTCGAGCGCACCGGCGCGAAGGTCGAGATCTACTTCCGCCGCGGCCGCGTCGATCAGGCGATGGCCCAAGGCGTGCCCGACGAATTCCTGCTCGGCCGCTTCGTGATGGATGCGGAGCTGATGCAGCGTCAGGACTTCGAATCGTTCGCCGAAGCTCGTGCATCGGGCAAGTTGATCGGCCAGCAGCTGGTCAAGCTCGGGCACCTCGCCGAGGCGGATCTCAAGGCGTGTCTGACGCGGCAGTCGAGCGAGCTGATCTACGAGATCCTGCGCTGGCGCCACGGCCGGTTCCGGTTCGCCGCCGGCGTCGAGCTGCCGCCCGCGGCGATCGACGCCGCCCTCGCCCTCGATGTCGAGAGCGTGTTGATGGAGGGGTACCGCCGCGTCGACGAGTGGCACTTGATCGAGCGCGCGATCGACAACTTCGATGTCGTGTTCCTGCGCAACGAGGATTCAGTCGCGCAGATGGGTCGCGGTCGGCTGACGCGCGAAGAGCTCGCAGTGCTCGAGCTGATCAACGGCAAGAACACCGTGAAGGAGATCATCCGCAAGTCACGGATGGGCTCGTTCGAGGTCAGCAAGATGCTGTACCGACTGCTCAGCATCAAGCTCGTGCGCCGTCGCGTGCTACCCGTCGCCGTGTAGCTGTGAAGGCGTACGTACGATGTGGAGATGGCGAGCACGCGTTGATCACGCCGCTCGGCGCGGCGTTCGGCGCGGTCTGTGATTATCTCCCCACCCGCGTTCGTGGCTCGTTCGATCGGATCGCGAAGCTGGATCGAGAGCGCGAGCGCGGCGAGCACGTGTTCGAGCGCGTCGACCTGCTCGAGCTCGTGGTCGCGGCCTACGATCTGCTCTGCGAGCCGCCGCTCCCGATCCGCAAGCTGCGCAGGATCGGCAGCGGTCCGATGCCCGCCGCCGAGCGCATCGGTCAACTGCGTGACTTCCTCGCCACGCGTGCCGACGCCCAGGTGATCTACGACCTGTGGCGCTCGACGACGCAGTCCGACGAAGACTCGTAGCCTATTCGTTGGCGAGGTCGTAGCGCTCGTTGCTCAGCGTGGGTGGCTCGGGGAGAGCCACGAGCTCGAGGCGCTTGGTGGTTTCGGGTTGGAGGTTCCTCAGATCGGCGATGCGAAAAGGGGTGAGCCCGATGAGGGTCTTCAGGGAGCGCATCACCGGCGTGATCTGGAAGGTATCGAGGTCGGCATCCTCGAGATCGATCGTGTGAACCGTGCCCCAGATCGGCAGGTCGAAGTCGATCGGCCTGATCTGTAACTGCAACTGCAAGCTGACCGAGGCGAGGAAGCCGCGCTCGTAGGCGAGTGGGATCACCTTGCCGCGCAGCGCGCCGAGCCACGACAAGCCATGCGCCTGAACCAGCCGCATCGCGCGACGGTGATAGTCCTTGTCGGGCTCGAGCTGGAACAGGATCAGCTCGCCGCGCGGATCGCCGGTCGCGAGCAGTGCATCGGCGAGCACGCGTCGGACCTGATCGTCGTCGGGATTCGCGTAGACCTCGGCGAACAGCTGCTCGATCGAGCTCATCTCAAGGACAACCGATCGGGTTGGGGTCGACGATCCAGTCATCGAACACGATCTCGATCGCCGCGCACAGCCGCTGCGGCGGCGGCTCGGACACCTCGTCGAAGCCGATCCGGCCACAGGCCGCCACGAGCAGGATCGACGCGCGCACGAGTCCCCGCAGTGTACGGGATCAGCGGCGGCGGCGGAGCCCGAGACCGAGCACCAGCAATCCGAGCCCGAGCGCACTCGGGCCACCCCGCGAGGACGAGCAGCAGCCGCCCGCGAGGTCCTCCGAGGTCGGATCGGTGCCGGGCTCGCAGTCGTCGCCCTCGCAATCGGGCGGCGGTGCGACGCTCGGGTAGACGATGCAGACGTCGTCGAGGTTCCAGCCGCCAAACTGGAGTCCCTCGTCGGACTCGAGCTCGAAGCGGAGCTTGACCTTGCCAGCGCGTGCATACGGCGCGAGATCGAAGTCGGCGAACCGCCACTCGCGATCGAGGTGATCGACGCTGTCCTGGGGCTCCGTCGTGCTCGCCAGGTTCGACCACACCAGCTGGTCGTTGATCAGGATCCGCGCGCGGTCGTAGAAGCCGTCCTCGACGGCGAGCCACCGCCAGAGTTGCAGACGGGTGTCGGTGCGCCCCTCGAGATCGAGCTCGACGGTCTCGGCGAACGTCGTCGCCGACTTCGCGTAGGCGCCATCCTTCGTCAGATCGGTGCCGAACACGCTCGTGCCGCCATGCGCGAGCTTCGGATCGGTCGAGAGACCTCGCGGCTCGCCGACCTCCCAGTCCTCGCTGCTGGTCCACTCCGAGGATCGCGCCTCGAAGTCCGCGCACCACAGCGAGGCGACATCGCCGACGTAGAACTCGTAGAACGGATCGGCGGCGTTGTTGGGGTACGACACCGTCGAGCCGTTCTCGAGGGTGACGGTGACGCGGTACTGGACGACGCTGCCCTCGGGCTGCGTGGGGATCGCGCCGGCGAACGTGTCGTCGGTGCGCGTCAGCGCGACGACCTGCGAGTCATTGCCCCGCAGCCGCCACTCGACCTCGATTTTCCTCACAGCCGGCGCCGGGCAGTCGCCACCGGGCGGCGTGACATCGAGCGAGATCGCGAAGGCATCTCGGACGGGTGCGTTGATCCCGGCGGTGACGACGCCGTCGGCGAGGCCGTGCGCCTTGAACACGGTGTTGAGCTCGCATTGGTTCGGCGAGCCGTTCGCGAGATCGCCGTCATCGTCGTCGGCGACCAACGCCTCGGCGTAGCTCGACGGGATATCCGAGGCGCGCTGGAGGATGCCGTAGAAGATCTCGACGGTCTTCGCATGACCGGCAGCGGCACCGAGCTTCGCTTCGAGCGCCTTCTTGACGTCCCACATCGTCCCGCCGATGATCTCGCCATCGGCGTGGACCTCGCCGGTGATGTCGTCGGGCCACCGCAGATCGCTCGCCGGATCGAGGTTGCGCATCGGCGCGTTGGTGAGGAAAAATCCGCGCCCCATCGCGGCGTCGTTGGTGATGAGAGTGGACAGCACGTCGCTCATGCCCTCGGACAGCGCCCCGTCCCACGAGCCCACACCCTCGATGATCGCGTGGTTGTGCAGCGAGTGTCCGAACTCGTGATAGACGACGTCGGCGAGCCGCGCCGTGTTCTCGCACTGCGCGCTCTTGCGATAGAAGTGGATGTCGTCGCCGGTCGAGTAGGCGTTGCAGCTCGAGCCTTCGTTGACGGTGACCGAGATCGTCTCGTCCAGCCAGGCGAGGTTCGGATCGATCCGCGTCTTCGCGAACTGCTTGACGATCGAAGCGTGGACGTACGCCGCGAGCTGCGCGTCGCTGGTCTCGCTGGTCGCCTTGCTCCACGTCACGGTCGCGTTCGGCGCGAGGGAGAGCGCTTCGCTGACGAGCCCACCCGCCGCGTTCGACACCGCGACGAACGGCCCGCGGAGACCAGGCGTCACCGCCGTCGAGCCGTTGCCGTTCCACGTCACGCTACCGTCGAGCGTGGAGGTCACGGCAGCGCCGCCGATCGTGTGCGTCGCGAACGGCGCCGCCATCGGCATCCGCGTCCCGGCGGGATGGCGCTCGGGTACGTCGAACAGGACCTTGCCCGTCGACCAGTGCAGCCGGCTCCGGCGGGCGATCGGCGCACCGTCGGCGGCGTCGACCCAGACGTCCCACGAGCCCGGCGTCCCATCGCGGCTGTCGAGCGAGACGTGCTCGGCGACGCGATAGCTGACGTCGATCGGACCTCGACGAGGCCGCACGATCGGAACGATCACGCGGTCCGTCGCGATGGCCGTGCGCGTGCGTGAGAGCTCGGCCGCGTAGCCCTCGCCCGCCAGCCAGCCGATCGCGGTGGCCGCCAGCTTCGCCCGTGCGAGCCGCGTTCCCGTCGGTGCTACCCCGACGTTCGGCAACGCCGTCGAGTTGATCATCACGAGCTTGTCGTGCTTGAACGTGAAGCCGATCGCGCCACCGAGCACGCGCAGCCCTCCGCTGCGTTGCTCGAAGCCGACGCTGCGCGTGTCGCCACCACCGCCGAGCTGATTCGCGACCAGCACGAAGTCGGTCGCCGTCGCACCTGGTGCCAGCACGGCGAGGTGGTGCGCGAGGGTCTGTCTGGCAATCGCCTCCGCGATCGCGGGATCCGCGACCGCCCCCAACGCGACCACGCCGTGGCCCCAGATGCGGAGCGGCACGCCCGTGTCGCGATCGAGGATCGCCGTCCTCCACGCGGGACCGAGCTGCTGGACGGCCGTCCAGCCGATCGATCGATGAGCTCGCGGACCTCGCCCTGCAGAGACCTGCGGAGCATCGGCCGACTTGGAATGGATCAAAGCCTCGGAGTCCTGGATCAGACCGGCAGACAACGCTGCCGCGATCGCGATCGTACGTACGCGCATTCGAGCCCCCCTCGTGAAACGCGAGATGATCTAGCCCCACCGGGGCTGCCGACTGAAGGCGGGCACCATGACATCGGTTGGCGTCGCGCGAGACGCGCAGTTGACGCCGAGTCAACAAGCCGTACCGTAGACTACTGACGTCAAGTCAACAGCGCACGAGGGTGCGCAACTCGTGCACCGAAACGAGAAAACGCCCGTGACCGGGGGTCACGAGCGCTTCGGGATCGGCTGTCGAGTTACTTGCGGCGGCGGCGGCGGATCACGAGCCCCATCGTCGCGAGGCCGAGGAGCAGCGAACCGGCCGGTGCGCCCGACGACGAGCAGCAACCGCCCTCGTCCTCAGCACCCGGCGCCGGAGCTTCCACGATGCGCACGACGCAGACGTCATCGATCGTCCAGCCGCCGAACGACAGGCCCTGGTCGGCCCTCAGCTCGAACCTGAGCTTCACCTTGCCCGAGGCCTCCTGCGCGGACAGGTCGACGTCCTGGAAGATCCACTCCTTGTCGAGGTGGTTGGTGCCGCCGCTCTCGGTCGGGCTCGCGAAGTTCTTCCACACCTCGGTGCCGTTGACCGAGACCTTCGCCTGATCGAAGAAGCCGTCCTCGATGCCGAGGTGGCGGTAGTACTGGAGGCGAACCTTGGTGGCGCCGCCGAGGTCGATCTCGGGCGACTCCGCGATCTGCGCCGCGCCATCGCGATACTTGCCGTCGTTCGTGAGGTCGATGCCGAGCACCTTGGTGCCGCCGTGCGCCTCGGTGGGATCACCCCCGAGGCCCTCGGGCGCCGCGGCCTGCCAGTCGGCGGTGGTGGTCCAGCCCTGGAGGCCGTCCTCGAAGTCGAAGCACTTGATCGGTTCGACCGCCCCGACCATGTACTGATAGAACGGGTCCGCCTCGTTGTTGGGGAACTTGACGGTGGTGTTGTTCGACAGCCTCACGTTGATGCGGTACTCGGCGACGTTGCCGTCACCGATCGTCGGCAGCTCGGCGGTGAGGCCTTCATCGCCCGACGCCATGTCGATCAACTGCGGCGCGACCTCGCCGCGGCGGTGCCACTCGATCTGAGCGCTGACGATCGTCGGCACCTCGCACGAGGCGTTGGACGGCATCGCAGGCGGGACCACGACGTGGTTGCCGTCGCGCACCGCGCCCTCGAGGCCGAGGATAGTCGAGAGGTCGGCGAGACCGTGGGCCGCGAAGGCTGCATCGATCGCGCACTGGTTCGGCGTGCCGTTGTCGAGGTTGCCATCGTCGTCGTCGGCGAGCAGCGCCTCGGCGTAGGACGAGGGGATGTCCGACGCGCGCTGCACGGTGGCGTAGAAGATCTCGAGGAACTTGCTGTAGCCGGCCTCGGTGCCGAGCGACGCCTCGAGCGCGACCTTGAGGTCCCACATCGTGCCGCCGTAGACCTCGCCGTCGTTGTGCACCTCGCCGTTGGTGTTGATGCCCCACACCTTCTCGCCGTTCGCCGGGTTGAGCTGGCGAAGCGGGCTGTTGTTCATGAAGAACCCGCGGCCCATGCCGGAGTCGTTCGTCATCGCCATCGCGAGCACGTCGCCGATCCCTTCGGACAGTGCGCCCTCGAAGTCACCGACGCCTTCGATGATCGAGTTGGCGTGTAGCGAGTGACCGAACTCGTGATAGACGACGTCCGACAGGCGACCGGTGTTCTCGCAACCGCCGCCACGGCGGAAGAAGTGGATGTCGTTGCCGGTCGAGAACGCGTTGCACGTCTCGTTCTCGTTGACCGACACGGGCAGCGCCTGATTCAGCCAGCTGAGGCCGGGGTTGAGGCGCGCCCTGGTGAAGGCCTTCGCCTGGTTCGCGAACACGTAGGAGCTGACCTGCGCATCCTCGAACTCGGTGGTCGACTTGCTCCAGGTGAACTGGCCGTTGTTCGCGAGGCTCACCATCTCGGTGATCCGCGGCGCGCCTCCCTTGTTCTGCACCGTCACGAACTGGCCTGCGGGCGTCAGCTCGACATTGATCCCGGTGTTGCCGGTCCACGCGATCGTGCCGTCCTCGGTGGCAGTCACCACCTCGGCGCCGATCGTGAAACGTGCGAACGGTGCGGGCTTCGGGCTGCGCGCGCCGCTCGGGTGGCGATCGGGGACGTCGAACAACACGCGGCCGCTCGCGTAGCGGATACCGCTCTTGCGTGCGATCGGCTCGCCGGTCACCGCGTCGACCCATACCATCCAGGTGCCGGGTTCGTGGTTGGTGGCGTCGACCTCGAGCTGCTCGGCGAGGCGGTACTCGATGTTGAGCTTGCCGGCGCGCTTCGCGCGGATCGTCGGGTAGATGACCTGCTTCGAGGTGCTCGCACGCGGCGCGACGGCGAAGCCGTCTTGACCGAGCCAGCGCACCGCGGAGTCACGTGACGCGGCGGGAGCGAGGCGATCCTGGGGCAGCGCGACGGAGACGTTCGGCAGCGCGGTCGAGCTCGCCATCACCAGGCGATCCGCCTTGAATGCAAAGCCGACGCCGCCGCCGAGCACGCGCACACCACTGCTGCGCTGCACGAAGCCGACGGTGCGGAGCGTGCCGGTGGGCGACAGCTCGTTGCTGGCGAGGTCGAAGTCGGAGACCGTCGCGCCGGGCGCGAGGGTCGCGAGGTGCTGGGCGAGGAACTGACGAGCCGCAGCTTCGGCGATCGCGGGATTCGCGGTCGAGCCCGAGAACACGATGCCCGCGCCCCACAGGCGGAGCGGCACGTCGGTGTCGCGATCCCACTGCGCCGTCCAGCCGGCGAGGCCCTCGGCCGCGAGGCGAGTCGCGAGCGGACCACCTCGTCCTGCGCGGGACCACACGACCTCACGCACGGTTCGGCCACCGCGTTCCGCGGCGACGATTGGAGCTTCCGCTCCCTTCGGTCGAACGACCGCGCCACCGGTCTGCAGCAGGCTCGTCGCCAGCAGCGCGGCGATTCCCAGGGTTCGAAAGCGGATCAGACGTCCCATTTGCACGGGCGTATCAAACCCAAACGAGTGCCACCGGAGAACCCTTGTCGGATGACATCCACCTCCTGACAGCGAGAGGTCCGCGCCTCGTGAACTGACGCTTCGGCCTCTCGCCGGGCGCTGCGCTAAGCCGTTGGGTTCGCGAGGATTTTGCGAGCGTCGTCGATGTCTTTGCGGATCTGCACGAGGAGCGCATCGACGGAAGCAAACGTCAGCTCGTCCCGTAGCCAGCCGACGAAGGCGGTTCTCACCCGGCGATCGTAGAGATCCCCATCCCAGTCGAGGACGTGGACCTCGAGGACCAGCCCGCCCTGCTGCACGAACGTCGGATTCCAGCCGAGGCTCGCGACGGCAGGCTTGCCGTCGAGCGTGCACGCGTAGATGCCGGGAGCGATCAGCAGGTCGCTCGCCGGCGCGATGTTGGCGGTGGGGACCCCGATCGCGCGGCCGCGCTTCGCACCGTGAACGACGGTGCCGTCGAGGTCCCAGGCGCGACCCAAGATCCGATTGGCTTCGGCTAGTCGATGCTCCGCGAGCAGCGCGCGGATCCGGGTGGAGGATGCGGGCGCGCCGTCGACCTCGACCGCCGGGACGATCGCGACCTCGAAGCCGGCGCGTGCGCCGTGGGCCTGCAGGGTGGTGGTGGTGCCGCAGCGCTGCGCTCCGTAGGTGAAGTCGTAGCCGACGATGACGGCCTTCGCGCGAAGCGAACCGACGAGGATGTCGTCGACGAAGGTCTCGGCGGTGAGCGCGGCGAGCTCTCGCGTGAACGGCTCGACGACGACGGCATCGACGCCGGCCTGCTCGAGGAGCTCGAGGCGGCGATCGAGAGATCCGATCGCGCGCGGCGCGCCGTTCCCGACGACCGCGCTCGGGTGTGGATCGAACGTCAGCACGACGACCTTGCCGTCACCCGCGAGCGCGCGGGCTTTGTCGATCAGCGCGCGATGGCCGGCGTGGACGCCGTCGAAGTTGCCGATCGCGATCGCAGCGCTGCTCCAGGCACGTCGACCGCGATCACGGATGATGTCCACGGCCTGAACGTTAGCCGATCACGGTCCACACCGGTGGCACGAGCAGGATCGCGCCACACATCGCAGCGGTGATCGCCTGGCCACTGCGGAGACGGATCGTGCCGGCGAGGCGCGTGATGCCGGCCCCCGCGCAGACCGCGGCGAGGCCGAGGGTCGCGGCACCCGGAGCGCCGGTGCGGAGGTCGACGCTGATCGCGCCGACGGCGCACGCGAAGATGGCGAGGCTCGCGAGCTGGACCCGCGCGAGGACGGCGAGGCCACCGAGGGCGGCGACGACGGCGATCGGACCGAGTGCGTCGGCGAGCCGCGTCAGTGCCTCGAGGGGCGCGGCGATGGTCAGACGCGGACCGAACCAGGACTGGCCGAGCGAGGCGAACGAGCCCTCGCGCGCCGTGCCTGCGATGATCGCGAGGAGGATCAGGACGGCGCCGGTGACCGGCACCGCGACCACCCACCGCGGGGGCAAGCCGGGACGCGGAGACTTCGCAACGCGCTTCGTGACGGGACCCGAGTGCGCTTTGATCGGGCCCGACTGCGGCACACCCTTGAGCGGCAGCTGGCCCACCGGCCCCGAGTCGACGCGTAGCTGCGCGCGTAGCGCGGCTTCGATCACCTCCTTCGACGGACGCACGAGCCGAGCTCCCGCGATCGCGGGCAGTGCGACGAACGCGGGCTCGAGCAGCGCGGCGGCGATCGCGGGCGCGAGCGCGACGTAGGGCGTGGCGGTGGGTCGCGCGAGCTCGGCGAAGGTCCACGCCGCGGCAGCGACGGCGAGCCACGGGACGGCCAGGCCGTGATGCGCGCGTGCACCGTGCTCGACGATCGCGACGATGGCGAGCAGCCCACCCGCAGCGGCACCGGCGATCGCGGCCGGCTGTTCGCCGGCGAGCGAGCGGATGGCGTGGACGATCGAGGCGGCGGCGAGGGCACCGCAGCCGATCTCGAGACCACGTGCCCCGAGGGCGGCCGCGATCGCGCCGGCGACGACGCCGACGATCGGGACCACGAGCCAGGGCCTCACGGGACCACGCTACGAGGGCCGGCCCAGGGGCGCAACCTTCTTCCTGCTCAGGACGCAGCTATAGAAGTGCCGCCCTCGGGATGGCGATCGCCGAGGTTGGCGACGGCCAGCGCGAGCACGATCCCGGGGATCGCCATCGCCACGGTGACGATGAAGAAGAAGGTCCAGTCCTGCGAAGACACGACCGTTGCAGCTCCCGGGTTGACGAGCCGCAAGAAGTACGAATACGCGGCATCGAGCGTCGTGAGGTCGCTCCAGTGGAACGTCGCGAGGGCGGTCTCGTAGTGAGGGCGGATCACCGGCACGAGGTCGACGTGCATACCGACGAGCCCGTGGAAGCCTTGCGGATCGAACGTGGTGACCACGTTGTCGGCGAACGGTCCGAACACGCGCTGCCCGAGCGATGTCAACGACGTCATCAGCGCGAGCTGCGTCGCGGACACGCCTTTCGAGGTGACCGACATCTGGAATGCGACGAACGCGGCGGTCCCCATCGAGCCGGTGAGGTTGTCGGCGAGCACCGCGGCACCGAACACGGTGTAGTCGTGACCGACGACGGCGAGCAGCGCGTAGAGGAGGTTCGTGCACGCCTGCAGGATGCCGAACAGGAAGAGCATCTTGCGGATGCCGAACTTCGCGACCAGCGAGCCGGCCATCATGCCGCCGGCGAAGATCGCGGCGAACGCCAGGATCTTGTAGAACAACGCGATCTCCTGGAAGTCGAAGCCGGCGCCTCGATTGAGGAACGGGATCAGCAGCGACTGCGCGAAGTACTCTCCGAACTTGTAGGTAGAGACGAACAGCAGGATCAGGACCATGCCGAGCCACCCGAACCGGCGGAACAACTCGAGGAACGGCAGGTACAACGCCGCGACGAGCGTGCGGGCCGGGCGCGTCGGGGCGGGCGGCTCCTCGGCCATCAGTGTCGCGGCCACGCCGACGAGCACGAGCGAACCGATGACCGGGTAGATCACGCTCCACGGGATCCACTCCGACAGGAACAGCGCGAGCGTGCCGATCAGCATCATCGCGACGCGGTAGCCGATCACGTAGATCGCGGCGCCTGCCGCGCGCTCGTCGGGCGACAGCAGATCGGCGTTGTACGCGTCGAGCACGATGTCCTGCGACGCCGAGAAGAACGCGACGCACACGGCGAACACCGCCAGCACGCCGGGTGACTCGACGGGATCGACGAGCCCCATCGCGACGATCGAGATCGCGAGCCCGATCTGCGTCACCAGTACCCAGCCACGCCGTCGTCCGAGGAACGGCAGCGAGTAGCGATCGAGTAGCGGCGCCCACGTGAACTTGAACGTGTACGCGAGCCCGACGAGCGACATTGTCGCGATGTCGGCGAGCGACACGTTCGCAGACGTCAACCACGCCTGGAGGGTCTGCCCTGTCAGATAGAGCGGCAGCCCCGACGAGAAGCCGAACAAGAACAGGACGAGCATCCGGCGAGAACGAAAGATCGCCAGGACGCTCACCGGCCGAGCGTGCCGCTCCGACACCGCGCCAACAAGTTTTTCGGTGGCGTCACTCGACGATCGCGTCGATGTTCGTGATCCCGAGCCAGTGCTCGGCGAGCTCGCGCGCCGGTGCGGGCTTCGACACCGTGATGCGGTGCTCCCAGCCCTCGCCGACGAGATCGAACCGACCCCACGACCGCGTCGGACCGAGCGCCTCGAGATCGCGAAGGAGCCGGCGCGCCATGCCGTCGTAACGCCCACGACTGTGCTCGTCGTCGCCGCTGATCACGAGCGTGGTGCCGGGTGGTGGTGCGGTCGCGAGATCGACGATGCGAGAGAGCGCTTCCTCGTCGGTCGCGGCGGCTCCGATCGCGGTCGCCGCGGCACGCATCTCCGCGAGCAGGTGCCCTGCCCCGCGCTTGCTCAGGCGTGCGACATCGCGCAGCGGCGGCGACGGCGCGACGAGGAACAGCGGCTCGGCATCGGCGCTCGTCCCATCGAAGCCGAGGCGGGTCTGGAGCGGCAGCTTCGCCATCCAGCGCAGCCACGCCGGAACCGCCGCGCCGGCGGGGATCGTTGCGAGCTCGCCGGTGAGCGGGACCGCCAGCAGCAGCGCCCACCCGAAGCTCCCGAAGTAGCCGAGCCCGTTGTGACCGAGCGCGCGCAACCGTACGAACTGCCGGACGTGCGGCCAGGCAGCCTGGAACACCGCGTGGCGATCACCGAGGCGCTCGACCAGCGCCGCCGCATCCCGCGGTCCCGAGCGCATCGCGTGGTCATCGCCAGTCGCGACGGTGATGTCGACGTCCACACCGAGGATCACGCCGTGCAACCGAGGCGGCGTCGTCGGCAGCAGCTCGAAGCCGAGGGCGGCGGCGAGCCGCGCCGCGTTGTCGTGGACGACCAGCACGTCGACATCCGCGGCGTACGCAGGCGCGTAGACACTCGAGCCGTACAGCTCGACGAGCGCCCGCGGATCCGCGACTTCGCGGATGCGGGCCAGGATACGCGCAGGCTCGTCGTGCACTCGTTCAGACTACGGCTCGCACGTCGAACCTGCAGCCCGATCGATCTTGTATCTGAGCCGGAGGCGCAACGGACCGCGTCCGATGTCGTAGCCCCAGCTCACGCCGGCGACCAGGTTTCCCGACCCGCCACCTGGTGGCAGCGAGTTGATCGTGGCCGTCATGTTGTAGTTGATCGCGAGGCCGAAGAACCAGTGCGTGACGGTGCTGGTGACCGACTTGCCCGGGCCCGCGATCGTGTTGCCCGCGATATCGAGCAGCTCGACGTTGGTGTCGCGCAGCGTGCATCCTGGCCCCCAGCTCGAGGCCATCGCGCCGATGAAGTTGGCACCGCCCGCGCCGAAGATGTTGTTGTGGAAGAACACCGACGAGGTGCGCTCGGTGGTGAACACCGGCGGCGTGCAGTTCGGGGCGACGATGCGCGAGCCGTGCTGCGGCTCGAAGCCGAACACGTTCGTCCAATCGACGATGTGGAACATCGACGTGGTACCGAGCGGCAGCGGCGGGGTCGTCGGGCTGACGCGCAGCGAGATGCTCTGCGTGCGGAAGAAGTCCGAGGTGGCGGTCGGCAATGCAGAGGTCGGGTCGAGATCGATCGAGAGGTCACCGGTGATCAGGTGCAGATCCGTGACGACGTTCGTCACCGGGCAGCCATTCGCCGTGGCCTCGCCCGAGAAGAAGCGCATGCGCGACCCGGCGAATCCGAGCGTCGGCTCCTGCCATCCGGTATCGAGCGTGCCGTCGAGCCCGACCTGGTTGAACGCGTTCGTGATCTGATCGCAGTCGTCGACTGTGTACGGGTTGCCGTCGAGATCGAGCACGTTGCGCGCGACGAACATCTCGCAGATATCGCGCTCGGCGACCGCTGCATCGTTGAGACGCGCGTCGGAGAACAGGCGCTGCGTCATCGTCAGGTGCATCAGCCTCGCCATCTTGACGCGACCGATGCCGCTCGACAGGAAGCCGCCACTTCCGTCGGGGATCCCGTCCGAGAGCATGACGTGCGCGCGGTTGATGATGCCCGCGTTCGCGTGAACGAAGCCGGAATCGCAGCTCCATGGCAGCAAGTTGCACGTCGAGCCGCGCGGGAGGAAGCCGGAGATGTGGCCGATGCCCGGATTCTTCATGTCGCGATAGACGCCGCGACCCGTGCTGAGCTCCCCGACCTGCCACTCGCCGGCCGTCTGATCGGGTGCGATCAAGTTGCCCATGACGTCGGCGTACGCTTCGTTGAGTGCGCCCGATTGATCGGCAAACCACAGCCGCGACGAGGCGAACACGACCCCGTGCGTGAACTCGTGGCCCACCACGTCATCCGCCGCTTCGCCGAGACAGTAGAAGGTCTGATGCGTGATCACGCCATCGAAGAAGGCGTTCTGGCAGGGCGTGAACATGAAGTTGACGTTGGTATTCGCGACCCAATCCGCGCCACGTCCATCGGAGCCGTCCCAGCTGAGTCGGCTGTACAAGCCACGCACCTTGTTGATCGAGGTGCCGGTATTGCCGCCGATGCGCCCGGGAGCGTTGTCGGAGTTGCGCGGCGAGATCGCACCGGTGGGGAGGCCGTCGATCTCGTCCGTCACGAACGGCCAGCTCAGCTCGTTGCGGCCACCGGCGTCGGTCACGACGCTACGTGCGTTCGCGATCAGCGAGCGGCTGCCGATCGGCTGCGCGGTCTCGGTGTCGACGTAGAACACGTACGGCCCGCGCTGCACCTCGTAGACGAGGCGCTCCTCGCGACCGAACGACGGGTCCTGCTTGTGGGCCGGCAACACCCCGAGCGCCACCTTCGAGGGCTGCTGCAGTGCTTCGTAGACCGCGGTCTTGTATTGCGGCTCCTGCGAGATCCCGTCGAGCAGCGTGGTGGCGACGATGTCGAGGGCGTCGCTGACCGCCAGCGAAGGCGTCGTGGCAGCTGCGATCTTCGGCAGCGTGCGCCCCGCGATCGACATCACCTTGCCGAGGCCTTCCTGCATGACCACGAGCTCGCTACCGAACACCGGCAGCGGACCGTACTTCTGCTGGAGGCGAACGAAGAACACGCCCGGTGCCGACGGATCTTCGGTCACGCCGCGCGGTGCGTACTGGCAGCGCGCCGCGCCGGTGCGCATCAGCGACTTGTGCTCCTCGAGGAAGCGGTACGTCATCTCGACCGGGTTGTGCTCCCACGGGAACGAGTTGACGCCGGCGCCACCGATATCGCGGTAGCTGATGTACTCGGGCAGCGGGAGGCCGTCCTTGTCGAGGTACTTCGGCGCGTAGACCGAGAACACCGGCGGTTGAGAGACGGAGGTCTGGACGTTCAGCTTGCCGGTGATCGCGACATCGTTGATCGCGATCGCAGCAAAGGGTCGCATCTCCTTCGGGTTGGGACCGTCGATCCAGCCGACGGCCTCGGCCATCACGACGCCCGAGCGATCGGGCGCGGGCACGAGCACCTTGGTACGGGTCGGCTCACCTTCGACGGGCAGCAGCTCCTGGAGCGGCCGCGCTCCTTCGATGCTCCACGGATCGGTCTCGACGATCCTCGACGGCACCGGCGCCACGCCGTTCGTCACGCTCTCGATCTCGTGCGCGGCGTTGAAGTGGATCGTCATCCGGCTGCCTGCGACCGGGATGCCTTCGATCACGCGGTCGAACACGACGGCGCTCTCGTAGCAGGACGGATCCTGGGGCGAGAGCACGAACTCCTTCGACGGCACCAGCGGATCGATCAGGACCTGATAGATGTCGAGGAAGCCGATCGCGCGCTGCTCGACGGTATCGCCGCGCGTGGGGAACTTGCCGGTGATCGAGACCACGCTGCGCGAGCGGGCTTCGATCACCAGCTCGACGCGTGCGCCGTACTCTTGCTCGAGCTGCTCGAGGAGCTCGCGACGTCCACCATCGAGGAGCTCGCGCGCTCGATCACCGGTGACGAGCTGCGTCTGCGATTCCTGCTCGCGCGCTGGCTTCGCTTCGCGAAGCTCGTCGGTGGATTCGGATCGATCGCTACTACAGCCGGCGGGAAGGATCAGGGAGAGTAGACAGAGAGAGAGCAGTCTCGGTTTCATCGGAGCCTCGCGTTGTTTGGATGTGCCTCCTCAACGCGAGAGCGATTCGATCTTCCCGAGAGATCTTCCCGAGAGATCGTTACGGGCAGCTCAGCTCGGCGAGCGTCTGCGCCTTGAGCACGTAGTCGAACGGGTAGCACCGGCGGCCACCACACGACGGCGGCGGTACCGGCGGCGGCGTGAACACGCCTTGCGAGACACCGCATCCCTCGAAGTCGAGACCTGCGAGCGTGACGAGCTTCATCACGTCCTTCACTTCCTCGCGCGGCCCGACGATCTGAAATCTGATGAGACCGGTGTCGATGTCGATGCCGAGAGCGCGATAGCCCTCGCCTTCCTCCGCACGCTCGACGATCGTCACGCTGCGACTCCCCGTGAACCACTTGTCGCCGAACTCGGCGAGCGTGACGGGCGAGGGGAACTCGTCGCCTTCGCGAGTGGTGGTCTCTCGCTCGATCGACGTGGGCGCTTCCGGGACGGCACAGCCAGTGACGAGCACGAACGACGTGACGATTGCGCGTTGCATGTTTCCTCCTACTCGAAGACGACGACCGACTCGAACCAAGCGCTCGCACCAGCGACTCGCCGACGAGAGCGTACCGATTCCAAGGCGACGGCTGGAGACTTTCCACCGCGGATCTCGCGAAGCACGTCATCGAAGAACGCCGCAGAGTCCCGGTCGGGAATCGGCTCCGTCGATGCGAGCACCGCGCGTGCGCCGGCACGCAGGAACGCGGATGGCAAGCTCCACGGCTCGTGCACCTGGGCCGCGGGTTGCGCCGCGCGACACGCCGCCAGCACCACGACCGGCTTGCCGGTGAAGCGCTGCGCCGCGATCGCATCGGCGGTCAGGGCGAAGCGACCGCCGGCATCGCGCGACAGCACGAGGTGCGAGGCCGCGGACACCGCGAGATCGACAAGCCCGTGCGCGTGGATGATCACCTCGCCGGCATCGCGCATCGCGAGGAGCGTGCGCTCCGGGGTGGCGGCACTGCCCTCGACACGCACCTCGCCGGGCAACGGAACGCCCGCACCCGCGAGCCGCGGTAGCCCGAGGCTCGGCGGTGGATCTTCGGCGGCGATCACGAGCCGCGTCGTCGACGAGTGCCCCGTCGCCGGGTGGCCTTCGCGAAACGAGAAGGCGATGCCGGGCGGCAGTACGGCGCGACCCTGTAGCGGCGGCCGAGCGAACACCGCGACCTCGGCGCACGCGTGAAGCTGGTCGCTCAGATGTCGCGGGACGAGCTCGCTCGGCGTGATCGCACCGGGCGCGCGCGCGGCGGTATAGGAACCAGCCGTGGCGCCTGTCGAGCCGATGATCGCGATCGCGATGCGTTCGTCGTCGACGGTGATCGCGAGTGCACAGCTCGCAGGGATGCGCTGCTTCGCCTCGTCTGCAAGCAGCGCGACGACGCCGGCGTGATCCCCGCGCGCCGAGGCCATCACCGCGAGCGTGCTGTAGGCGTACCCGCGGACCTTGGAGCCGTCGGGACCCTCGGCGCCGGCGATCGCCTTGCGAAGCAGGGGTTCTGCGCTCGCTGTGTCGATGGTGGAGAGCAGGCGGCCTTCGAGAAAATCGAGCCGCGCGATCGAGCCGCGCTCGGTCGCCTTCGCACGCAGCGCCTCGAGCTCCTTCCGCACGCTCGCAGCGCGCGCCGGCTCCGAGCGCACCAGATCGGCCTCGACGTTGAGGGCCGCGATCGAGAGCGGCTCGTCGCAACGCGGTGCGGCCGCGAGCTCCGCGCGTGCGCGATCCGGTCGCAGCTGGTTCTGCGCCGCCTGGGCGAGCGCGAGGTGTGCGAAGCGTTCGACCGGGCATTCACCGGGTCGGCGCGCCGAGGTCTCGTCGAGGTACGCCTTCGCGAGCGCGTAGCTGCCATCGAGCAAGGCGATCTGCGCCTCGAGCGGAAGCACCGCACTCTCCTG
Source organism: Deltaproteobacteria bacterium (assembly GCA_031385555.1). Classification (GTDB taxonomy): domain Bacteria; phylum Myxococcota_A; class Polyangia; order Haliangiales; family Haliangiaceae; genus JABFXX01. The sequence goes on along the minus strand of JANNBP010000437.1, from coordinate 14,283 downwards.
GGTCCAGTCGCGCGCCTGACGTACGCGCGCGCGCTCGGCGAGGGCTCGAGCGCGCGCCTCGTCGAGGCGATGCAGCCCGGCATAGCCTTCACCGAGAAAGTGATCGCGCAGCGAGCAGCGCAACGACAGCGAGCGATCCGCCGTGGCACACGCGGGCTCGAGTGCGAGCAAGCGCGCCTCTGCATCGGCTGGGCTCAGCAGCGCGGCGTGCTCCTGGGCGGCGAGCAGCAGGAACCATGGATCGCCCGCAGCCTCGGCGAGCCGCACGAGCTCGGAGGTCTCCTTGATCGGAAACGGGCCGAGCGCGTAGAGCGCGCCGACGACCAGATCGGGATCGCCGGACGTCCTCATCCGATCGAGGAACGCCGGGATCTCGGGGCGCGCGACCGGCGTACCGAGCATCAGCCCACGATACGCCGCGGCTGCGTCGCGACGGCGCTCGGGGAGCTTGAGGCGGTCGCGCAACCGCGTGCCACCAGAGATCCGATCGAGCTGCTCTGCCACCGGCGTCAGCCGATCGAGGAACGCCTGATCCGGCGCACCGCGGACGGCGTCGTAGAACAACCGGCGCGCGTGATCGGGATGCGCTTCGATCGACGCGCCGGGCATCGGCGTCCCGTGCTCGATCATGGCCTTCCCGGCGGCCTCCACCTTCGTCATCGCCACCTGCCGAGCCGAGGTTGCCGCGCGGATCTTGCGCGCGCGCGTCGCGGCTTCTTCGCTCCACCCCTCCTCCTTCGCAGCCGCGAGCTGTTCGAACTGCGCGGCGGCGGTGAGATCGAGTCCGAGCTCGGCGAGTGCGAGCGCGCGATTCCACTTCGCGGTGGGATTCGCGCGGTCCTGATCGAGCACGTGGTCGATCAGCTCGATCGCGTCGGCCGGTCGCCGGCGCGCGAGGGCGATCACCGCGCGATCGCTCTCGATGCTCGGACCGGAGCCCGCGCGGTCGAGGAGCTGCGCAGCGCGATCGAGGTCGCCGGCCGCGAGATAGATCGAGGCCATCTCGTGGAACGCGCCCTTGCGCTCCAGCTCGGCGAGCGTCGCCAGCGGAACACTGTCTGGCCCGCTGCGATCGCGCGCGACGTTGTAGGGACGATGGTCGCGCGCGAGCGACAGCCGCCCCTCGACCGCGCGCGTGCTCGCGAGCTCGAGGACCGGAGCTTCGACCGGAGACTTGCACGGGTTGATCAACACGATCGCCGCGAGTCCCGCCGCGAACGCCGCGCCGGCCATCACCGCCGGGCGTCGCCACGTTGCTCTCCGCGCGGTGCGGATGTCGCGTACCACCGTGGGACGCGGCAGCTCCGCCGCGACCCGCCCGAGCTGCATCAGCTCGTGCAGCCCGCGCTGACACGGTTCGCAGTCCGCCAGGTGATCGCGGAAGCGGTCGGCCTCGGCGCCGTCGAGCTCACCGTCGGAGAACTGGTCGAGGAGCTCGCACATCTCGTTCACGAGCCCTCCTGAGTCGCGAGCAGGACCGCCCGCAGCCTCGTGCGCGCGCGAGAGATCCGCGTGCCCACCGTGGCCTTCGGCAGGCCGAGCTTGTCGGCGATCTCGGTGTACGACGAACCGGCGGCGAACAACGAATACACGCTCGCAAACTCCTCGGGCAGCATCGCGATCGCCGCGCTCAGTTGCTTCGGCGTGATCGCTTGCCACGCCGCCACGCGCTCCGGTTCCGGCGCGGCGATCGCCACGCTCTCGACCTCTTCCGTCGTACCTTCGCGCTTACGTTTCCTGCACAGATCGATGAACGCGTTGTGCAGCACCGTGGTCAACCACGCCTCGCTCAGGGTCTGCGCCGGATCCTTGGCCTGCGCGCGAACCGCTCGCTCCCAGGTGTCCTGCACGAGATCGTGGGCATCCGCCTCGTTGCGACACAGCCGGCGCGCGACTGCCCGCAGCCGATCGGTGGAGGCGTCGAGCATCTCCTGCAGTCGCTCGGACGCCGCCATCGCGCGCGCGGAACGTGGCACGGGGCCATTCCGCAGGTCAATGCGAGGCAACGTGGCGTATGAAGCGATGGCGAGGCTGGCCCTCAAACCACCTCAACGTGGCCCGCTTCCGATCTTCCCGAGAAAATGATCAGAGAGCGCGCATATCCGGCAACTCACTGATCCGACGGCGAAACGCGACCATCGAGATCGCGACCAGCCCACTGATCAGGACCAGCACGCCCACCAACAACACGTGGCTCGCGGTCTCCATCCAGTTGGCCTCGTGGCGACCGCACTTGCAGGTGACCAGCAGGACCATCGCGGCGGGAGCCCACGTGAAGCTCGTGATCGCGACCAGCAAGATCGTCGGCTTCGGTCCCTGCGCGACAACCGTGCGATACGAGAAGATCGCGGTGATGCCGAAGAACACCGCGAGCAACTGACTGCGCTCCGAGGACCCCGGCAACATGCCCATCACACAGCCCGCGAGCGCGACGCCAAACACGGCACCTGCCACGCCGCGGTAGGCACGCGAGCGCACGAGCTGCTCCTCGCTCATGGCGTGGAAACGCCGATTGGTCACCAGCAACACCCCGAGCGCCACGACCCACGTCGCGATCGCGAACTGGGGAATCCGGGTCACGCCCGCCAGCAACACGCAGCTCGCGACCACGCACCAGGCGATCGAAGAACTGATTCGCTGCCGGATCACGGTGGTCTCGAGCATGAGGATGCAACTCCTTCGTCTCACGCCTTCGTCGCACTTAGTTGTCACCAATTGTGTTCGCCGAATGCCGGGCAAGCGCGCCCACTTGCACCATCGCGTACTATTGCCGGCACGTGCGGATAACAGGGAAGCTTATCGCCGCCCTGGCGTGGCTCGCACCGAGCGTCGTTGCCGCGCTCGCGGGTGCACCCGTCGCCGGCATCGTCGAGGTGCGAGGAGATCTCGACCGCGCGTGGATCGCCACCGCCGCGATCGCACCGATCGCCCTCCCGGTGTTGCTGATCGCCGCCCTGGTCGCCCGTGGGCTCTACGCGGCGTGGGTTCCCGAGTCGCTCGCCGCCGAGCTGCGCGAGGAGCGCGGTAGCATGCCGAGGCTCGCCGCATGGGTCGGCGTCGTGTGGCTGGGCTTGCTCGGGCTCGCGTGGGCGATGTTCCAGGGCACCTGGTTGCTCGCCTCGTGGACGGCCTTCAAGGTCAACGCGATCAGCTTCCTCGCCGCGATCCTCGCCGTACTCGCGCTGATCGTCCTGCTCGCGCTGTCACGTCCCGCGGCGGAGCTGTTCACGATCATCGCGCGCGGGATCGAGCGCGGCTGGCAACGCCACCTACCCGGCTCGCTGTTGCGCCCGCCGGTGATCTTTCTCGGTGCGCTGATCACGGCATGCCTCGCCGGCTATCTGAGCTGGATCCTGCTCGTCACTCGCCGCTTACCGGAGCTGTCGCCGGGGTTTCTCCTCGGTTCGGTCGCCGGCGTGCTCGCGACCGCGATCGTTCACGCGGCCTGGCGCGGGCCGTGGATCGCACGCGCGATCGGTGGCGGTGTGGTGATCGTCGTGACGCTCGTGGTGATCCTGCACGGCCTGCGCGCGCTGCGTCACGAGCCGCGCACCGCGATCGCGATCTGGTCCGAGTCGCGGCTCGGCAAGCTCGGCATCGAGAGCCTCACCGACATCGAAGACCTCCGCGATCAGCTCCCGCTCGACGGTCCACGCTTGATCGATCGTGGCGGCTTTCATCGCGATCTGGTGCTGATCACGATCGACGGCATCCGCGCCGATCGCACGCCCGGCCACGGTGGACCTGCCCCGATGGCAGCGCTCGAAGATCTCTCGCGCCGCGGCCTGGTGTTCGACTGGGCCTTCGCACCGAGTCCGACCGAGCGACGCTCGATCCCATCGCTGGTCACCGGCATCTCTCCACCTCGTGTGCGTGGCCAGAGCTCGGAGCACGGCTTCGAGCTCGACCCGCGGCATGTCTCGATCGGCGAGAAGCTGCGCGCCGCGGGCTACGAGACCGCCGCGTTCACCTGCTGCTTCGGTCGCGCCGAGCGCACCTGGATGCGCGGCTTCGACCTGCGTGTCGCGAATGACAATCCCGTGACGCTCGCCGAGCTTGCCCGCGATTGGGTCAAGGCCCGCACCGGTACGCAGCCGCTACTGCTCTGGATCCATGTCGCCGTGCCGTGGCCGGCGGATCGCGAAGCCCTGACTTCCGAGCGAAGGCTCGCGGTCTACGACGAGGGACTCCGGATCATCGATCGCGCGATCACGCAGACCATCGGAGGCTTTGCCGCGCGCACCGTCGAGACCGCGCCGATCGTGGTCGTCGCCGGCACGCGTGGCGAGGAGCTCGGCGAGCACGGCACGCCGTTCGATCAGGACGAGCTGTTCAACACGCAGCTGCGCGTCCCGCTCGTCATCGCCGGTCCCACGGTCCGCGTCGGTCATCAGATCGATGCGGTCTCGCTCGTCGATCTCGGGCCGACGCTGATCGAGCTCGCCGGCTACGCACCAGCACGCGGCATGGTCTCCGACGGCATCTCGCTCGCTCCGGTGATCCGCGGCACCCGCTCCTCGCTCGGTACCTTCGCGTTCGCCGCCGTGTTCCCCGAACGTGGTCTAGTTTCGCGCGCGACCGTGATCCGCGGCGGCCACAAGCTGATCGACGGCCCGACGCTCGAACTCTACGATCTCAAGGCTGACCCCGACGAACGTGCGAACATCGCGAGCTCGCGCGTCCAAGTCGTCGCCGAGCTCCGCGCCTTGCTCAATGCACGCGCCCGCGCCGCCCAGATCTCGCCGTTCTGAATGGGGTCACGCTCCACCCCTCTACGCCCGCGGACTCACAGACCTCCTGGCGCAAAGCGGACAAACCCACGCAGAACGCGAGCCATCGCCGTTTGCGCTCATTCCAGGCGGTCTGTACGTTTCGCGCCAGGCGCCCAATGATCTCGGGATGTTGGAGGGGTGGAGCGTGACCCCAACCGAGAGCTACTTGCTCTTGGCTTCGAGCTCGCCCCACCGGACGTAGAGGGTCTCGACCTCGGTCCGCTTGGTGTCGAGCTCGGCGTTGACCTCCTGGATCTTGGCCCAGTCGGTGAACACCTTCGGATCCGCGACCATCGCCTCGAGCTCCTGCACGCGCGCCTCGATCGCGGCGATCGCGTCCTCCATGCCGGCGAGCTCGCGCGCCTCGTTGAAGCTGAGCTTCTTCGGCCTCTCGGTCTTCTCGCGCGTGATCGACTTCTCGCGCTTCGCGAGCACCTTCTGCGGGCGCCGCTCCGCGTAGAACGAGTAGCTGCCCTCGTAGAGCGTCACCTTGCCGTCGCCCTCGAACGCGAGGATCGCCGTTGCCACGCGATCGAGGAACCAGCGATCGTGCGACACGATCAGCGCGCAACCCGGGAAGTTGATCAGACCCTCCTCGAGCGCGCCGAGCGTGGGGAGATCGAGATCGTTGGTCGGCTCGTCGAGCACCAGGAGATTTCCACCCCGCCGCAGCAGCCGCGCGAGCTGGACGCGGTTGCGCTCCCCGCCCGACAGCTTGCCGACCTTGGTGTCGGCGATCGAATCGGGGAACGCCATCATCTTGAGAAAGCCGCGCACGTGCGACCGCTCGGTGCCACCGTTCGAGGTGGGCAACTCGACGTAGTCGTTCCCGTCGCCAACCTCCTCGAGGACGGTGAGGTCGTCGCGCAGCTCGGTGCGGCCTTGCTCGAGGTACGCGGGGCGCGTGTTGATGCCCATCGTGACCTTGCCGCTATCAGGTGGGAGCAGACCGAGGATCATCTTGATCAGCGTGGTCTTGCCCGCGCCGTTGGATCCGACGATGCCGATCCGATCGCCGGGCTTCATCAGCAGCGTGAGATCCTTCATCAGGGTCTTGCCACCGAGCGACTTCGAGACCTTCGTGAGCTCGACGATCGTCGATCCGAGGCGCGGGCCGGTCGGGATGCGCAGGCCGAGCACGGCCGGTGCCTTGTCGTTCTCCGTCGGGGCACCACCAACGGCGGCATCGAAGCGATCGATCCGCGCCTTCGCCTTGGTCGAGCGCGCGGGTGGCGAGCGACGGATCCAATCGATCTCGCGACGGATGAACGAGACGCGCTGGTACTCGGCCTCGGTTTCGTGCGCGAACCGCTCCGCTTGCTTCAACAGAAATTCGCCGTAGTCGCCCTCGTACGAGTGAACGCGCCCGCGATCGACCTCGAGGATCCGGGTCGCGACCTTGTCGAGGAAGTAGCGATCGTGGGTGACCACGATCAACGCGCCCGGCCAACCCGCGAGCTTTTGCTCGAGCCATTCGACCGTCGTCGAATCGAGGTGGTTGGTCGGTTCGTCGAGTGCGAGTACGTCGGCGCGGCCGAGCAGGGCGCGGGCGAGCGCGACGCGACGCCGTTCACCGAGCGACAGGTTGCCGATCAGCGCGCTGTGGGGCGGCAACTGCAGCGCGTTCGAGATCGAACCGACCTCGTGCGCCGCGGCCTCGGGACGTTCGAGGGTCGTGCCCACCGTGGCCGTGACATCGAGCGGCGGCTCCTGCGAGACGTACTCGAGGCGCAGATCGCGCTTCCACGTGATCAACCCGGCGTCGGGCTCGAGGATCACGTCGTCGAGGCCCATCGCCTTGCTGACCAGCATCGCGAGCAGCGTCGACTTGCCCGCGCCGTTCGCGCCGATCATGCCGATCCGGTCGCGCTCGTGCACCGCGAACGACGCCCCCTTCAGCACCAGCCGCGTGCCGAACGACTTCTCGAGCTCCTGGACCGTAAGGATCGCGACGGACATCTGGCCGGGGGTTATGACAGACGCGCGTGACCGGTCTGCACGAGCAGGTACGTCAATCGCAACAGATTCCACCTCGCCTCGGGCGATCGGACGCGCGCCGCGAGATCGCTCAGCCGCGTGCGGCCATCGAGCAGGCTGTAGACGCGCAGCAGCGCATCCCCGAGGCCGAAGTTGCCGAGCTCGCCCTCCGGCGTGGGCTCGGCGACGATGAACTTGATCGTGTTGACGGTGAGCCACTCGTCGATCAGCGATTCGGAGAGCTGGGCGGCGCCGGCACCGATCACGCGGAACGCATCGAGGTGGAGCGAGCGCGCCTTCCACGGGTTCGGGTGGCGCGGCGTCCACGTGAAGCGGCCCTTCTGCCACGAGAACGCTTCCATCAACTTCGCGGCGACCTGCTTCGCGAGCAGCCGGTACGCCTCGAGGGGATCGAGGATATCCAGCCCGACGAGCGTGTCGGCGAGCCGACCACCGAAGTGGTGCATGACACCGAGGGCACGCTGGAGCGATTGCGGCGTCAGCGCGCCGGCCTCGATCAAGAAGTTGCCGAGCCGCTCCTTCTCGACGTTCGAGTTGACGAACTGCGGCTGACCGTCGACGAAATACACTTCCTTGAGCACGCCGGCGCGACCCTCGAGCGAGAGCATCCCGGTAGCCCGGGTCTTCGCGAGATTGAACACGACCCCGAGCACCGGGCGATCGCGCAGATCACCGATCTCGCGCGGCCCCGACGGCACCTCGACGGGCTCCGCGATCACGTCGTCGTCGCCGACGATCACCTCGGTGCCCTGCGAGGACGGGTCGTGGGTCACGCCCGTCGGGATCGCGTCGCCCGCGATGTACGCGGCACGTGCGGCGCGCGCATCGGCCTCGGCGCGCATCAAGCTCATCCGCGTCATCGGGCCCGACAACGCTTCTTCGTCGGCGGTGATCTGCCGGACCACGCCGCCGCCCGGATCGGCGACGGGTTCGAGGTCCGCGGTCGGCGAGTTGATGACCTTGCCGATCAGGCCCGCGAGCTCGCGGTTCGACGCGCCCGAGGTCCGGCGCAACCACTCGTCGAGCGCATCGCGAAACTGCGCGGCCGACTGCCAGCGATCCTCGGGACGCCGCTGCAGCGCACGCGAGCACAGCACGCGGAGCTCGATCGGAAACTCGCTCGCGTACTTGTGCAGGCGATCGAGCCGCGCGTCGCGGACCATCAACAGGATGTCGAGATCGTTGGTCGACGTGAACAGCCGGCGCGCCATCACCATCTCGGCGAGCAGGATGCCGACCGAGAAGATGTCGCTGCGCGCGTCGATCTCACCGCCCGACACCTGTTCGGGACTCATGTAGCCGTACTTGCCCTTGAGCGTGCCGGCCTCTGTCTTGTGCCGGCGCTCCGCCGCGCGGGCGATGCCGAAGTCCGTCAGCTTGACGTCACCACGCCACGACAGCAGCACGTTGCCCGGCGAGATATCGCGATGGACGATGCCGAGCGGCTTGCCGGTGGTGTCGAGCGCGTTGTGCGCGTAGTCGAGCGCATCGCAGACATCGCGTGCGATCACCGCGGCGAGCTCCGCCGGCAACCGGATCTGGACGCGCGCACACTCGCGGAGCAGCGCGAGCACGTCGAGCCCATCGACGTACTGCATCGCGATGTACGGTGTGTCGGCATCGGTGCCGAGCTCGAACACCGCGACGATGTTGCGATGATCGAGCTGCGCCGTGATCCGCGCCTCGTCGATGAACATCTCGACGAACTGCTTGTCGACGGCGAGGTGCGGCAGGATCTTCTTGATCGCGACCAGCTTCTCGAAGCCGTGGTCACCGGACAGCGTGGCCTTGAACAGCTCGGCCATGCCACCCACCGCGAGCCGGTCGAGGATCGTGTATCTGCCGATCTGCTTGGGCATGGACACGATCACGGCGGGCTCATCATAGACAACTTCGACCAACTTCCAGCGTGGGAGACCGGGCCATCATCATCGCCCGGATGCCAGTTTGGCAGCCCCCGCACCGGACCCGCAGTCTGCATGGCGCGGAGGCGGTCTACAAGCACCGAGCGACGCTGGAGCGACGCGGAGTTACCTGTCGATCAGCGGGCTGGCACGCCACGTGGATTTCTCCGGTCCAAGAGGTCGTCGATGTCTCAACTCCCACACTTGCAGCGCATGGTCGGCGGCCTCTTCTCTGTCTTCACGCGGGGCTGGGTCCTGACCGCAGCCACGGTGGTGATCTGTGCGTACTTCGCAGCCAAGACGGCGTCGTCGCTGATCGAGGCCGACGTGCTCCTGCCGTCTGCCCACGCGGCGACGACGGAGCCCGCGCGCAAGAAGCCGGCGGCCCCGCGCGTCAAGCTCGACGGCGCGGTGCTGACCGAGCGCAACATCTTCTGTTCGGAGTGCGTGCCTGAAAAGCCGTCCTCCAACAGCGGCGTCTATCGCGGCGAGCCCATCCTGCTGATCGCGACCACGATCGCCGATGCCGGTCCGCGCGCCACGCTGCGCGTGCTGTCGACCGAGGTCCAGGGCAGCTGGGGCCTCGAAGACAAGGTCCCCGGGGTCGGCAAGATCACCCGCGTCGGGGGCATCTCGATCGACGTGATGGACGAGTCCGGGAACACCAAGACGATCTCGTTGTTGGATGCGCAGGCGCCCGTGGTCACCGGCGGCACGGCAATGCCGCCAGACCACGCGGCGCGCAAGCCGGAGAACCCGTTCGAGGGCCGGATCAAGAAGCTGACCGATGGCTCGTACGAGGTCGATCGCGGCGTCGTGCGCGAGCTGGTCGCCGGTGGTGGCGCCAATGCCGGCGCGACGGCGTCCCCGATCGTCGAGAAGAACGAGGTCAAGGGCCTGCGGATGCGCGGCGTCCGCCCCAACTCGGCGGCGGGTCAGATCGGCCTGCGCAGCGGCGACACCATCGCGTCGATCGATGGCGAGCAGATCAAGACGATGGAGCAGATGCTCGATCTCTACGGCAAGCTCGACAAGCTGAACGGCCTCGAGCTCCAGGGCACGCGCGCGGGCAAGCCGCTCAGCATCCAGCTCCGGTTCAAGTAGCTACTCTCAGAGCTCAGCCGAGGTGACCCCGACCTTCCGGCTTCGCCGGAAGATTCTGTGTCCTCCGGGTCGAGTTCAGGAAGTAGGAGCTCGCCTTGTCTCGCTCACGGGTCGATTTTCGGGTCCCCGGCTCGAGGACTCGCCACCCCGTTCCCATCATTCGCCTGGTCGATGAATCGACGCAGGCGAACTCTGCTCCTAGAGCAGGAGGCCCCACCCGAGCAGCACGGTCAGGCCCATCAAGCCCGCGACCGCCATGCCGAAGATCGAGCAGAACCAGATCAGCACGCGATCGCCCGGCGTCAGGTGACGCGTGAAGCGCTCCTGGCCGTTGGCCATCGAGTTGATCGCGTAGATGCCCGACAGGAACGTCATCACGATCATTCCGACCACGACGAGCAGGAAGCCCGACAGCGGCGAGAAGAATGACATCACGCCCGTCAGCGCGCAGGCGATGCCGGCGTTGCGGATGTTGTGCGCGGCGCGCTTGTCGGTCTCGAGGATGTCCGAGGCTGCAGCGCACTTCGCGCAGACCATCTGGGCGTCCGCCGTGTACAGCGCGTTCGCGGGGTCGATCATCGTTCCACAGCCGTTGCATGCGACGTTTGCCATGGCAGCTCCTAGTAGCGGTAGTGACGGGTTTCGCTGACGGCCGAGACCGCGACGATGATCAACAGGATGATGATCGCGTTGATCACGATCGCGAGGATCGAGCAGATCAAGATCGCCGCCTTGTCATGTTGGATGTGCTGGGTGAATCGTTCGTCTCCCCGCCGGTTCACCGAGGTCAGGGCATAGATCGCCGAGATCATCGACGACGCCGTGAGCAGGAAGATCGGGTTGAACGCGAAGCTGATCGCGGCCGAGATCAGCGAGTAGTAGGCCGCGTTGCGGATGTTGTGGCCGACGCGCATGTCGCCCACCACGAGATCGACCTTCGCGTTGCACCCGGCACAGGCGATCCGCGCGTCCGCCGTGTACAGCACCTGGTCCTGGGTCAGCTGCACCCCACAAAAGTTACATGCCACCTGCCGCATCCCCTGCATGCCGCTGGTTATCCCCGGGAATGAGGGGTCTCCACAAGGCGTTTTTGGAAGCGGCCGTTTCCTTGCGAGCGTGATCGCGGCCGACGAGAATCGCCCCAGATGCCGGAGCCCACAGAAAAGCGCAGCTCCGGTGCGCTCGCTGTCTCGGCCGGCATCTTCTTGTCGCGGATCGCGGGGCTCGTCCGCGAGCGCGTGATCAACCACTACCTCGGCCAATCAGCGGCGGCGGCGGCGTTTCGCGCGGCGATGCGGATCCCGAATCTGCTGCAGAACCTCCTCGGCGAAGGCGTGCTGTCGGCGTCGTTCATCCCGGTCTACGTCAAGCTGCGCGCCGAAGGGAATCACGAAGCAGCGGCGAAGGTCGCGCGCGTGATCGGCACCTTGCTCGCACTCGTCGCGAGCAGCATCGCGCTGATCGGCGTGTTCGCGGCGGATCCGCTGGTGGCGACGCTGATCCCCGGCGTCGAGGAATCGACGCGCGAACTGACCGTGCAGTTGGTGCGCATCATGTTCCCCGGGACCGCGCTGCTCGTGATGAGCGCGTGGTGCCTCGGCGTGCTCAACAGCCACAAGAAGTTCTTCCTGTCATACGCGTCGCCGGTGCTATGGAACGTCGCGCTGATCGGTGCGGGCGTCGCGGCGGGGGCCCGCTTGACCGGCGACGCCGACATCGTGCGCTGGCTCGCGTGGGGTGCGGTGATCGGCTCCGCCGCGCAGTTCCTGATCCAGCTACCGACGGTGATCGCCCTGCTCAAGGGCGTCACACCGTCGCTCGATACCAAGACCGAGGGCGTCGGCGCGACGCTGCGCACGTTCGTGCCGGTGCTGATCGGCCGCGGCTCGGTCCAGATCTCGGCGTACATCGATCAGATTGTCGCGAGCTATCTCGGCGAGACGATCATCGCGGCGATGGCCAACGCGCAGACGCTGTACCTGTTGCCGGTCTCGCTGTTCGGGATGGCGATCTCGGCGGCCGAGCTCCCCGCGATGTCCGGCGGCGTCGGCGACGACGACACGCGCGCGAAGCACCTCCAGGACCGGCTGAAGGGCTCGCTCCGCAAGGTGGTGTTCCTGGTGGTTCCGTCGGCGATCGCGTTCGTCGCGATCGGTGGTGCCATCGTGATGCTGCTGTTCCAGAGCGGCCGGTTTGGAGCGCACGATACCGACCTGGTGTGGGGGATCCTCGCCGGCTCGGCGATCGGGCTGGTGCCGAGCACGGTCGGTCGGCTGCTCGGGTCGGCGCTCTACGCGCTGCAGCTGCCGAGGCCCGTGCTGTTCGCGTCGCTCACCCGGATCGTGCTCGGTACCAGTGCCGGCTTCGCGATCGCCTTGCCGCTGCGCGACGCGTTCGGCTACAGCGCGGGCGTCGCGGCGTTCGGACTCACCGCCGCGAGTGGTGTTGCCGGATGGATCGAGCTCGCGATCCTCCGCTCGGCGCTGGCGGCGCGGATCGGCTCGCCGCCGATTCCGTGGAAGCTCGTCGGGGGCACGCTCGTCGCTGCCGCGCTCGCCGGTGGCGCCGGCTACGGCACGATCGTCGTCGCCGGTCGACTCGGCCTGTCCCCGTGGCTCGGCGCGATCGGCGCGATCGGCGTGTTCGGGGTCGTCTATCTCGGTGCGATGATGGGCGCGAAGGTGCCCGAGACGCGGGCGATCACGCGCCGCTTCCTCCGCCGTTAGGGTTGCAGCGCGGAGAACTTCTCCGAGGCGAACGCGACGAGCAACCGCGAGCCGTCCCAGCGCAGCGCGGGCACATCGCGCTCGTCGAACGACCAGCTCTGCTTGAGGCTGCCGTCGGTGTCTCGCAGCTCGACGGCGACGCGGTGATCGCGGTCGAGGTACGCCAGCGCGAAAATCCGCCCCCCAGCACCCACGATCTCGACGCGGGTGTCGTCGGCAGCCGCGGTCAGCACGAGCTTGAGCGAGCGCCCGGTCTCGAACACCCGACGCAGCACGGTCTGACTCCGATCGCGCGACGCGAACAAGCAGGCATCGCGCACGCACCCGAAGCCGACCAGCGGCTCCTCGGCGGGCACCGGAACCTTGGTGACGTACGACGAGCATGCCTTCGGCGTGCAGAAGTTGAGCGAAAGCTTCTTGCCGTCGCGCCACACCAGCGCGAGGTCTTGCCCGGCGGACGCGACCCCGCACCAGGTCGTCTTGACGGTCTCGAGCTCCAGCTCCTCGGAAGTCGCGAGCTCGGTCGAGCGCATCGGCCCGTGCACGATCCACACGCGACCATCGGACTCGAGCCAGCCGATGCCGAACCGATGCTCGTTGCTCGCCGCGCCTTCGCACAGCTGGGTCACCTTCTTGCCCCACGTCGACGGCTCGTCGGGGTTGCCGCGGTCGTCGAGCGCCGCGAGCTTGAGCTTCTTGCCGTCCGTCCAGCCGACCGTGGATCCCGCGCTGGTGCCGACGAAGCGCACCTCGTCGGCGAGCTGCAGTGACATCTGGTGCTCGGTGCGCGCGTCCTGATCCAGCTCGTGGATGCGGCGATCCACCAGCACGGTGAAGCCGTTGCGCAGCACGCCCGCTTGCACGCGCGGCGCGACCGTTTCGCCATCGCCCCGCCACATCCACCACAACCCGACCACGAGACCCAACAGCATCACCTTGCGCATGGCCTCCGTATACACTCGGGCGCGATGACGACGAAGATCGCGCGTCCGAGTTTTGATTCTCCGGCTTCCGAATGGCTCGTCTACGGCGATGCACTGCAGGAAGCGAGCGATGTCCGCGGCGAGCTGGTCGGCTTGTCGAACGCCGTCGAGGAAGGCCGCACGGAGGCGGGGCTGCGCGACGCGTACGTCCAGCGCTACGCGACGCAACTCCTCGGCCGGGCCGCCGATCACCTCGCGCACTACACGCTGCGGTGGAGGTTCTCCGAGCTGTCGTCCGTCGAGATCCGGATCGGTCCCGACGACGACGGCCCTGCCCTCGTCCGCGCGATCCTCGAGGCACCCACCGCCGAGCTGCTGACGGACGTCACGCTGGCCGGGGTCCCCGACGGCACGCGGCGCGTCGATCTGTCGCCGGCGATGGATCTGCTCGGCGGCGCGAAGCAGATCACCACGCTCGGCCTGGTCGACGATCGCGCTCGCAGCTCGAGGATGCTGGTGTCGCGGGACTTCGAGCCCGGCGAGAACCTCGTCACCTTCGGCTCGATCAAGCCGTTCGTCGATCGCCTGGTCGGCCTGACGTTCGACGTCGCTGACAGCTACGCGCTCACCGACCTCGAGAACTTCTCCGCACCCGAGCTGCGCTCGTTCGCGCTGCGCAACCTCCACTTCTGCGACTACGACGACGCGCAGGCGATGACGAGCCGGCTCGCCACCGCGAAGTGGCCCAAGCTCGAGTCGTTCGAGCTCCGCCTCGTCGAGACCTGGGTCGCCAACGTGCCCGACGAGGTCGACGTTTACATCCCCGTCTACTCGGCCGAGGACTACGACGGCCGGG
>JANNBP010000431.1:0-38248 GCA_031385555.1 Deltaproteobacteria bacterium | reverse complement strand
GATCTCGATCGTTCCGGATCGCTACATCGAGACCGCCCAGACACTCGGCGCCTCGCGCTGGCAGATCATCCGCAAGGTCCTGGTCCCGTTGGCGCTGCCCGATATCACCACCAGCTTGAGATTCCAGCTCGGGCTGGGGCTCGGCTACATCACGCTCGCGGAAGCGATCGATCCGCAGCTCGGTCTCGGCGCGATGATCAATATCAGCGAGCGGTCCGGTCCGCGGGAGCACGTGCTGTTCCTGCTGTTCGGGATCGCGATCCTCGCATTCTTGCTCGACATGGCGCTGCGGACGATCCAGCGCGGTGTGTTCAGGTGGCGGAAGGATCTATGAGCGACGCGCCCAAGAATCCACCCGGCACAGGCACCGGCCCAGCCGGCGGCGCGCCCGTCACTCCGTCAACGCCGGCCACCGCTGCAGCAACGCCGGCCAAGCCGCCTCGCGACCTCGCGGCAGAGCAAGCCGCGCTCGCCGCGATGGAAGCGGAGTTGCTCGGCGAAGAGGCACCGAAGACGCCCGCCGCGAGGGCAGCGGTCGCCGAGGAGCTCAAGCCTCCCCTCGCCGTGCCGCAGACTCCCGTCGACAGACCTGCGCCGGTCAACAACCCGGCGCCCGTCGTCGCGAAGGTCGCGCCTGCGAAGGTTACCGGTGGCGAACCCGCAGCAAGCCCACTGACGCCCGAGCTCGGCAAGCCGCTCGAGAAGCCACCGGTCGTCGCGTTCAACAAGGTGACGAAGTCGTACGGCAACTTCACCGCGATCAAGGACGTCACGTTCTCGATCCCCGACTACCCGGGCCGCGGCGAGTTTGTCTCGATCCTCGGTCCGTCGGGCTGTGGCAAGTCGACGGTGATCCGGATGATCGCGGGCCTGTTGCCGCAGTTCCCGCAGACGTCGGGCACCGTACTGATCGACGGCAAGCCGGTGTACGGCCCCGGTCCCGATCGCGGGATGGTGTTTCAGGACTACACCTCGTTCGATAACCGCAGCGTGCTCGACAACGTCGCGTTCGGCCTCGAGTGCCGCGGCCTCGAGCGCGCGCTCGACAGGGTGACGCGCAAGCAGACGGTGGCAACGTTCACCACGCGCACGGCGCACGGTTTCTCCAAGGGGATGGCCGTCACGATCGCGGACGTTCCCGACAAGTCGTTCAACGGCAAGGTCGAGATCCTGTCCACGCCGAAGCCTGATCAATTCACGGTGCAGTACGAGGGACCCGATGCGAAGTCGCACGGCGGCCGCGTCGTGGTCGCCTCGCTGACCAAGGGCGAGCGGCGCGAGCGCGCCGAGCACTGGATCGAGAAGGTCGGGTTGTCGGTGAAGAAAGACGCCGACAAGTATCCGCACCAGCTGTCCGGCGGCATGCGCCAGCGCGTCGCGATCGCGCGCACGCTGATCATGGAGCCGCGCGTGATCCTGATGGACGAGCCGTTCGGTGCGCTCGATCCGCCCACGCGCTCGCGCATGCAGGACAACCTGATCGCGCTGTGGCGCGAGCAGTCGCCCACGATCTTCTTCATCACGCACTCGATCGAAGAAGCCGTGTTTCTCGGCGACCACATCCTGATCTTCTCGACGTCGCCGGGTACGGTGATGAAGGAGATCCGCGTGCCGCCGCCGGATCGCCCGTCGCTGATTATCCAGCGCGAGCAGAAGTTCATGGAGACGGTGCTCGGGATCCGCGAGATCATCGATCGTCTGGAATCGTCGCAACGAGCGGGAGACTGAGACTGATGGCCGAGCCGAAGAAAGCAGGAATGCTGCGCTACTTGAAGGAGGCCTTCCTCTTCAAGTGGAACCTGTTGATCCTCGGTGGTGGCGCCGCGGCAGCCGTGCTGTCCGGTCACCCCGATATCGCGATCCCGATCGTCGCCGCCGCCGAGGTCGTCTACCTCGCCGGGCTCACCACGCTGCCGCGCTTCCAGGGTGCGATCGACGCGAAGGCGCGCGCCGAGGAGCGCGGTGCACCGAATGGGCCGCCGAGGGATGAAGTGGGTCAGGAAAACGCGCGCGACAAGATCCTCGAGGTGCTCAAGTCGCTGACCGAGGATCGCCGCTCGCGGTTTCTCCGGCTGCGCGCGCGCTGCGTGGAGATGACGCGGATCGCGAACGCCGTGCGCGGTGAGACCCGCGATTCGTCGGGCGCGTCGAACGAGCTGCGCACGCCGGCGCTCGATCGTCTGCTCTGGGTGTTCCTGCGGCTCCTGCTCAGCGAACAGGCGATCTCGCGGTTTCTGCAGGCCGCGGACGAGGCCGGTATCGACAAGTCGATCGTCGAGCTCAAGGCACGCCGCAAGAAGCGCGCGGACTCGGTCGGTGAGGCCAATCAGGCCGACGACAAGATCATCCGCTCGCTCGACGACTCGATCTCGACGGCCGACCTCCGGAAGGAAAACGTCCAGAAGGCGCAGACCAACGCCGAGTTCGTCGCCGCCGAGCTCGATCGTCTCGAAGGTAAGATCCAGGCGGTCACCGAGATGGCGGTCAGCAACACCGACCCCGACGCGATGTCGTCGCGGATCGACGCGATCTCCGAGGGCATCACGCAGACCGAGGACACCATCCGCGAGCTGCAACAGATCACGGGCGTCGCGAGTGAAGACGTCACGCCGTCGATCCTCGACACCGATCTGTCGCCACAGCGGATGGTCGCCGGAGGGAAATGATGACGGACAAGGCAGAGACCAAGACCCTCGCCGGCGCGGCGGACGGCGTCACCAAGGCATCGCAGCTCCCGCCGCACTTTCCGGCATGGGCGGGCAAGCTCGCCGAGCTGTACTTCTCGGGGACGACGTCGATGTTCGTCGTCCACGGCAACACGTTCGACATGGTGCGCGCGGGTCCCGATCGCTGGATCGGCCTGGCGGACTTCCTCGCCGAGCAGTTGTTCGGGCGCTGGGACCTCGTCATCCACTACGATCTCGCGCGCGGCCTGCGCTGTGCGGCGGGCTCGAACAGCAAGCGCCTCCAGGACATGGTGGCGACGGCGTCGAAGTGGCTCGGCGACCTGCGCCAGCTGCCGCGCGACCCGACCAAGGGCCTCGCCGCGCTGGACCTGCTGATCCAGAAGAACGTGATGGCCGATCCGGACGATCGGCTGCGCTGCGCGTTCCTCATCGATCACGCCGGCTACGTCGCGCCGAGCGGCGACAACCTGGACCTCAACGAGCAGACCCACCTGGTCACCCTGCTCAACTGGGCGTCGTCGCCCTACATCAAGCGGCTCAACCTCGCGTTCGTGCTGATCGACCCGCGGCTATCGTCGATCCACGATCGCCTGAGCGGCAACCCGCACGTCGCCACGCTCGAGGTGCCCCTGCCCTCCGCCGACGAACGCACCGCGTTCCTCGAGGCGCAGTTCAAGGCGCACGGCAAAGACCCGGCGACGGTCTCCGACTACGGCACCACCGAGCTCGGCAAGCTGACCGCCGGCATCGGGCTCACCGATCTCGAAGTGCTCGTGCGCTCCGCGATCGAGGGCAACCGCCGCCTCGACCCGAAGTACTTCCGCGAGCTCAAGAAGCGGCTGATCGAACGGCAGGCGCAGGGCATGCTCGAGTTCGTCGAGCCGAAGTGGGGTCTCGACACGGTCGTCGGTCACGAGGCCGCGAAGAAGCGCCTGCTCGACGACGCCGAGCTGCTCAAGCGCGGCGAGTTCGACACCGTGCCGATGGGCTATCTGTTCTGCGGCCCGGTCGGCACCGGCAAGAGCTTCCTCGCGACCTGTGTCGCCGGCTCGATCGGCATCCCCGCCGTCGTGCTCAAGAACTTCCGCTCGAAGTACGTCGGCGAGACCGAGGGCAACCTCGAGCGCGTGCTCGGCGTGATGAAGTCGATGGGGCCGGTCGTGGTGATCGTCGACGAGGCCGACGCGATGCTCGGCGATCGCGACTCCGGTGGCGACTCCGGCGTCGGTGGTCGCGTGTTCGCGATGATCGCGTCGCAGATGGGCGACACCGCCTACCGCGGCAAGATCCTGTGGATGCTGCTGACCGCGCGCCCCGATGCGCTGCCGGTCGATCTCAAGCGGCAGGGCCGCGCCGAGGTCCACATCCCGCTGTTCTATCCCGACGGCGACGCCGAGCTCCGCCACATGATCTCGGTGCTCGCGAAGAAGTCCGGCACCTCGGTCGCGGACGCGGACATTCCCGAGAAGATCGCGAACAAGGGCAACCTGTCGGGTGCCGACATCGAAGGCATCGTCGGGCGCGCGTATCGCACCTCCCTCCTCGCGGGCTCGCGGACGATCACCAAGGAGGCGCTGGCGCTCGCGCTCGAGACGTTCATGCCGTCGACCCAGACGCTCGAGCGTGAAGCACAGGAGCTCGCGGCGATCATCGAGTGCACCGATATCGAGTTCTTGCCGCCGAGCAAGAAGGAACGCATGGACAAGGCGGGCGGTCGCGAGAAGCTGCAAGAGCGACTGACCGCGATCAAGCAGATCCTGGAAGAAAGATAAGAAGAGAAGGAGACACAGATGCCACGTATCAGCTGGATCAACGACGAGTCCGCACCCGACCTCGACAACATGGTCGAGAAGCTCGACCACTTCTCGCAATCGATCGCCGACGGCGTGATCGACGCGCAGGAGATGGCGACCCAGGAAGCCAACCTGATCACCGCGATGAAGGCGGTCGAAGGCTCGCTCGACGACGCGCAGCACGCGAAGGTGACGCGGCTGATCGCCGAGGTCACCGCGTACAGCGTGATGAAGACGCTGCACGAGCTGACCCAGGCTCGCGTGTCGCAGGCCGTCGGCGACAAGAAGTGAAACCATCCGACGAACGCCTCCGTGAGGTGTTCGATCTCATCGAGCCGCTGATCGAGCGGAGATGGGGCATCCCGGTCACCGTGACCAACGTGCCCAACCCGTTCACCGGGGATCTCGATGGCGAGCGAATCCTCGTCGAGCACGACCTCGACGTCGAGGACGCGGTGTTCATCCTCGTCCACCTGTTCGGGCACACCGTGCAGTGGAACGTCTCCGAGCGCTGTCGCGAGATCGGGATGGCGCGGCCCTCGAACTGGACCGAGCCGCAGCTCGCCGAGCTCACCGCGTACGAGCAGCAGGCCTGCCAGTACTCGCTGCAGCTCCTCCACGACGCCGGCATCCGCGATCTCGATCAGTGGATCGCCGACTTCGCCGCGTGCGACTGCGCGTACCTGATGCACCTCTACCGCACCGGCGAGAAGCGCGAGTTCCGCTCGTTCTGGAGGGACAACGCACCGCTGGTCGCGCCGATCCCGATCCCGGAGTTCCACCCGACGCGGTGGATCAGCCGCTACGAAGGTACCGTCGTCTGACGATCGATCGGGAGGTCGAGGCGGAACGTCGTTCCCTCGCCGACCGTGCTCGCGACCGTGAGCTTGCCGCCGTAGCCCTCGACAAGATCGCGCACGATCGACAGCCCGAGGCCGGTGCCGTCATCGCCCTTGGTCGTGAAGTAGGGCTCGAAGATCTTGCCGAGGACCTCCGGCGAGATCCCCGAGCCGGTGTCGAGCACGGTGATCGCGACGCGATCCGTCGGGACCGCTTCGATCTTGATCGAGATGGTCCCCGGGGGCGTGATCGCCTCGGCGCCGTTCAAGATCAGATTCACGAAGATCTGCTCGATCCGTGGGCGGCTCGCGTAGACGCGCGGAGACGGCTCGACATCCGCCAGCTCGATCGCGATCCCGCGCAGTCGACCGGCACGCTGCAGCATCTGGGTGACGTCCTGCACGATCTCGCCGATCGCCAGGCTCTCGACCACCTCCCGCGTAGGCTTCGCGAGCTGGAGCAGCTGCTTCGCATGCTGGATCACGTGATCGCTGACCCGCTCGAGGTCACCGAGGATCACACTGATCTCCGCGGTGTTGCCGTCCTGGATCGCGTGCTGGATGGCATCGATCGAGTCGACCTGGACCTGGAGGATGTTGCGGAGCTCGTGGCCGACGCTGCCCGCGAGCAACCGGAGCTGCGCCTCGAGATCGCGCCGCCGCGCGATCTCGGCATCGCGCTCGAGCAGCAGGCGTCGTGCTTCGCGCGCATCCCGCGCCACCAGCACGATCTCTGGATCGCCCGGTCCGGTGATCGGCGAAGCCATGATCGACACCGGCACGCGCTCTCCGGACTTGGTCACCAGCCACGCCTCTTCACGACGCAGCGGGTCACCTGCCACGATCTTGTTGCGAACCCGCGTGCGCACGCCGGAGACCGCATCCTCGAACAGCTGCCCGACGACCAGCTCTCGGAGCTCGCTCGGGGAATACCCAGACAGCGTGGCGGCGGCGGTGTTCGTCAGGATGACCTTGCCCGCAAGGTCGATCACCACGACGGCGTCGATCATCGCCTCGATCAGGGCTTCACCCAACAACGCCACGACTCTACCACGCTGGGTGGAACACCGGTCACTCCTCCACCCTGCGGGGGTATACGAGCGTGGGGGTCGGCCGAACTATTTCCTCAGTGACGTCGTCTGAATTCCTCACCGCCGTCGGCAAATCGATTCGTGCTGCGCGCGAAGCAGCGGGCCTGACCCAGGCTCGCTTGGGGTCGCGGTCGGGTATCGAAGGCAAGTACGTCTCCGAGATCGAGCGCGGCACCCGCAACGTGCCACTCAGTACGCTGCACGCGATCGTCAGGAAGGGCCTGGGCGTCGATCTCGAGGTCCGGCTGGGAGACGCCGGTAAACCCGGACCGGGCCCGCTGCCCGCCGCGATCGAGAGCGTCGCGCGCGCCATCCAGGCGCTGCCCCCCAAGCAGCAGCGAACCGTGCTGGTCATCATCGAGATGATGCTCGCGCTCACCAAACGCTGAATCGACCGCTCGGGCGCTTCTCCTGACCTGACGTCGATCTCGGTTTGGCGCCCAGCGGCGACGACCGCTACGCTACGGCGGTGACCTGCTACCACTCCGAAGATCCCGTCGAGGACGGTCTGATCGACGCGATCCGGCGCGCTCCCGCCAACGACCACGCGCGCTCGGTCTACCGGGACTGGCTCGAGCAACACGGCCACACGGACCGACTCGCGTTCCTCCAGGACGAGGTCGTCGCCGACGTCCTGGTCCCGAAGGCCGACGCACCCTGGCGCGCGGTGGTGGCAAGCCCGCCGATCCGGAACTGTCCGCGCACGTGCGGCGGCCACTGGAGCCAGCTCGAGACGACCGAGGACGATCTGTTCCGGCGCTGTGCGTCGTGCAGCGAGGCGGTGGTGTATTGCACCGCGATCCAGTGGCCGACAACGCCGTTCGTCGCCGATGCCGCGGTGGCGCGCGACTTCGATCGCCGCCCGGATATGATCCCGATGCCGACCTGGAACCCGCCACCGCCGCGGCCGGTCATCGTCCCTTCCGACGCGGAGCCCCCGCCCAGGCGCGGCGCCTTCGTCCGGATCCGCGACTGGCTCAGGAAGACGTGATCAGGCCGGCTTGTCCCCGTCCTCGATCCGCTTCCACGCGCGTGCGAAGAGCAGATGGACTGGCTCGACGGGCAGATGCCTGTCGATCGCGGTGTAGAAGGGCTGCTTCCACTCCTCCATCGGCAGGTTCTTGCGCGACGCGCTGGTCGACGTGTAGCCGCCCTTGAGGAACAGCGAGCGCCCCGCGCGCTCGCGCTTCCCCTCGACGAGCAGCTTCTTCTTCACCAGCTCTGCAGCCGCGTCCTTGTACTGCTTCGGCTTCCAGTCGTTCCATTGACAGACGCGCTGCTGCGTCGGCTCCGCGAGGGCGAGGGTCTGGAGGTAGAGCGCAGCAGCGTCCTTCGACACACCGAGCTCCTTCGCGATCTTGTCGACGAGCTTCGGCACGCTCTGTAGCGGATTTGCCTCGTAGCCACCTTCCGTCACCGGCGAGTCCTTGACGCGATCGCAAAATCCCTTGAACGCGTCTCCGCGCATCAACTCGACGCGCGCGAGGATCTCGAGGTTCGGATCCTTGTCATCCTGCTCGTCGTCATCGCGCGCCGCCGTCATCAGCTTCGCGAGCTGCTCGATCTTCTTGCGCTGCTTGTCGAGCTTCGCGGGCCGGAACGCCGCGTAGACCCGACGCCCGTAGGCCGCGACGATCACGGCGCCGTCGTCGCGCGCCCCGGTACACGGATCGCCGTCGCTGTCCTTCGGCAGCTCGATCGACTTGCCACCGATCGCCTCGAGTACGTTGTCGCGCTTCGCGACCTGCTTCTTGTCCTCGTCGTTGAACCAGCAGCTGACGAACGGCCACAACAGCGTGTCGTCTTCGACCACCTCGGAGATCTTGTCCACCACGTCGGAGATGCCGGCGCGGATCGGACAGCCGACCGGGCGAGCCAAGAACAACCACGCGAGCATGGTGATCACGTCGGCGGCGTTGTGGTTATTGAGTGCCTCGTCTCCATACCCGCTGAGCTCGTCGAGCGAGCTGCGATCCGGCTGGAGGAACTTCGCGTCGTCGGCGGCACCCGCGAACGCGGGCAACAGCTTGCCGAGGTCGCGCAGCTCGAGATCCTTCTTCGCGGCGGCGATCAGCTCCTGCGGGATCTTCGCCCGCTTGCCGAACTTCGACTTCCAGACGGCACCGAGGCGCTCGGCCATGCCGCCCGGTGCGAGCGGCGTCCGCAACAGCGCCGGATCGTCCGGAACGGCTTTCTCGTAGATCGCGAGCATCTTGTCGGCATCCATCTCCTCGAACGTCGTGTGTGCGGCCGACACGTCGGCCACCTTGAGCCCACCGAGCAGCTCGCGGTGCTTCTTGCCGAGGAAGTCTTTGCTCCACGTGTTCATGCCGACGACGTTGATCCACAGCAGCACGGCCTCGACCTCGGTGAGCCCCGACTTGTCGGCGAGCGTCTTCGCGATCTGCGGATCCCACGCAACGGCCTCGTCGGGTGACTCGAGGAAGCGATCGGCCCACTGCGTGCCGAGGCCCTTCGACAACTTCTGGTCGTCGCTGATCTTCCACATCCACGACGTGCCCTGCACCGGCGGAACGCGCCACTTGCCGTCGCTCGACAGCTCGATGCCCCAGTCGCTGTTCGGATCGATCACGTAGGTCGAGCCCTCGTGCTTCTGGATCAGCAGCGTTCCCCAGTCGACGTTGTTGTCCCAGTCCTCCGGTGCTTCGAGGTCGAACGTCCGCATCCGCGACAGATCCTCGGCAAAGATCGTCCCCGAGATCGCCTGGATCATCTCCCGCGCCTTGCGGCGATCGTCCGCGTCGACGAGGGGTGACAGCGAGAGCGCGGCGCGGGCGCGTGCGTTGATCAGCCAGTCGCGCGGGTCGACGTCGTTATCGGGGAGCTTGGTCTCGCGACCGGCGGCGAGCGCCTTCGCGATCTTGCGCAGCTGTGCTGCCTCGCCGAGCAAGCCCGAGCCCGAGGGATCGGCGTTGTCCTTCGATCGCGCCGCCGCCAGCTCCGCCACCTCGCGCGCGAGCTCGGCCGCACGCTCCGCGAAGCCGGCGACCCCGGCGATCAGCTTGGCGTTCGTGATCTCGGGGAACGCGGCGCGCACGGCGGCCTCCGCCCTCGGCAACGGGCGCGGCGTCTTGTCCTGCGCGTCGAGGTCTTCGCGCGCCGCCGCCAGCACCGGCCGCACGCGCTCCGCGGTGGCCGCACGCAACGCGGCGCTGCCCGCCGGATCGCGTGGCGACACGAAGTCCCAGAACGTCGCCGGAGGCACGAGCACGCCCCAGCCTCGCGCCGCCCAGTCGTGCGCGTTCGCGACGCCGAGCTGCTCGCCGGTGTCGGAGATCAGCTCGACGCCGGGCCCCTCGCCGCCGAGGAAGCGCGGGTTACTCGAGCCATCTGGATCGAGCCCGCGCGGTGCGTCGCTGCCGGGGAACAGGATCAGCGCGAACACCGAGCGCTTGAACGTCGCGGACACCCCGTCGATCCGCTCGTGCTCCTGTGGAACCTTGTCGTCCCAGTCATCCTTCTTGCTGCGCGAGCGGATGCCGAGCTTGCCGTCCTTGAACCCGAGCGGTGAGGAGGTCAGCCCGGCGGGTGCCGGTTGCAGCACCGCCGAGACACTCCAGCCTTCGCGGGCGAACTCGGCGACCCACGGAGGAGCGTCCGACTTCGCCTTGCTGTCCTTGACGGGATCGAGCGTGAAGTACTTGTCGTTGTCCTCGAACCAGATCGTGGTGCCGTCGGACAGGAACGCTCGCGTCCGTGCGAGCTTCTGATCGCCGGCATGGATCACCTTGCCGCCGAGCGTGACGCCACCGCCGGGGAGGGCGAGCTGATCCGGAAGCTTGCCGCCCCACTGCGACCAGTTGAACTCCTGCTTGAACCGGTCCTTCGGCTTGCTGCTCCAGTAGGTGACCGTCTCCCACTTGCTCTTGAGCTTGAGCTCGACGAGGAACTGCCCATCGACGAACCACACGTCCTCGAGCTCGTGTTCCTTCGCCTTGTAGACGAGGTCGTGCTCGGCGATCACGCCCTGGGGGCCGAGCGCGATCGCCTTCGACGCGTTCCACGCGGTGAGGAACGGGAACGCACCGCCGGTCTTGATCGGCGAGCCCAGCTTCGCGACCGCCTCCTCGTACGCGGGCCAGCCGAGCTCGTCGGCGATGCCGGAGCGCAGGTGCATCGCCAGCGTGTTCGCGAGATCGACCTGGCCGAGGCGCGCGTGCAGATCCTCGAACGGCAGAAAGGTCTCCGGTGTGGTCTTGCTGTCGAGCAACCCCACCACCTCCGCGACGCCGACGAAGCCCGCGTCGTCGCGCGCGATGTAGGCGATCTGCTCCTCGATCCACTGCCGGCGGGCAGCCGTGAAGCCGCTCTTGCCGCGCATCCGATGCTCGTGCTCGGACTCGCCGATCATGTTGGCGACCGCGTCGACGAGCTGCTTGCCGTACTCGGCATGCCCGGCCACCAGCACCGGGTCCACGTTCATCGTGTCGTGATCGAAGCCGTCGTTCTCCTCGTTGTTCGCGAGCGCCACGCCCTGCTGGAGGATCAGCTCCGCGAGGTCGAGGTTGAGGCTATGCCCCCACCGCGCGCGCGTCAGACACGAGATCGGCTGGTTCAGCGCGATCAGGCGAGGAGCCTCGCGCCGGAGGATCTCCTCGGTGCGCGGCGTCTTGCCGCCGAACTTGAACAGCTTCGAGATCCAGCCGCCGAGCCCGTCATCGGGGAGGTCGGCGAGTGCATCTATCTCGTGCAACATCTCGATCCACGACGCCGCGAACTCCTGCTTCTTGTCGTCCGAGCCACCGCGCGGCTCCGGCCAGATCGCACGCAGCCGCGTCTTGATCTCCGGCTTCGCGGCCGCGAGCCGCTTCAGGGACTCGAGGTAGGTGGTCCAGAACTCGATCGGCGCCTTGTTGACGCCCGGTGCTTCGATCAGCTGCTCGGCGAGCTTGTCGGCCTCGAGCTGTTCGTCCGCCTTCGCCGCCTTCGCGAGCGACGTCAGGTCCTTGCCCATGCCCGAGTACGGCGGCATCCCACCGAGCCCGCGCTTGACCACGATCGCGCGGAACCGGCGATACGCCTCGGCGCCGCCGGCCTGCTTGACCAGATCCTTCGCGTACTGCGAGAGCGTCTTCGCGGACAGCGCGCCGAGCAGCGCGAACTCGACGAACGCCTCGTCGGCGACCTCGGGATCCGTCTTCAGCTTGTACGCGCGCTCCGCCGTCCGCGCCTTCTCGAAGAACTGCGCCGCCATCGTCGTCGACGCCTGATCGGCGACCACGCGCCCGACCTCCTCCCAGAACGACGGCAGGAACTGCGGCGCGGTGCGCTGCAGCTGCTTCGCGATCTTCTCGAACGCATCCTTCGCATGACCCGGCTTGGCGGCGACGAGCCGCTTCGCCTTGCGCATGTCCTCGGTGACGTCGAGCGCGGCCTTCGCCTTCTTCGGCTCGTGGACGAGCGCCCAGCCGGGAAACCCGAGCGTGCGCGAGCGGACCTGCCCGAGGGCCTTGGTCACCGTTGGCGGAGAGAACCCGAACGCGACCATCTCGGCATCGATGCCCTCGGCAACTGCATCCGGCTCGAGCCGGATCACCACCACGCCTGGATCGAGCGCCGGGTGCTTGTAGGAGCGCGCCGTCACTAGCGACGTGCGTTGATCGTCGGCGAGCTTGGCTCCGAGCGGCGCGATGCCGTTCGCGTTGATCACGTCGATCGGCCCGTGGGCCGTCAATTGTTGCCTCGCAAGCTCGGCAAATTGATCACTCATCGGTGCCCTCTTTCTCGACCTTGCGCTTCGCGTAGATCTGAGCGGCCATCCGCATACCTTCACTGAACGCGACCGGCGGGACGTCCATCACCGCCACGGGTCGCTGCTTCGCGTCGACCCACGTCAGGTCGCCGGTGGTCGTCGAATCCATCCCGTCGCCGTCGCCGAGGTCGTAGCGCGCCTCGACGGCTTGCCCGCGCTCGAGCACGCGACACACCGCCGCGCCGCCGCTGACGCGATAGCCGAGCCGCTTGGCCAGGCCGATCACGCCCTGCAGCATCGCGAACTCGCCATTCGCGAACTGATCGATCGCCAGCGGATCGCTCGGGGGGGCCGCCGGCCGCGGGAACGTCTCGCGGAACAGCTGCGACGTCCCCTGCTTCGCGTTGATCTCGACCGCCATGCCCCGCAGGTCCTCGAGCTCGTCGAGCAGGATCGGATGCGGGATCAGCACGCTCTCGGTGGCGAGCCAGGTGGTCTCACCGTCGCGATCGACGACGCCGATGCCCTTCTCGGGATCGACGCCGCGGAAGAAGCCGCCGACCTCGCGATCGACCGCGTGGTCCGCGCCGACGGCGACCACCCAGGCATCGTGCAGCGCATGACTCCATGCGGGATCGGGGAGCACGGCCTGCAGCACGCCGCGCGGCACGGGCAGCGAGCGCAACATCCAGGTCTCGACGGTGTGCTTGCAGGTCCGCTCGTGATCCTCGAGGAAATCGATCGCGGAGCCGAGTCGCTCGCCGGCCGGGGTCTCCTTCGCCGCCTTCGGCACGGACTCGAGGTCCTTGCCATCCTTGCGGGCGACCAGCGCGCCGTCGCGGATGCCGAGCTCGAGGCCCTTCCCAGCGTCGACCCAGCCGGGCGTCGCAGCCGCCGCCTTCGCCGTCTTGCCGGCCGGCGTTGCCTTCGGCTTGCTCGGTTTCGCGACCTTCTTCGCTGCTTTCGGTTTCGCTTTGGCTTTGGCCATGTTCCCGCAGCGAGCGTCCTCCATCGCCACAGCAGGCTCAATGCGATCGCCGGCCTTGATCTACTCCGGACACCGGATGATCCCTGCGTCGACAATTCGCGGTAGCGTTCGCGCGCCGTGCTCGACGAGATCTCGCGTGCCACGATGGCGACGGTGTACTCGCTGTTCGCTGCTCGCGCAGTCGTGTCGCCGGATCGGATCGCCGTCGCGGATGGCACCCGCGAGGTCAGCTACCGGCACTTCGCGGCGCGTGTCGCGAGCTGTGCGACCGCGCTGGCCGTGCGAGGCGTCGGCACGGGCGATCGGATCGCGCTGCTGTCCGAGAACCGCCTCGAGATCCTCGAGGTGCTGCTCGCCGCCGCGCGGCTCGGCGCGATCGTCGCCTGCCAGAACTGGCACCTCGCCCCGAGCTCGCGCACTGCATCTCGCTCGTCGAGCCCGCCGTGTTCGTGGTGTCGCCGCGCACGTCACGATCAATGCGACCGGCGCCATCGCCGCGGTCCTCACCGACGCGGGCATTCCGGTCGAGATCATGCGAGGCTTCGCGCTGATCACGCGATGCGCTGGCCTCGTAGCACACGTTCACGAAGAGCAACGCGACCCCGCGATGCGCGTGATCTGGGAAACCGCCGAGGGGGCGGTCCCTTACCGAGACCCTGACTGAGGAGATCAAGCAATGTCGATGACGCTCTACATGCACCCCGCTAGCAACGCGAGCCGCCCTGTCCTGCTGTTCGCGGCCGAGAAGAAGCTCGACCTCCAGACCAAGGTGGTCGATATCCTCAAGGGCGAGCACTACGGCCCCGAGTTCACCGCGTTGAACCCGAACCGGCTGGTGCCGGTGCTCGAGGATGGTGACCTCCGCCTCACCGAGAGCGCGGCGATCCTCCGCTACCTCGCGGCGAAGGCCGGCGCGCCCGAGTACCCGACCGATCTCAAGAAGCGCGCGAAGGTCGACGAGGCGCTCGACTGGTTCAACACGCAGTTCTACCGGGAGTACGGCTACGGCCTCGTCTACCCGCAGCTGTTCCCGCACCACAAGCGGCCCACCGAGGACTTCCACAACGGCCTGATCGACTGGGCCAAGGAGAAGTCCAACACCTGGTTCCAGGTCCTCGACCAGTCCTGGATCGGCGACAAGCCGTACCTGTGTGGCGACCAGATCACGATCGCGGACTACTTCGGCGCGTGCCTCGCGACGATCGGCGAGCCGATCCGCAGCGACCTCTCGCACTACAAGAACGTCAGCCGCTGGCTCGACAACATGGCGAAGCTGTCGGCCTGGAAGCAGGTCAACGAAGCCATGATGGGCTTCCGCGAGATGGTCAAGGACAAGCCGTTCAAGGCGATCGCTCCGGCGTGAGTACGGAAGACGACGAGCTCGTCAGCGTGCTCGGTCAGTCGATCGTCGGCGCGGCGCGTGTCCTCCGCGACGGCAAGCCGCAGGCGGCGCTCGACATGATCGAGATCGTGTTGATGGGACTGCCCTCCTACGGCGCCGAGCTGATCGAGCTCGCCGCGCTGCCGACCAAGATCATCGCGCTCGCCCAGCTCGGGCGCGTGGATCTGGGGAGGCAGGTGCTCGCGCGGATGGAGCGCCTGGCAGCGAGCCACGGCGGCACCGACGAGCAGCGGGCATGTCAGCTCCTCGGCGAGCAACTGCTCGCACCCGATCTGACCTCGCGCGCGAACGCGGCGATGGAGGCGATCAAGGAAGGTCGCGTCGAGAACCTCACCGTGCTCGAGGGCATCGCCGCCGAGGCCGAGACCACCGGACAGCTGGTGCTCGCGATCGGCGCACTGGTGTTCCTCGGCTCGATCTACCAGACCGCGAGGCCGGGTGACGCGCACGAGCGGTTGTCGCGCGCGAAGCGGATCCTCGAGACCGAGAAGCCGCTCGACGAGGCGCGCCACGAGCTGGCGCTCGGACAGATCGATCGGTTGCTCGCCGAGCTCGACAGCCAAACTTCGTAACACTGTCGTCCGCGTGCCACACGGCATGCGGATTTCGCAGCGACGGATTTTTGAGGGACGGCCAGTCGCGCTGATTCATTCATCCGAGCCGTAGGCACGCTCGATGCTGAAGCGAGTTGCATGCGACTCGTTCCTGCGCTTGCGATCCTGATCGCCTCGTCCTCCGCGTTTGCAGGTAGTACCAAGCACGACAGCTCGAGCAGCGGCGGTCGCCTCGGCAGCGTCAGCTCCGGGATCGATCGCGCGACGCCGAAGCCGTCGAAGGATCCACAGCCGACGCCTTCACGCCCCCAGCCCACCCACGATCATCGCGAGACCGAGGTCGTCGTGGTCGACTGCTGTTACTCGACGCTGGAGGGAGCGCCTTCCAAGCCCTTCGTGTGGCCGAAGCTCGACGTCGGCGCGACCGGGTTCGCCGGTGCGCAGAAGGTCGTCGAGTCCGATGGCTCGCTGTCCCTCGAGCTCTCGCTGGTCTTCAATCGCAAGTTCCGACTCAACGGCGCCGTCAGCCACTACTTCGAGGACACGATGCCGGATCGGCGCGTGACCATGAACATCCCGTCGCTGACCGTTGGCTTCAGGCTCGGACCGCCCGGTCGCACGGCGATGTGGATCGAAGGCGGTGTGGCGCACGTCGCGACCAACGATCCCGCGGGCAGCTCGTCGCTCACCGGTTCGCTGGCGCAGATCCGCCTCGAGCAGCAGCTCGGTCGCGACACGGCGTTGACGGCCACGGCAGGCGCCTTGCTGTTCTCGGATCTCCAGGCGATGACCGCGCGCGCCGCGGTGCGGATCCACCACGTCGAGCTCGGCGTGCGCTACATGGACTTCACGGTCGGTCCCGCGTTGTGGGGACCCGAGGTCGGCATCGGGTTCTAGCCGCCGAGCAGTCTCTTGATCGCGAGCAGGGTGGTCTTGCCGTCGTCGCTGATCTCGGAATCCGACGACAGCTGCACGATCAGCGTGAACAACAGATTCCTCGCGTTGCGCTGCGCCGCGTACAGCTTCGGATCGAACTGCGCGGTCTCCGGCTGCTCGAGCGGCTCGGCGATCCGCTTCAGCCATGGCTCGATCTTGTCGTCGGGCACGCCGCCCTTGAGCGCATCGATCACCGCGACCGCGATCCGCCCGTCCTCGCCGTGATGAAAGTTTCCGCCGTGGCGACGTGCCACGAGTTCCACGACAGCGTCGAGGACGCGCATGCGATCGACGTCGGTGAAGCTCGGCTCGCGGGCGAGGAACTTCAGCAGATCGGAGGTATGCGCTGCCGCATGCGCCCAGCCGCGCTTGCCGGTGTGACCGCGCAGATCCGTCTCGCGCCCCGCGTACGCGACCGTCGCCTCGAGCAGCTTCTTACGCTCGGCGTCATCGAGAAATGGCTGTCCGAGGTCGCGCTTGACCACGAGGGACAACACGAGCGCCGAGAACGAGCGGAGATAGACGCCGTCGGGGGTGTCGAGTGGTCCGGCGAGGTTGCCCTCGAGCGTCGTGATCAAGTTCTTCAGCTCGTCGGGCGACAGCTTCGGATCCTTCAAGATCCAGCTGACGAACACCTCGAAGGCGATGCCATCGCGGCGCGCCGGATCGACGGAGCCGAGGTACGCGACGAGCTCGGGCACGAGCTTGCCGGCGGTGGTGCCGTCGGGGACTTGATCCTTGTTCGCGTGGATCGTTTGCCACTTCTTCAGCTGCTCGTCGGGTGGCGGAACGTCGTCGGTGACTGCGATCGGCGCCACCGGTGGAGGACACGTTGCCTGGTGCGCGCAGGCTGCGAAGAGGATGACCCAGGCGAGCTTCCACATCGGGGCATCGTCGAAGCTGGCCTCGCGAAACGCAATCCTGCGACGGGTGCGCGCTGGCGAGCTGTCGCAGCGATGACTCGATGCTCCACGTGCTCGGCGGCGATCTCGTCGGAGACATCGACACGCGACCGAGCTCGCGGGCGTCGTCATCAACTCGTGGTACGAGCGACGGGATGGCATCTGGCGCACTCCGCGTCACCCGATACACCTTCGGCGAATCGGTCTCGCTGAGCCGGCGCAAGGCCGGCGGTGTGGCGTACTACCTGTCGACGTACTGGGCGCTCAGCGAGGAGCGCGTCGCGCTGACGTCTGCGGAGGTCGAAACGACGTACGGCGATGAGGCGGAGCGCGGGCCGTTCGAGCGGGCCGATTTCGGCGATCGCGAACGCCTGGCGTGGGCCAACGGCGCGTGCGCGATGGAGACCGACGCGAAGCTCACGTTCTGGGCGCAGCGCTACGTGATGTGGTTCGAGGGCAGCGACATGTGCGCCGTCGATGCGACTCGCTCAGTCGCGGTGCAGCTCGCGCTGCCGATCGAGGCGGGCTCGGCCGAGAAGACGATGCTGCACGAGGGCACGCTATATCTCGTCACGCGGCGCTCGGTCGTCGTGATCGCGATCGCGGACATCGAGGAGCTGTTCGAGAGGACGACCGGCCCGCGCGACGTGCGCGTGCGCGAGATCTATCCGCTGCGGCGACCCGACGGGAAGCAGGAGATGCTCGTCGACTGGGACTACCAGGGCAAGACCCGGCTCAAGACCAAGACGGGCGGCTGGAGCTCGCTGTCGATTCCGAGCCGCGGCGAGCTTCGAGAAGGCGACGAGATCACGCTTCACCACGTGCTCGCGTCGGATCAGTATCTCGAGTTCTCGGTCCACGGCGGTCCGCGGATCCCGCTCTACACCAGCTCGTTTCCGCCGGACCACGAAGGTGCGTTCGCGCTGCAGGTCGAGCCCGCCGCGGACCCCGCCGGCATGTTGGTGCGTGCCTCGCACTCCGTCCGCGGTGCGGAGCTCGATCAGATGTTCGCGTCGCTCGCCGACGAGCCCGACGACGAAGCCGCTCGCATGGTGGTGGTGGATCTGCTGGAGGATGCCGGCGAACCGTACGCGCCGCTGTTCGCGAAGCTGCTCGCGGGTGACGAGACGGTGCGCACCCAGGCGCTCGGCACGCTCGCGAGCTATCTCGACGACGTCGCGTGGCACGGCAACCTGCCGCGTAGAGCCACGCTCGCGGCAACGGCGCCGCTCGACGAGGACATCGGCGATATCGTGATGGCGGATCACCGGCTCGGCTTCTTCACGTCGCTGCTGCTCGGCGGAGGCAACTTCCGGTTGTACGCGAAGCTGGTGGCGTCGCCGCGCGCGATCGGGTTGCGCCATGTCGACGGCTCGCGCCTGCAGACGTTGAAGGCCGTGATCGCCGCGGGTCGCACGAACCTGCGGCGGTTGACGGCGGTGAAGTTCGTATCGCGCGAGGTGATCGAGGCGCTCGCGAATCCGGCGTTCGATCGCGTCGTCGATGTCGAGACCGAGACCCAGACGACCACCGTGGACCGCTTGCTCGACTACATCACGCGCGACGAGGCCACGTTCTTCGCGCGCGCACCGCGGCACCTCACGTTGATGGAGCGCGGCGGTGACGATGACGTACTCGTCACCGCGGTGCTCGCCGCCTGGCCCCGGCTGCCGGTCGCCAAGCTGACGTTCGCCAACATCACGCTCGATAAAGACGGCACCGCGAGGGCGAGCCCCGACGCGTCGGACACGCTACGCGGGATCCTCGCGAGCAAGTTTCGTCTGGTCTAGGGCCGCGCGGCTGCGTCGGGGTCGGGACCTAGCGCCAATGCCGCTCAGATAACGTCGACGTTGACTTGAACCTGAACATCAACGCCACCTTGGACGTTGACCTTGACCAGCATGCGCGTGGCTCAGTGATGGAAGCTGCTGCCCGCATTGGACACGATGCGAGTCATGACTGGTCAGCGAGACCTCATACACACGCGCATCGAACTCCTCGAAGGCATCGTTGCGGATGCTCGCGAACATGCCCTGATCGACAAGGTCACGGTCCAAGGTAGCGTTGATGTTCAGGTTCACGTCGAGGTACGAGGTCGAGGTCAACGTCAACGTCCTTATCTGAGCGGCATTGGTACTAGTCGGCGCAGGGCTTCTCGACGCTCTGCTTCGAGTGCGCCTCGTCGAGCTTGTACGTGGTGCCATCGAACAAGAAGTGGTGCTCGCCCGGCTCGCAGCCGCAGCGGGCGCCCTCACAGTTCGACACCTCGGGGACGACGAGGTCGGACATCCCCTGTGTGCGTGTGGCCCGCGCTTGCGGCGGCCCACCGACGTCGCCAACGAAGTGGCCGCACGCGCCACGCTGGACGTACAGGAACGTGTGGGTGATGACACCCATCCCGGCCGGCACCGCGATGTCTGGCGTCCCGTCACCGTCGAGATCGGGCGCCGCGCTGGCGGCGAGGCCGTCGGGCTCGGCCAGTCGCTTCGTCGCATCGGCGACGGGCTCGACGCACGCTCCCACGAGCGCCACGGGTGATCTTGACGCACCGTGAGTAGCCTTGCCGCCGCAGCCAAGCAACACGACGAACAACCATGAGCGCATGCCGCCAACGTAGCCGATCTCGGTCCAGGGGTGTTTTACGTGGACACGGAGCTGCGACGTGGTGCGACCGCGGAGCGACCCGACGCCGAAGGAGTAGGATGGGCCGTGCGGCGCTCTCAGCTCGTGATCGGTGGAATCGCTCTCCTGCTGGCGATCTTGCTCGGGTGGAAGTTGCGCGGCGGCAACGGCGAGGACTCCGCCGTTGGTAGCAACGATGACCCCGGGGCCGAGCCGTCGACGAGCGGCGGCGACAAGGGTGCGCGCGGAGGTAAGAGCACCGCGACCACGGCGTCGATCGGCGGCAAGGTCACGCGGGTCGCGGATGGCTCGCCGGTTCCCGGTGCGACCGTCGCGGTCTCGCGCGATCAGTTGATCCCGATCCCCGGGCGCCGCAGCGCCGACGACGAACCCTCGATCCTCGCGACCACGGATGCGAAGGGCGCGTGGAACGTGCCGGCGATCGCCGCCGGCAGCTACTCGGTCGGGGCCACCGCGTCGGGGCTGATCCCCGGCAGCAAGTTGCGCGTCGCAGTCGCCACGAACGAGCGCACCGTCGTCGATCTCGCGCTCGCCGCGGGCGGCGCGACGGTGAGCGGCACCGTGACCGATGTCGGCGGTGGCCCGATCGGGGGAGCACGCGTGACGGCCACGAAGAGCACGCTGTCTCCCTTCGGTGGCCGCGCCGAGCTCGTCGCCGTCACCGGACCCGACGGCAAGTACGCCCTGAACCTCGGCGATGGCGAATTCGCGATGACCGCCACGCACGAGGACTACACGCGCGCGAGCAAGCACGTCGAGCTCCACGGCCTGCCGGTCGCCGTCGATTTCACGCTCGCGCCGGGTGCGGCGATCCGCGGCATCGTGGTGACGCGCGATGGCAAGCCCGTGCCCGACGCACGCGTCGCCGCCGAGACCGGCCGGATGATGCGCGATGGAGGTGCGGCTGGACGGTCGGACGACAAGGGTGCGTTCGCCCTGACGAGCTTGCCCTCGGGCGCGATCAAGCTGACGGCGGTCGCGAAGGGCTATGCGTCGGCGTCGCCCACCGTCGTCGAGCTCGGCGTCGGCGAGCAGCTCGAGGGCGTGCGGATCGTCGTCGATCGCGCGTTCTCGATCAGCGGCCGCGTGGTGCGCGCCGGCAAGCCCGATCAGGGCATCGCCGGCATCCTGGTCGGCTGCTTCTCGATGCAAGGCTCGTTCGGCATCTCCGACGATCCCACCGAGGACACCGGTGAGTTCCAGATCCACGGCCTCAAGCCGGCGAGCTACCTGCTGTTCGCGGTCGGCGAGGGCTCGGTGCCCGACATCGGCAAGGCCGCCGAGATCGTGGACAAGGATCTCACCGGCATCGTGATCGAGCTCGACACCGGCGTCGTGCTGTCGGGCAAGGTCGATCCGCCGATGGTGGCGTCCCTCGGTCTCGAGGTCGACGAGAGCAAGATGAGCTTCGGCAACATGTTCGGCGCGATGAAGGCGCTGATCGTGCGCGGGGACTCCGATGCCACCGGTACGTTCACGCTGCGCGCCGCCCCGCCCGGCACGTTCGATCTGGTCGCGACCACCAGCGATGGCCGCAAGGGCAAGCTCGAGATCACGGTCGCCGCGACGGATCAGACCGGCTTGCTCGTCAAGCTCGAGCCCCGCGCCTCGATCGCGGGCAAGGTCGTCGACGAGAAAGGCGCCGTCGTCGCCGGCGTGCGGGTCAACGCCATCGACGACGAGAAGGGTCGCGGTGGCTTCCAGGTTCGCGGCGGCTTCGGCGGCAACGCCGGCGCGCTGAGCGGGCTCGACGGATCGTTCAAGATCGTCGGTCTCGAGCCCGGCAAGATCGGGCTCGTCGTCGAGGACGAGCACGGCAGGATCCCCTTCAAGGTGGAGCCGAAGGACAAGCCGCAGCGCTTCGAGCTGACGAAGGCGCAGGAGCTCACCGGCGTGACGCTCACCGTCGAGGCGCGAGACGGTGTGCTCAAGGGCATCGTGCTCAACACGGACAAGTCACCCGCAGTCGATGCGTGGGTATCGCTGCGCCCCGACTCGCCGCCCGGCAGTCGCAGAGAGATGATGGCGTCGTTCATGCGCCCGTCGGAGCCGGTGTTGACCGGCGCCGATGGCACGTTCTCGTTCACCCGCCTGCGGCGCGGTTCGTACACGGTCTCCGTCGAAGGTCCCAAGGGCGCATCGCGCGCGAGCAAGTCGAACGTCAAGACCGGCGAGACCGTGACGCTCGTCCTCGAGTCGCTCGGCTCGATCAGTGGCCGCGTCACGCTCGCGGGCGCTCCGGTCGCCGAGTTCGACGTCAGCTGTCGGCCCGAGGAGCGCGGCGTACGGTTCGGCTCGGACGCGACCAACCGGCGGTTCACCAACGCCGACGGCACGTATCAGATCGATCGGCTGCAGCCCGGCGAGTACACCTGCTCGGCGAGCACCGCCGCCGGGACGGCGACCGGCAAGACCGTCGTGGCGTCGGGACCGTCGAAGCTCGATCTCGTCGTCCAGGCGTTCGCGACGATCACCGGCACCGTCGTCGATACGGTGACCGGCAAGCCGGTGCCCGGCCTCCTCGTGTTCGCGACCGGCGACGGCGTCGACGGCAAGCAGTTCATGGACATGATGAGCGGCAAGGGCCCGACGACGGACGCAAACGGCAAGTTCGTCGTCGACAAGATTCCTGCGGGTAAGGGGCAGGTCCACGTCGCACCGAAAGACGCGACGATGAATCGGCTCGCGACGCGCGACTACACCGCCGTCGCCGGGCAGCGCATCGATCTCGGCACGATGAAGATCGTCCCACCCCGCGACGGTGCGTCGGGCACGTACGGCTTCTTCCCGATGGTGACCGGCGAGGCGCTGATGGTCGGCGACGTCAAGGAGGACACACCGGCGGCCAAGGCCGGGCTCGTCGAGGGCGACAAGATCATCGCGATCGATGGTCGTCCCGTCGCCGAGCTGACGGCCGACGTCGGCAAGCAGCTGCTGATGCCCGGGGGCGTGCCGGTGGGGACGCGCGTGGCGCTGACGCTCGAGCGCGCCGGTCAGCCGGTGAACGCGGCCATGATCGCGGTCGAATTCTAGAAATTGTTAGCCCGCTCGTTTTCTCGTCTTATCATCGGCACAGGGGATGTCCGACCAAGACGGCGCAGAGCAGCTTCTAGATGGCGCGGAGCGCCACATCGAGATGACCTGGAAGTGCTCCACCTGCGAGCACCAGAACCTCGGCCGCCACAAGGATTGTCAGCAGTGCGGCCATCCGAAGGACGCGAGCGAGCAGTACGAGATGCCGGAGAACCCGGAGCTCGCCGCCAGCGTCACCGACGAGGATCTCGTCAAGATGGCGAAGGCGGGGCCGGATTGGCGCTGTGCGTACTGCGGCAGCGATCAGCAGCGCGCCGATCACAGCTGCGGGCAATGCGGCGCGGCGATCGGCACGGGGACCGAGGTTCCCGACGACGTCGTCGATCAAGTTCCTATCGCCAACTGGTG
Organism: Deltaproteobacteria bacterium; assembly: GCA_031385555.1. Classification (GTDB taxonomy): domain Bacteria; phylum Myxococcota_A; class Polyangia; order Haliangiales; family Haliangiaceae; genus JABFXX01. The sequence continues at coordinate 15,259 of JANNBP010000431.1, read as the reverse complement.
GGCCCGCAATGGCAGGATCGCGACCTGGATCGCCGGCGGCGCGGCCGGGCTCGTCGTCCTGATCGTGATCCTGGTGTGGAACAAGAATCGCCCGCGCGACTACGACGCGAAGGTGATGGCGGTCGCGTGGGAGCATCAGATCGAGGTCGAGCGGTATGCGATCCGGAAGCACGACGGCTTCAAGGAGAACCTCCCGTCCGCCGCGATGGACGTCACCAGCCTCGGGCAGAAGGTCCACCACCACGAGCAGGTGCTCGACCACTACGACACCGAGCACTACACGGTGCAAGTCCCCGACGGCTACCGCACCGAGCACTACACCGCGCAGGAGTCCTGCGGGCAGACGTGTACGTCGCGACCGAAGACGTGCAGCCAGTCGTGCTCGTCGAAGAAGAACGGCTTCGCGTCGTGCCGCCAGGTCTGCAGCGGCGGTGGGCAGAGCTGCTCGACCAAGTACTGCAGCGTCTCGAAGACCCGCCAGGTCGCGAAGACGCGCTCCGAGTCGCGCTCGCGGCAGGTGCCGAAGTATCGCTCCGAGCCGCGCTACGCCGAGGGCTTCTCGTGGCGTGCGTGGGAGTGGGCGCACGAGCGTACCGCCGTCGAGAAAGGCACCGATGTCGCCGCGCTGAAGTGGCCGAGCGGGGCCCTGACCGCGATGAGTGTCGAGGGAGAGAAAGAGCGCGACACGCGCAAGGCGACGTATGTCGTCTCGCTGCAGTACGGCGACGAGCTCCTGAAGTTCGCGGTGCACGACGAAGCCACCGCCGCGAAGTTCGCGACCGGTAGCACCCACGAGATTCACAAGGAGCGCGACGACTGGATGGTCGACGGCGCTCGCATCACACCGCTGCTGCTGCTCGAGTGACTACTTGATCAGCTTGTCGAGCTGCGCGTGCATCTTCTTGAGCTCGCCGTCCGGGTCGCGCTCGTTGAAGCCGTCCTTGCGGAACTTGATCACCTGGTTGCTGTCGGCGACGAACGACGACGGCATGGTGTCCGAGCCGTAGCGCGATGCCGCCGACGACTTATCGGCCGGCAGGTAGACCAGCTTCATGTTCTTGAGCTTGAGCTTCTGATGGAAGCGCTGCCCGTCCTTGACGTTGTCGTCGACCGCGACCGCGACGAACGTGATCTTGTCCTTCAAGATCCCGGCGAGCTTGTCCCACGCGGGCAGCTCCTTCGCGCACGGCTTGCACCACTCGGCGCCGACCGTGATCAGCACCCACTTGCCCTTCAGCGACCTCAGCTTGAACGGCTTGTTGCTGGCATCGACCGCGATGTCGAGGTCGACGAGCTTCTCGCCCACCTTCAGGGTGTCGGCGTGTGCCGTGGAGAAGCTGCACACAAAGGCGATCGCCAGGAGCCCGCGCATGGTCGTGAGACGCATCGGCTGATTATCGATTCACTGCCAGCTCTTCGTCGATCCAAAGTCCCAGGTACTTCACGGTGATCGGCCCTTCGAACTTGCGGTTGTTGAAGTAGATCGACGGGGTCGAGTCGACGCCCGCCGTGTTGCCCTGGACCTTGTCGGTATCGACCTGCGGGCCGGCCGCGGTGTAGGCCGCGTCGAACTTCGCGATGTCGAGCCCGAGCTGCGCGGCGTAGCCCATGACGTCCTGCTTGCTGTGGGCGGGAGACTTCGCGAACAGCAGCGCGTGCATCTCCTTGAACTTGCCCTGCTGCGACGCGGCCAGCGCGGCCTGCGCGGCGCTCCTGCTCTCGGGCCAGTGGCCGAGCGGGAACATCATGTAGTGCACCGAGATCTTGCCATCGAACTGCTGCACGACCGTGTCGAGGATCGGCTTGAACTCTTTGCAGTGCGGGCACGCGTAGTCGAAGAACTCGGCGATCTGCACGGGAGCGTCGTCGGTGCCGACACGCGGCGCCTTCGAGACGTCGAGCTTGACCAGCCGCGGCTTCTCGTACTTCGCGACGTAGTCCTCGCGGATCTTGTCCTCGGGAAACTCGTCCTCGAGCATCGCGGTCACGTACCGCACGGCGAACGGCGCGCGCTTGCACGACGTGTCGTCGGTGTACGACTTGCGCAGGCTCTCGTTCTTACCGCACGGCGACTTCAGCGTGCCGACCAGCTTGTAGAACGTCTGCTGCTTGTCGCTGTCGAGCTTGCCGACCTCGATGTCCTTGAGCGGCGTGGTGTCGACGGGCTTGCCGACGCCGACGCCGGTCTGCGCATCGCTCGAGCCGCGATCGAGCGCGTTGATCAGCCCCGGGTCGATCGGCTTGTCTGGTTTCTTCTCGCACGCACCGCCCATCAGCAGTGGTGTCGCCAGCAAGGCCATGATGAAAGCCTTCGAGATCCGTACAGTTGACACGTCGTGGTTGTAGTGCACGTGTGATGCGATTTCAACCAATGGCCAGCTTGACGAACCGCGTCATGGACGGTATCGATCCAACTGAATGACGGTTCATTCAGCCACCGACAAGGGGAGCGACAAGCGCGTTCGTATCCTGTCGGCGGCCGAGCGCGTGTTCGCCAAGCGAGGGTTCTTCGCGTCGCGAGTCTCCGAGATCGCGAAGGATGCCGGCGTCGCCGACGGCACCATCTACCTCTACTTCAAGAGCAAGGATGACCTGCTGATCTCGCTGTTCGAGTCGCGAATGGAGCAGGTCAACACCGCGCTCCGCGACTCGATCGCCCTCGTGCCCGCAACGAAGCCGGCCGAGCAGCTCCGCGCCTTCATTCGCGCCTACCTCAAGCTCGTCCACGACGAGCCCGCCGCCGCCGAGGTCCTCACGATCGAGCTCCGTCAGTCGAGCAAGTTCATGAAGGAGTACGAGAACCCGCAGTTCGCGGACTTCTTGCGGACGCTCGGCGGGATCATCGCGGCCGGCCAGGACAAGGGTCAGCTCGATGACTCGATCCCCGCGCACGTCGCGGCTCGCATGATCTTCGGCATGCTCGACGAGCTCGCGCTCGCGTGGGTCCTCGCGAGACAGCCGGTCAAGCAGTCGGCGATCTCACCGACCACTCCCGGTACGCGTCCGAAGAAGTTCGATATCGTCCGCGCCGCTGATTGGGTAGTGGCGCTCGTGTTCAACGGTCTGGTCGTAGCAGCGAAGCTGCGAGATTCAGAAAGGAAAGACTCCCCGTGAAGATCCTGGTCCCCGTAAAACGTGTCCCCGACCCGACCCAGAAGGCGAAGATCAAAGACGGCCACATCGACCTCGGTGGTGCTTCTTGGATCGTCAATACGTTCGACGAGTACGCCATCGAGACCGCGCTGCGGTTGCTGGAGAACGGCGCTGAAAACGCGCGGCTTCCCGGCTCCGAGATCGTGGTCGTGTCGCTTGGCCCCGACGATGCCGCGAAGGAGATCCGCACGTGTCTCGCGATGGGCGCGGATCGCGCGATCCACGTCGTGATCAAGGACGAAGAGATCGACGCGCTGGTCGTCGTCAAGGTCCTCCAGGGCGTGATCGAGGCCGAGAAGCCCGACGTCGTCATCATGGGCAAGCAGGCCGTCGACGGCGACGCCAACCAGGTCGGTCAGATGCTGGCCGGCAAGCTGAGCTGGCCGCAGGCCACGTTCGCGGCGTCGATCGAAAAGACCGGCGACAAGACCCTGCTCGTCGGCCGCGAGGTCGATGGCGGTGTCGAGTACAAGAGCGTCACCCTCCCCGCGGTGGTCACCGTCGATCTCCGGATCGTCGCGTCGCACTCGGTGAAGAACGGCGTCACGCCGGCGACGCACACCTACTCCGGCGAAGGCGCGCGCCTGCCGTCCCTCAAGGGGATCATGGCCGCGAAGAAGAAACCGATGGACGTCAAGAAGCTCGCCGACTTCGGCGCCGAGCCGAAGCCCGTCATCAAGGAGCTGTCGGTGACCCTGCCGCCGCCGCGCGCGGCCGGTCAGTTCGTCGCCGATGTCCCCACCCTCGTCAAGAAGCTCGCCGACGAAGCGAAGGCTCTCTAGGAGATCGCCATGGGTAACGTAATCGCAGTTTGTGAATTCCAGGGCGATGCGCTGCGCTCCAGCGCGCTCTCCAACATCGCGTTCGCGCGCGAATCCGCCACCCACCACGGTGGCGAAGTGATCGTCCTCCTGATCGGTGCCGGCGCGGCCGCTGCCGGCGTGGCCGCCGCGAAGTACGCGCCGAAGGTGATCACCGTCGACGACGGCGGCCTCGCGCACTACCTCGCCGAGACCTACGCGCCGATCGTCGCGCGCGAAGCCAAGGCGAACAACGCCACGGTCGTCACCGCCACCGCCACCGCGGTCGGCAAGGATCTGCTCCCACGCGTCGCGGCGCTGCTCGATGCCGGCATGGCCTCGGATGTGGCGAAGACGACGGGTGCCACCACGTTCGTTCGGCCGATCCTCGCCGGCAACGCGTACTCCACGGTCGAGATCGCCACGCCGATCATCTGCGTGACACCGCGCCAGTCGGAGTTCGAGCCGGCGGCCGAGCTCGGCGCCGCGGGCACCGTGACGGCCGCGGCCGCGGGCGAGCTGAACGCGCTCGGTGCGAAGTTCGAGCGGCTCGACGCGCAGAAGAGCGATCGCCCAGACCTCGGCGACGCGAAGGTCGTCGTCGCCGGTGGTCGCGGCATGAAGACCGGCGAGAACTTCAAGGTCCTCGAGGAGCTCGCCGATCTGCTCGGTGCCGCGATGGGTGCGTCGCGCGCGGCCACCGACGCCGGCATGGTCCCCGCCGACTGGCAGGTCGGTCAGACCGGCAAGATCGTCGCGCCGAACCTCTACTTCGCGGTCGCGATCTCCGGTGCCATCCAGCACCTCGCGGGCATGAAGGGCAGCAAGACGATCGTCGCGATCAACAAGAACAAGGACGAGCCGATCTTCCAGGTCGCCGACTACGGTCTGGTCGCCGAGTGGGAGAAGGCGGTCCCCGAGTTGATCTCCGAGATCAAGAAGCTCAAGGCCAGCCGTTAGCCCTGGCTCGGGGCCAACGAAGCTCAGCGGTTCAGTAGTAGCCTGCGGGCGGAGGAGTGGCGGCTGTGGAACAACGACTTCCACTACCAAACCGGCTTCGCGCCCCGGAGCTCCATCGCATGGCGCGCGAGGCCGGGCTCGTCATCGAGCGCGATGGCTCGACGCGATTCGCGTCCACCCGATGTTCGCGCACTACACGCGCGAGGAGCAGTCCGTGACGAGCGTCGACCTGGTCGCGAAGAAGCCGCTCAGCTGAACCCGGCGCAGGTACGCCACCAAACCTGCGAGCGCCGCTTACCCTTAATGGAGCTGTAACGGCCCTGTTCGACGAAGGTCGTGCGATCGTGGCGGCTCGTGATCGCTGCTGTCGCGCTCTCGCTCTCGCTCGTCGTGCTGGTGGTGGCGGTGGCGTGGCGCCCGCATGGTGCGGGCCCCGCGTTCGGGGCGCTCGCCGCGGTGGCCGTCGCGATGCTCGGAGGCGCGGCGTTGCCGGGTGACGTGGTCGACGCGCTCGATGCCCAGTGGAAGGCCTACGTCACGCTGACGTCGATCATGGCGATGACCTCGGCGGCCGAGCGGATGGGGTTGCTCGAGCGGCTCGCCTCGCTGATCGAGCCGCGCACGCGTGGCCCGGTGAAGCACGCGTTTCGCTGGACGTTCGTGGCGTCGGCGTTGGTCGCCGCGGTGTTGTCGAACGATGCGGCGATCCTGCTGATGACACCGACGGTGCTGGCGCTGCTGCGCACCGTGTATCCGAAGCGCCATCCGAAGTTCACGGTGCCGTTCGTCGTCGCCGTGTTCGCGAGCGCCGGCGTGGCGCCGTTCGTGATCTCGAACCCGATGAACCTGATCTTCGCGGATCACGTCGGCATCGGCTTCAACCGGTACTCGATCACGATGATCCCGATCGCGATCGCGGGCTGGGTGGTCGCGTACGCGGTGCTCGCGTTCGTGTTTCGCGAGGCGTTGTCGGACCAGTCTCCCGCGCTCGGTGCGTGGCCCGAGACGCCACCGCTGCAGCGCGGGGCGAAGCACGTGCTCGCGACGGTACTGATCGTCCTCGTCGCCTACCCGGTGATGTCGTACGTCGGCATCGAGCTGTGGCCGATCGCGGCCGTCGGAGGAGCGGTCTGCGTCGCGGTCAGCCTGCAGGCCGGGCACTCGCTGCGCCAGCTCGCGGGCGGCATCGCGTGGCCGATCTTCCCGTTCCTGGTCGGCGTGTTCGTGCTCGCCACCGCGCTCGATCGCGTGGGCGTGGTCGAGTGGCTGACCGCGCTCTACCAGAACGACGCGCCGCTGGCGACGATCGGCGTGACCTCGGCGCTCGGCTCGGCGCTGCTCAACAACCACCCGATGTCGGTGCTCAACGCGATCGCGCTCGACCGGATCGGTGGGGGCGAGAGCCACGCGTTCGCGGCGCTGATCGGTGGGGACCTCGGCCCGCGGCTGTTGCCGATCGGCTCGCTCGCCTCGCTGCTCTGGTACGACCTGCTCCGCAAGCACGGCGTCGCGGTGAGCGTGGCGATGTTCGTGCGCGTCGGCGTGCTGCTGACGATCCCCACGCTCGCCGTCTCGATCGCCCTGCTCTGGGTGATCGCGAGGCTCGTGTGAGCGCCTACCGGTTCACCGGCACCGAGCGCGTCACGATCGAGATCGCGGGCACGTTCGACGCCACGAAGGTCACCCTACCCGCCGGCCTCGCGCACGACGGTGGCCGGATCTCGCTGTTCGCGTTTCACGTCGAGCGCCTCCGGATCGCGGGCGTCCCGCTGATCTCGTGGAGCTATCCCGAGGTGCTGTGGCGGATCGCGGTGACGCGCGACGGCACCCGGTGCTGGTGGGCGATCGCGTGTGACCTCGAGGCGCGCGGTCCGGCGTGGGCGGCGCGCCGCTACGTCCGGTACGAGGTGCGGCGCCAGCACGTGGTGGTCGACGAGACGCGGGTGGTCTCGCGTGGCCGAGGCGAGCTCGCGATCGAGATCTCCAACCAGGTCGCGGCACCGCTCGCGCTCGAGCACCGCGAGCTGCGCACCGGGCGCGACGCCGGCTGGGTGGTCCCGTGGGGCGAGGACGACACGGCCTTGCTGACCCATCCCGTGAGGCTCGTGTGCGACTCGCTGTCGGAGCCGAGCCTCGGGGCCCCGGTCAAATGGGCGGATCGAGCGGTCGTGCGTCGAGGTCGCGCGCATCGCTGCGGTGTTGCGCACAGGTAGGTCGTGCTACAAACGAACTACCCAGGAGCCCGGAGTCACCAGGAGACATCATGGCATTTGCACAAGCTCAGAATCGCCGTCCGATCGAGGGTGCCGTCGCCACACTCGGCGTCAGTGACCGCGTCACGTTCCTGCGCAAGACGTACGCGCACCTCGGCTTCGCCTTGCTCGCCTTCGCGGGCATCTGCGGTGGCCTGCTGAAGTTCGCCCCCGAGGTGAGCTGGAAGTTCGCCACGATGTTCGGCGGCAGCATGTTCGGCATGCTGGGCATGATGGTGCTCATGATGGGCGCGCTGTTCGTCGCGAACTGGATGGTCCAGCACAACACCTCGCGCGGCGTCCAGTACGGTGGCCTCGCGCTCGGCATCGGCGCCTACGCCTTCTTGTTCCAGCCGCTGTTCTGGATCTTGATGCTGAAGTTCAGCCACTACACCGCGGACCAGGCCGCGATGATCCGCGCGGGTCACATGGTCCCCGTGATGAACGGTGCGGCGGTCGAGATCCTGACCCAGGCGATCGTCATCACGCTGGCGATCTTCATCGGCCTGACGGCGACGGTGTTCATCTCGAAGAAGGACTTCTCCTTCATGCGCGGGATCCTGGCGATCGGCTCGATGGCCGCGATCGGCATCATCATCGCGGCGATCATCTTCGGGTTCTCGCTCGGCGGGCTGTTCGCCGGCTTCATGATCTTCCTGATGGCGGGCTACATCCTCTACCAGACGAGCAGTGTGATGCGGGACTTCCCACCCACCATGTACGTGGCCGCCGCCATGATGCTGTTCTCGACCGTGGTGACGCTGTTCTGGTACGTGCTGCGCCTGCTCATGGCGCTGCGCAGCGACTGAGCACAGGGTTCGGGACGGCTGTTCCGAGCAGAACGAGGTACGGACGGGGATCCTAGTCGGGTCCCCGTCGTCGTTTCGGCAGCCTCTGGGGTTTTGCGGCTATACTCGACGCTCGTGGTGGCGCCAGCTCCGATCTCGTCGACCGACATCGGTGCAGTGCGCAAGCTCGAGGACGCCGTCGCGACGGTCGTCAAGGGCAAGCCGGAGGCGATCCGGGCCTCCGTCGTCGCGTTGCTCGCGCGCGGTCACCTCCTGATCGAGGACATCCCCGGCGTCGGCAAGACCACGCTCGCGCGCGCCCTCGCCGCCTCGCTCGGGGGCACGTTCCGCCGCATCCAGTTCACGTCGGATCTGCTGCCGTCCGACATCGTCGGCGTCTCGATCTACGACCAGAGCGGCAAGGTGTTCGAGCTCAAGCGCGGGCCGATCTTCGGGCACTTCATCCTCGCCGACGAGATCAACCGGACCACGCCGCGCACCCAGTCGGCGCTGCTCGAGGCGATGAGCGAGGGCCACGTCTCCGTCGACGACACCACGCACGCGCTCGAGTCGCCGTTCATGGTGATCGCCACCCAGAACCCGGCCGAGCACTACGGTACGTATCCGCTACCCGAGTCGCAGATGGATCGCTTCCTCCTCCGGATCTCGATCGGCTATCCGGCGAAGGCCGTGGAGCGCGAGCTGCTGCGCGACCGCACCGGTGGTGATCCGGTCGCGAAGCTGTCGCCGGTGATCGATCTCGAGACCGTGCGCGTCCTCCAGAATAGCGTCGAGACGATCCGCGTCGAGGATGCCCTCACCGACTACGCGATGAACATCGTCGAGGAGTCGCGGCGCCATGCAGCGATCTCGATCGGCGTCTCGACGCGTGGGGCGCTCGCGTGGCACCGCGCCGCGCAGGCCGCCGCCCTCGCCGCGGGTCGCGACTTCGTGATCCCCGACGACCTCAAGAGCCTCGCCGTGCCGTGCCTCGCGCACCGCGTGACGCTCTCCCAGGTCCACGACTCGCTCGGTCGCGCGCGCGTCGATGCGGAGCGCGTGATCACCGAGATCGTCAACCGGGTCGCCGTCCCGACCTGAACATGAGCTTCTGGTCTCGCCTCCGGCGACGCCTGCGCCCACCGCGCCGCCTGCGGTTCACGCGCGAGGGCCGCGTCATCGTGTTGCTCTCCGTCGGCGTCGGCTTCGCCGCGATCAACACCGGCAATAATCTATTGTACCTCCTGCTCGGCTGGTTGCTGAGCTTCATCATCGCGAGCGGCATCCTGTCGGAGCTGACCCTCAAGAAGCTCTCCGTCGATCGCCGGCCGCCGAGCCGGGTCTACGCGAACGAGCCGTTTTTGATGGAGGTCGTGATCGAGAACATGAAGCCGAACCGCGCGTCGTTCTCGATCGAGGTCGAGGATCTGATGAACGGCACGCCACTCGACAAGCGCTGCTACTTCCTCAAGATCCCCGCCGCGAAGTCGCAACGCACGAGCTATCGCCACACGTTCGGTAAGCGCGGCCTCTACGAGCTGTCCGGGTACCGGCTCGCCACCAAGTTCCCGTTCGCGCTGTTCCGCAAGTCGCGCGACCTCGACGCGCCCCTCGAGGTGTTGGTCTATCCGGCGCGCGTCACGGTGCCTCGCCCCTCCCCGAAGTCGACGAGCACCGGCGATCTGGTCGCGAATCGGCTCGGTCGCCGCGGCGAGTTCTTCGGGCTTCGCGAGCGCCGCGTCGGTGACGATCGACGCGACGTGCACTGGCGCTCGTCCGCGCGCACCGGCCGCTTGCTGGTGCGCGAGTACGAGGACGAGCTCGCGCGCCGGGTGGTGATCGGCGTCGACAACGCGTTGCCGAAGCACGTCCGCGAGGCCGTCACCGACAACGCACTGACGCCGGATCTCGAGGCGCAGGTCACTGGGGTCGAGCGCGCGATCAGCGTCGCCGCGAGCCTGGCAGCGAGCTACCTCGAGGTCGGCTGGACCGTCGAGCTGTGTGCGCGGGGGTTGCACGTCCCGGCGGGCGTCGGCCGGATGCACGAGGCGAAGCTGCTGCGTGCGCTCGCGCTGTTGCCGTACGCGGCCGAGGAGGACGCGTTCGCGCCGATCCCCGCGCGCGTCGAGAGCGTGCTGGTGATCGCGAAGGCGGTGCCGTCGAACAATCGCCCGTCGGCGACCACGGTGATGGACGTATGAGCTCGACGCGTACGAGTGAACGAACACGGGTTCGCGCTGAGGACGGACCTTCGTTGCGCTCCGACATCCCTCCACGGGCGATCCGGAAGGCTGGTTCCGGGATCGCGCCGCGAACGGAACGAGACGTCGTGGCAGGCGCACGCGTGATCCGGAACTCTGCGCTCGCGCCGCAGGCTTCCGATCGGGCTGGTGCCGAGCATGCCCCCGCAGCACGTGCACGGAGACGAGCCCGGGTGCTTGCCGGATGAGGTTCGCGGTCGCCCACAAGGTGTCGACGTACCTCGTCGTCATGTTCTGCTACTTCGCCCTGATCGGCGGCGGTCAGCTGTCGCCGGCGATCAGCTACGGCGGCATGATCGCGTTCCTGATCTCGTGGTGGTGGGAAGCGCCGCGGATCAAGCTCGAGCGCTGGGGCTGGGTGTGGACCGTGCTGTCCGTGTTCGTGTTCGCGTACTGCGTGCTGTCCGCGATCGTCACGCTCGACTTCCTCTACGTCGGCGCCGAGTTCTTGATCTGGCTGACGATCGTCAAGGCGTTCAATCGCAAGGCCGCGCGCGACTGGCAGCAGATCTACCTGCTGTCGTTCCTCATGCTGGTCGCCGGCTCGGTGCTCAACCCCGACCTGACGTACGGCCTGTTCTTCTTCGGCTTCGTCATCACAGTCACGTGGGCGCTGACGCTGTTCCACCTCCGCCGCGAGATGGAGGACAACCTGCTCGTCAAGCACGCCGCGGATCGCGCGAGCGAGCGCGTCGAGGTCCGCCGGATCCTCGACTCGCGACGGATCGTGGGTGGCCGCTTCTTCCTCGGCACGGGCCTGCTGTCGTTCGGTGTGTTCCTCGGGGCGGCGATCGTGTTCCTCGCGCTCCCCCGCGTCGGTATCGGGTTCTTCCTCAAGAGCCGCGGTGGGCTGACGCTCGCGGGGTTCTCCGATGGCGTCAAGCTCGGCGGGCACGGCGTGATCAAGAAGGACTCGACCGTGGTGATGCGCGTCGAGATCGACCCCAGATACGGCGCGCGCGAAGCCCCGGAGCTACACTGGCGCGGCGTCGCGTTCGACAAGTACGAGAGCGGTCAGTGGTCGCGCAGCGACAGCGCGCCGCAGACGAACCAGACCCTCGAGCCGGGGCAGACCACCGTCGCCCCGACCCGTGATCGCCGGGTGCTGCTGTGGTCCGGTCCTCAGCTCCCCGTGGTCGAGATCGAGCGCCTCGCCGCCAGCACGGTGAAGCAAGAGATCTGGCTCGAGCCCCTCGACTCGAACGTGCTGTTCGGGGCTTCGAACCCGCGGATCGTCGAGTACGCGCACGCGATCCGACGGCGCAACGTGACGGAGAAGAACGACGAGGTTCGCCTCGAGCACGGCACCACGCTGCACTACACCGTCTATTCGGAGTTGCGCTCGCCGGGCCCCGACGAGCTGCGCCGCGCCACCGACAAGCTCCCCGATGGCTTCCGGGTCTATCTCCAGCTCCCGAAGGAGATCACGCAGCGCACGCGCGATCTCGCGAAGCAGATCGTCACCGAGGCGAACGCCCGCACGAGCTACGACAAGGCCCTCGCGATCAAGCAGTGGCTCGCGACCAACCTGACGTACACGCTCGAGCTCGCGGACTCCGATCAAGAGCAGGTCGACTTCTTCTTGTTCGATCGCAAGCAGGGCCACTGCGAGTACTTCGCGTCGGCGTTCGCGATCCTCGCGCGCTCCGTCGACATCCCGGTCCGTCAGGTCAACGGCTTCCTCGGCGGCGAGTGGAACGAGTACCAGAGCTACATCGCGGTGCGCGCCGGCGACGCGCACTCGTGGGACGAGGTGTTCTTCCCCGGCGTCCGCGGCGAGGGCACGTGGGTGACGTTCGATCCGACCCCACCCGGCAACTCCGACGATCTGCTCGGCCGCGGTGACACCGGCTGGCGCGCGAAGATGTCGCGGTTCCTCGACACGCTGCGGTTCCAGTGGACCAAGTGGGTGATCGAGTACGACCTGGTCTCGCAGCTCTCGCTGTTCAAGTCGGTCGGGCGCGCGGTCAAGACCGCCGCGATCTTCGTCAAGGATGGGGTGCTCTGGCTCACCGATCTGGCGGTCGAGTTCTGGCCGATCAGCACGCCGCTCGGGGTCGGGTTGATCGCCCTGCTCGTGCGCAGGCGCCGCCGTACCAGGGCCAAGCTGCCACCCGAGCTGCGGGTCGCCCGATCGAATCGCAAGCGCACATCCGTCGCCGAGATCTACGACGGCGTCGCCAAGCAGCTCACCAAGGCCGGGTTCGCCCGCAGCGCCGGGACCACGCCACGCGAGCTGGCCGGCACGCTGGTCGGACACCCCGCGCAGAAGCCGGTCGTCGACTTGATCGAGCTCTACTACGCCGCCGAGTGGGGCGGTCGGAGAGATCCCGCGATCGAGGCCCAGGCCGCGGTGCTCGGCCGCGAGATCAAGCAGACCCTCAAAGACGTCGCGAAGGCCAAGAAGGCCCGCTGATCGCGCGGGGTTGCCAGAATGGCATCCGTGCGTGGAGTCTCAGGCGACTGGCCGGATTGTTGATGCACGTATCCCCGCGTGATATCGACGGTTGTCGACGAGGACGCTCGCGTCCCCACCGGCCCCGCCCTTGCAAAACATGACGCCGCCCATGCTTCGTTCGTTGATTGCCTTCGGGCTCGTGTGCACCGCGGTCGGGACGGCGAGTGCGGAGATCGTCGAGGGAACCCTCCCCAACGCGACGATCTCGTGGCCCCGCCTCCAGATCGCACCGAACTTCTCGCCCGACGAGTCCACCGCGGATCCGGAGGACTCCGAGCAGTTTCGCAAACACCTCAACCTCGCGGCGTGCACGTGCGGCAAAGAGGCGCCCGACGTCGTCGATACCAGCCTCTACTTCGAGCTCGGGCTCACCGGCACCACCACCGACGGGCTCCCCGCCGTGGTGCTGGCCGGCTCCGAGTGCAACAACGACATTCTGTTCGACATGAACTGCCACGAGATCGCCGGTGCCGGGCTCGCCGACATCAACACGATCGCGCTGACCGAGACGTTCATCTCGGTCCCGCTCTACGACCTGATCAACGCGCGTCCGGATCAGCAGGGCATGCCGTGCAACCAGGCGAACGGTGGCAACGCCTTCGTGTGGATCGCCGTCGATACCGATCAGAACGGCGACCTCGACTACTACGACTCGCAGGGGATCGACCTCGATCTGTTCACGGATGTCGCGGGCTACGACACCAGGCCGCCTCCGCTTCCGGATAACCTCACGGCGACCGGCGGCGAAGGCTCGATCGAGCTGTCGTGGGCGATCCCCGACGCCAACGCGGCCGACCTCTTCGCGTTCCAGGCGTTCTGCATGGACGCGAGCGGTGCCGCCGTCGGCGACGGTGGCACGCCGCTGTACTCGACCACCGCGGACGTCTGCGGAATTCCGGATCCGCAGACGCTGACGATCACCACGCTCGACGGTGACGGCACCGAGGTCACCGCCGCGCCTACCGAGTTCATCAACCTCAACAAGGCGTTCATCTGCGGCACGCAGGAGTCCGGCACCGCGACGAGCCTGACGATCTCCGGGCTGACGAACGGCGCGGAGTACACGGTCGCGCTGATCGCCGTCGACTTCTACGGCAACCCCACCGGCACGTTCTTCAGCCGCACGGTGATCCCGCAGCCGGTCACCGATTTCTGGGAAGACATCCACGATCGCGGCGGCAAGATCGAAGGCGGCTTCTGCTCGACGGGCGGCGGCGACGCGCTGCCCGGGCTGCTCGTTCCGTTCGCGCTGGTGTGGCTACTCCGCCGGCGCAAGAAGCTCGCGAGTCTCGCGCTGGTCGGCGGGCTGTTCGCGATGCCTGGGGTCGCGCGCGCCGATGACTTCCAGCCGTACTGGGAAGATCCGGCGAACACCACCGAGAGCGGCGCCGGCATCTACGAGGACCACGTCAAGTGGCACGTCGGCATCAAGCTCGGCCCGTACACGCCGGCGATCGACAAGCAGCTCGGCGTCAACGCGACCACCGGCCTCGGCCCGTATGCCGCGATGTTCGGCAACTTCTACACCGACGACAACAACGACGGCACCTTCGAGGCGCACGACAAGCACGTCTATCAGTTCCTGCCGATGCTCGATGTCGAGCGTGTGCTGTGGTCGGGCTCCGGCCAGTTCGCCGTCGGCGGCACGCTCGGCTACATGCAGAAGAGCGCGTTCGCGTATCGCGACGACACCACGGCCGACGACCCGACGCGGCTCCGTACGCGCGCGAGCGGCAACAAGTTCCGGATGATCCCGTTCGCGCTGACCGCGAGCTATCGCGCGACCCAGCTCGATGATCTGTGGGGCATCCCGGTGGTGCCGTACCTGCGCGGCGGCCTCGCCTACTACGTGTGGTGGATGAAGGGCCCGAGCGGATCGCTCTCGAAGATCTGCACCGATGGCACGATGGACAGCGACTGCGAAGGCAACAAGGCCTATGGCGGCACGCTGGGCTTTCAGGGCACGCTCGGCCTCTCGATCCGCGCGGAGCGCATCGATCGCGACGCCGCTCGCTCGATGAGGACGAGCGGCATCTACCACGCCGGGTTCTACGTCGAGCTGATGGCCGCGGTGGTCAATGGCTTCGGGAGCGACAAGAAGCTCTCGGTCGGCGACAACACCTGGTTCGGCGGCTTCGACTTCGAGTTCTGACCGCTCGGGTGAGCCCTGGCGCTCGCTACCCCCGCCGAAGTGCTTGTCACCTCGTGCCCCGCAGCCAGGACGCATCGGCCCTGGTTTTGCTGAGTCCTGGATCATGAAGAGTCCGCTCCTGCGATCCGTTGCGTTCACGGCCCTGCTCGGTGTCACGTCCAGCTCGCTCGGCTGCGGCTACGTCCTCCATCCCGAACGGCGCGGTCGCCACGGCGGCACGATCTCCGGTACCACGCTGGTGCTCGACTGTTTGTGGCTCCTGGTCTTCGTCGTCCCCGGCGTGGTCTTCCTGATCGTCGACTTCACGAGCGGCGCGATGTACGTCAGCGGTGGCGGCGTGATCGCCGACGCGAACGGCAAGGTCAAGGTCAAGGTCAACGACTCGAAGGAGGCGAAGACGCTGCGCCTCCGCGTGGTCGACACGACCTCGAACCT
>JANNBP010000411.1:0-13883 GCA_031385555.1 Deltaproteobacteria bacterium | reverse complement strand
AGGTTCGCGAGCTGGAGCCCGTCATCGAGCAGCCAGCGCGCGCGACTCACGCAGACGGCGCCGCCGGTGTTCCAGCCTGCTTCGAACAGCATGCCGAGCGGCGACAGGAGGCCATGCTTCTGGATCGGGCCCGGGTACGGCAACCGATCCCAGTTATTGATCGACGTGCCGTTGCGCGTGTGGGGCGTGCCGTCACCGCAGTAGTCGGCGCGGGCCATCCGTGTGCACGCCCAGTGCAGGTCGGAGAAGTCCGCGCCGCCGTAGCCACCGAGCCACGGCTTGTAGCCCCAGCGGTAGCACTTCGCGATCACACCCGTGGTGCACGCGAACGTGAACAGCCCGGGCATCTCGACGCGCGCACCGGTGAGATCGAACACCGCCGCGACGGGAATCGCGACGCGGCGACCATCCGGGTCGGCGGCGCAGGCCGGCTCCCAGCTGCCGCCGATGTTCTGCTCGATCGTGTAGAGGAACGTGCCGCCCGTCCCGGTCGGGTCGTACGCGGCGGATTCGGAGGCCACCGACGCGATCCGATACTGGAGTGCGTGCGTCGTGCCCTCGGCGTCGATCACCTGGGCGAACAGCTTCGCACCCGCGAGAGCCACACCCCGCACGGTGGTCGCGCCACGCTCGGCCACCAGCTCGCCGCGTTCGACACGCGCGTTGTGGAGGTCGCCTTTCAACGAGATGCCGTCGAGCGAGAACCCCTGCATGTTGACGCCCTGCATGTTGACGCCCTGCTGCTCGACGCTGTCGATGTTCGTTTCGTCGTCGGCAGGAACCGCACACGCGGCCAATGCCACCAGACCCAGGACTGCTCGCATCGACAGCATCATCTCACCCTCGCGGCGACCGTGATCACCGCCTAACCGTGAGCACACCGTTAGTCGGGTATTAGTCGGGTATGACACTCGCGCACAGCCTGATCCCGATCAACACGTTGCGCTGCGTCGGTTCGCCCGGCTCGCGATTGACGCTGCGGGAGCTGAGCGCGGCGTTGTACCAGCCGCCTCCTCGGTACACGGGGGTGCCCGGGATCGCGACCGAGCGAGTCCACTCCCAGACGTTGCCCGCCAGATCGTCGACGCCGAACCCGCTGCGCGACCCCTCATGCGACCCGACCTCGTCGGGACCGAACGAGAGCGGCTCGCGACCATAGGTGACGTCGATGTTCGCGTCATCGGGAGCGAGGGTCGACCCCGACGGGAACGTCCGGCCATCCGCGCCACGGCCGGCGCGCTCCCATTCGTATTCGTCGCACAGGCGCGCACCCGGGATGCGCCCGGTCTTGGCGAGCCAGGTCGCGTAGGCGAGCGCATCGTCGAACGAGATCGCGGTGACCGGAAACTTCAACCAGTCCTGATCGCGGCGAGTCGCCCGCTTCTCGTAGACCAGGCGCTGCCCGGTCTCGACGCTGTACTTCTTCGTCGTCGGTGTCAGCTCGAGCCGCCACTTCTTCGGCCCCAGCTCGACGAGCTCGAGCGCGTTCTGCGTGGTGATCGAGCTCGGGATCCGGCGCTTGCGCTCGTCGGGCGCCAGCTCGTCGAGGTACGCGATCCAGTCCGCGAACGTGACCTCGTGGCGCGCGATCCAGTACGCGGGTGTCACGACCTCGTGAAGCGGCGCCGCGTTCAAGAACCCGCGACGCAGATCGTCGCCATCGTCGCTGCCGAACAAGAACGAGCCGGCCGGGACGTAGACCATGCCGCTCGGTGCGCTCGCGGGCAGCGTGAACGTCGCGTGCGCGATCGCGCCACGCCGGAGCACCAGGGGCATCCGCACCGGGATCCGGCCCGCCGCCTCGGCGACGAGCACCACACTACCGGGCTCGAGCGAGAGTTCTCCCATCCGGCCGAGTCGCTCGCGAGACCTCCCGCGCTCGATCGTCACCACCGCAGTTGCCGGCGTGATCGCGAGCTCGAGCTTCGCTTCGGCGCCGAGGGTGGTGCGATATGCCCCTTCGTCGTCGTAGGCGACGAGCCGACCCGACAGCTCGTCGATCGCGTTGGCGTCGCGATCGCGTTCGGCGCGCTGGAGACGAGCGGCGAGCAGCTCGGCGATCATCGCCCGCGAGGTGGCACGCGTGGGATCCAGCGAGAGCGCATTCTCGAGATCTCTCGACGCGGCGCGAAACTTCGATGCTTCGCCCTCGCGCAGCGCCTGCGCGTCGGCCCATGCGGCTTCGGCCTCGGGCCAGTGACCTCGATCGAACAAACCGAACGCGCGATCGCGCGCGGCATCGCGGCGGCTGCCGAGCTCGCGGGCCTCGGTGAACGCCGCGTTCGAGGTGTGTACGTGCTCGGCGATCACGCTCTCGAGCTGCGCGCGCGCACGCGAGCGGATCAGGACGACGATCACCGCGCTCGCCGCGATCACCGCGACCGTCACCGCGACGGTCAACACGCGCTTGCGTGCGAGCGCGCTGCGCGATGCCACCAGGAACGCGGCTTCGCGCGGAGCCAGCGCCTCGCGCTCGAGCAGGTCTGCCTCGCGAACCTGCCGGCGGGCCCACAACAGATCGCGCGGGCGGCCCATGCGCTGCCACGCCGCCGCCGCATGCTCGACGCGCACCCGCACCGCGTGATCCGCCACGCTCTGCCGCCGCCAGTCCTGCAGCGTGGACCAGCTGGTCAGCAGTGCCTCGTGGGCGATCTCGTACGCCTCGTCGTTCGCGACGACGATCCGGCCACGCACCAGGGCTTCGAGCGCCCCGCGCTCGTTGCGCAGCGCTTGCTCACCGAGCAACTCCGCGCCGGTGTGCCGCGCCTGTGTGCTGTCGGCGGTGACCAGGCGCAGCAGCAACCGGCGGGTCGCATCGCGCGCGCCGGCCTCGAGCCCCGCGAGCACCCGATCCGCATGGCGCGCGAGCGCACCCTCGACGCCGCCCACCGTGGCGAGCGCGTCCTCGCGGATCACGTGCCCCACCCGCGCATCCCACAGCTCGGCGAGCGTGAACTGGAGGAGCGGCAAGCCACCGGCCGCGGCACCGGTCTGCTCGACGAGCTTGTCGACCAGGGCCTCGCTCTCGAACGTCACGCCCTTCGCCTGCGCGGGCCGCACGATGACCTCGCGAATGCGCTCGGCGGTGAGCGGCAACAGGAAGTACAGCGCGCGGCTCATCTCCTCGCGCAACCCGGGAAGGGTCGCGAGGCGGCTCAAGAAGTCCGAGCGCGCCGTCGCCAGCACGCGCACCGTCATCGCATGCTCGCCGAGGTTCGCCAGCGCCGCCGCGGCGAGCCGCGCCTGGCCAGGGGTTGCGAGGGTGAGCAGCTCCTCCAGTTGATCGACGAACACGAGCAGCCGCTTGCCACTCGCCGCCTTGCGAACCTCGCGCGCGATCGCCTCGCCTCCGTCGGAGATCAGCTGTTCGACGCGATCCACACCGAGCCCACACCAGCTCGCGAGGGCGATCGCCAGCGACTTCACCGGATGCCGGCCGGGCACCAGGTCGACGCGCTCCCACCCGCCGTGCTCGACGAGCCACGGCAGCACCCCCGCGCGGCACAGCGAGGACTTGCCCGTGCCCGAGTCCCCACCGACGACGACCAGCGGCCTTTGCAGCACGAGATCGACGAGCTCGCGCACCTCGCCGCGGCGTCCGAAGAACAGCGCACCGTGGGTCGCTTCGAAGGCCGCGAGGCCGCGATACGGATTGCCGTCGGGCACCACCGGCTTCGGCGCGTCGCACTCCTCGAGCGCGAGCACCAGCTCGTCGGCGGAGGCGAACCGTGCGGCGGCATCGCGCTGGATCAACCGATCCACGATCGCCGCGAGCGGAGGCGCGACGTCCTGCCTCACCTCCAGCAGCCGCGGCACGATCCGGTGCTGGACGGCATCGCCGAGCTCCGCCATCGCGATCCCGCGGTGAGGTGCGGTGCCTGAGAGCAGCTCGTACAGCATGATGCCGAACGCGTAAAGGTCGGTGCGCCGCGTCGCCGGCTCGCCGCGCCACAGCTCGGGTGACATGTAGAGCGGCGTGCCGGCGGCTCGCGGTCCGGCGCCGCCGAGCTCGATCGATCGATCCGATCGATCCGATGCGTCCGCATCGAACGAGTCTCCGGAGCTCTGCGTCGAGCCGCTCGCGATCGGACGTTCGATCCCGATCGAGGACATCGTCGCGTCGATCGCGGCCAGGTGCTTGTCACTCGAGCGCGACGCCTCGTACGGCTTCGAAGAAGGTAAGGCCAGCGGCTCGTCGCCATCGAGCACGCGGGCGAGGCCGAAATCGAGCAGCTTGCCGCGGCCCTCCTCGGTGACGATCGCGTTCGCCGGCTTGACGTCGCGATGCAGCACGCCGCTGCGATGGGCGGCGGCGAGCCCGCGCGCGAGATCGATCGCGAGCGGCAGCAGCTCTCTCCACGCGACCGGGCGCGGGACCTGATCGAGCGGCTTGCCGCGGACGTACTCGCTGACCAGATAGGGATGTCCCGCGACCTCGGCGACGCGATAGATCGCGACGACGTTCGGGTGCTGCAGGCGGGCGATCGCGCGCGCCTCCTCGAACACCCGCGCCCGGACCACGGGGTCGGTCGCGCCGGGGACGAACTTCACCGCGACGGCGCGATCGAGGAGCTTGTCGTGCGCGAGGTAGACCGCGCCCATCGCACCGCGACCGAGCAGCCGGACGAGGTGATACTCGTCGAGCGTCTCGGGTGGGCTCCACTCCGCTGCCACGAAGGCAGCTTACTCCGCGCCTGCGCATGCCCCGCGACGCGCGTGCACGCATAATGCCGCCATGCATCGACTCGACGGCAAGATCGCGCTGGTCACCGGCGGCGCCTCCGGTATCGGACGTGGCACAGCGAAGCGGCTCGCGGCGGAAGGCGCCGTGGTCGCGATCGCGGATCGCGATGAAGTGGGTGGCGCATCGATCGTCGCCGAGCTCGGCGGTCGCCACGAGTTCTTCGCACTCGACGTCACCGACGAACAGGGTTGGCAGCGCGTGGTCGCCGAGGTCATCACGCGGTTCGGTCGCCTCGACGTGCTGGTCAACGCCGCGGGTATCGCGGTGTTCGATGACATCGAGCGGACGTCCCTCGCCGACTATCGCAGGGTCAACGCGGTCAACAGCGAGGGCACGTTCCTCGGCTGCCGCGCCGCCATCCTGGCGATGAAGAGCACCGGCGGAGGCTCGATCATCAACCTGTCTTCCGTCGCCGGCCTGATCGGCGTCAGCGATGCACCCGCCTACTGCGCGAGCAAGGGCGCGGTGCGCTTGCTCACCAAGTCGGTCGCGCTCCACGCGGCCCGCAAGGGCTACAACATCCGCTGCAACTCGATTCACCCGTCGTTCATCGACACCCCGATGTGCGACGACGTGATCACGAAGTCCCCCGACCCCGAGAAGACCCGCAAGGCCTTCGAGCGCGCCGCCCCGCTCGGCCGGATGGGTCAGGTCGAGGACGTGGCGCAGCTCGTGGTCTACCTGGCGAGCGACGAGTCCCGGTTCGTGACGGGTGCCGAGATCGCGGTCGATGGCGGCCTGACAGCGATGTGAAACTAAGCCTTTAGGCCTGCTCCGAAGTAGGATGCAGGCTCTGGTCGCGCCGTTCGAGAAAACCCTCGGGGAGCTCCTGTTCCAGCAGCAACAGCTGGGAGAGCCCATCCCCGTGCCGCTGACGCTGGCAATCCTGCGGCAGATCTGTGATGCGCTCGACTACGCGCACAACCTCCGGGATGCGAACGGCAACCCGACGTACATGCTGCATCGCGATGTCTCGCCCGGCTACATCCTGGTCGGGCAGCAGGGCGCGGCACGGCTGATCGCGAGCATGGCGCTCCAGGCGAACCCGTCGTACGTCGCGCCGGAGATCCTGCTCGGGATGGTGCCGGATCCGAGGGCGGATCTGTTCTCGCTCGGCGTCGTCGCGCACGAGATGTTGACCGGGCGGCCGCTGTTCCTCGGCGCCAACGAGCACGACACCCTCGCGCGCGTCTGCCAGCTCCCCATCCCGCCACCGTCGACGATCAACCCGGCGGTCACCCACGACATCGAGGGCATCGTGTTGATGGCCCTCGCACGCGACCCGAGCTATCGCTGGCAGAGCGCCGCGATGTTGCGCGACGGCCTGGCCGCGGTCGCCGCCCGCAACGGGCTCGAGGTCGGCCCCGAGTCGACGGCGTGGGCGCCGCTGTTCGCGGGTCAGCGTCCCGAGTTGATGCTGCCGAGCGTGCAGTTCGCGCAGCCCGCGCAGCCCGCGCAGTCCGCGCAGCCCCAGGCCGTGCCGATCCTCGCCACGCCGATCGCCGCGCAGCCGACGGTCGTCGCGCCGCCGCCGGGACTGACCCCACTCGCCGCCTTGCCGACGGTGGTCGCCCCCGCGCCCCGGCCAGCGCCGCCGCTCCCGGCCATCCCGCTCGTCGCGATCCCCGCCGGGCCCACGGCCGTGCCGGCGCTACCGCGCCCGAAATCGACGACGAAGCTGTCGAACGTCGCGTCGGCCAAGACGCCGGCACCGGTGATCGCGAAGTCGCTACCGTCGGCGCCGCCGCGCCCGCACCACAACCCCGCCGCCAACAAGACCCCCGCACCGGTGATCACGCCGACCCTGCCGTCGCCGTCCGCGAACATGTTCGACGATGCGCCGGCGACGATGGCCTCCGCGATGGCGTTCGATTCGCGGCCGCCCGTCGACGAGGCCGGGCCCTCGACGTTCGACGACAGCCTGGCATCGCACGCCTTCGACGATGCGCCGGCGACGATCGCGGTCGCCCGCGCACTCCATGCGCCGCCGGCGAACGCGTTCGACGACTCGCCCGCGACCATCGCGACGAAGACTCCCGGGCGGTTCGAGAACGCGTTCGAGGACTCACCGTCGACGATCGCGACCGGCCAGCCGGCGTCGAGACCGAGCCTCGACGCGACGCTGCTCGATCTGCCGTCGACGAAGCGGTCGCTCGCTCCACCCTCGACGGTCGAGCCCACGCTGCCTCGGCAACCGAGTCTCCCCACACGCAAGCCGCCCACGGCCGAGGATCTCCCAGCACCACGGGCGGCTCGCCCGTCGCGACAGGATCTCCCGCCGCTCGCGAAGCCCGCCGCCGACGAGCTGCCGGCACCGCGTGCGAAGCAGCCGTCGTCGCAGGACCTGCCGAGGTTCACCACGCCGGCGGAAGATCTGCCGGCACCGCGGGTGCGGAAGCCGTCGTCGCAGGATCTGCCGACGTTCCACAAGCCCGCCGAGGATCTGCCGGCGCCGCGCGCGAACAAGCCGTCCCAGCACCCCCTCCCCTCGATCCGCAAGCAGCCGTCCACCGACGATCTGCCGGCGCCGCGCGCGAGCAAGCCGCAGCACCCCCTGCCCTCGATCCGCAAGCAGCCCTCCACCGACGATCTGCCGGCGCCACGCGCGAGCAAGCCGCCGTCGCAGGAGGTCCCGAACGTTCGCAAGGAGCCCGGCGTCGACGATCTGCCCGCACCGCGCGCGACCCGCGGAGTGGCCGCCGCACTGTTCGAAGACCTCCCGTCGCCGAAATCCAAGGCGACCGACGAGCCGTCGGCCTCCCGCGCGAGCAAGCCAAACAGCCTGTTCGACGACCTGCCGGCACCGCGCCCCAAGGCCGATCCGCAGAACGCTCTGTTCGACGATCTGCCGGCACCACGCCCCAAGGCCGATCCTGAAAACCCGCTGTTCGCGGATCTCCCCGCACCTCGCGGGGCGAAGTCAGCCGCACCGCACTCGCGGGCGCTGTCGAACTTCGACGACGACGATGCAGCAGGACCACCCGCACCCGTCGGCAAGAAGCAGCCACGCGCCTCCACCGCCGACATCGATGGCTTCCTCGCGAGTGTCGCGAATGATCAGGGAGAGCCCGCGCAGACCGGCGATCCGGAGATCGACGCCTATGTCGCGAGTGTCGTCGGCGACCCCGCGCCGAACCATCCCGCGCCGAACTACCCCGCGCCGAACTACCCCGCGCCGAACTACCCCGCGCCGAACTACCCCGCGCCGAACTACCCCGCCCCGAACTACCCCGCGCCGAACTACCCCGCCCCGAAGCACCCCGCACCGAACTACCCCGCCCCGAACTACCCCGCCCCGAACCATCCGGCACCGAACCATCCACCTCCGGCGTACGAGCAGCCCGCGGACGAGCCCCCGCCGCCCGCGCCCGAACCGGCGATCTACGCGCAGCTGCCTCCACCCAGCGCGTTCGAGCTCGAGCTCGGTGAGTTCACCAACATCGGCGCGGCGCCCCTGATCTCGTTCGGCAAGACCGGCGAGACGCCGATGGTGGTCGGGGTCGGACCGAAGCCCGCACCGCCGCGCGCCGCCGCACCCACGCTGCCGCCACCCGTCGCCATGATCGCCGCCAACCGGGTCGACGAGGCCGACGACGAACCGTCCTCGAAGAAGCAGCTCGTGATGATCCTGCTCGGCGCCCTGCTCGTGATCGGCGGCGCCGTCGTGGCGTTCTTGCTGCTGACGGACTGATAGGTCTCCCCTATCAAAGCCTTCGGCGTGAATGATTTCACGACGAGCACGGGTGTCGGTAGGCTGCGTCCAGTAACAGGGAGATCAGCAATGTCCGAAGCAAAATGTCCGTTCAAGCATCAGCCGGGTGGCGGCACCAACAACCGCGATTGGTGGCCCAACTCGCTTCGCCTCGAGACGCTGCACCAGGGCTCGCGTCACGAGAGCCCGATGGATGGCGACTTCGACTACGCCGCCGAGTTCGCGTCGCTCGACTACGCGGCGCTCAAGCAGGACCTGACGGCGCTGATGACCGATTCGCAGCCGTGGTGGCCCGCCGATTTCGGTCACTACGGCCCGCTGTTCATTCGCATGGCGTGGCACAGCGCGGGCACCTATCGCACGGGTGACGGCCGTGGCGGCGCCGGCAAGGGCAGCCAGCGGTTTGCACCGCTCAACGCGTGGCCCGATAACGTCAACCTCGACAAGGCGCGCCGCCTGCTCTGGCCGATCAAGCAGAAGTACGGGCGCAAGATCTCGTGGGCGGATCTGATGATCCTCACCGGCAACGTCGCGCTCGAGTCGATGGGGTTCAAGACGTTCGGCTTCGCCGGCGGGCGCGAGGACATCTGGTCGCCCGAGACCGACGTCTCCTGGGGTCAGGAGAAGAAGTGGCTCGACGACAAGCGGTACTCCGGCGACCGCGAGCTCGAGGCGCCGCTTGCGGCGGTCCAGATGGGCCTGATCTACGTCAACCCCGAGGGCCCCAACGGCACGCCCGATCCGCTCGCATCCGCGCGCGACATTCGCGAGACGTTCGCGCGGATGGCGATGAACGACGAGGAGACTGTCGCGCTGATCGCAGGCGGTCACACGTTCGGCAAGGCGCACGGCGCCGGCAACCCGGGCGACCACGTCGGCTTCGATCCGGAAGCCGCGGACCTCGTCGCGCAGGGCTTCGGCTGGCAGAACAAGCTCGGCATGGGCCACGGCTCGCACTCGATCTCGAGCGGGCTCGAGGTGACCTGGACGACCACGCCGACCACCTGGAGCAACGACTACTTCGATCACCTGTTCAACTACGAGTGGGAGCTGACCAAGAGCCCGGCTGGTGCACACCAATGGAAGCCGAAGGGCGACGCGGGTGCGAACACGGTGCCCGACGCGCACGACAAGGCCAAGAAGCACGCGCCCGCGATGCTCACCACCGATCTCGCGCTGCGGGTCGACCCCGCGTACGAGAAGATCTCCCGCCGCTTCCACGCCAACCCGGATCAGTTCGCCGACGCGTTCGCACGCGCGTGGTTCAAGCTCACGCATCGCGACATGGGTCCGAAGGCCCGCTACCTCGGCCCCGAGGTCCCGAAGGAGGACCTGATCTGGCAGGACCCGATCCCGTCCGGCCCGACGCTCGTCGACGAGGATATCGCCGCGCTCAAGGCCCAACTCGCGACGTCGGGGCTCTCGATCTCGCAGCTGGTGTCGACGGCGTGGGCCTCGGCCTCGACGTTCCGCGGCTCCGACAAGCGCGGCGGTGCGAACGGCGCACGCATCCGGCTCGCGCCGCAGAAGCACTGGGAAGTAAATGGTCCGGCGAAGCTCGGCAAGGTGCTCGCGGTCCTCGAGAAGATCCAGCGCGACTTCATCGCCGCCGGCAAGCAGGTCTCACTCGCCGACTTGATCGTCCTGGGCGGCAACGTCGGCATCGAGACAGCCGCGAAGGCCGCGGGGCACGCCCTCACGGTACCGTTCACGTCGGGTCGCGGTGACGCGACGCAGGAGCAGACCGATGTCGCGTCGTTCGCCGTGCTCGAGCCGATCGTCGACGGGTTTCGCAACTATGCCAAGGATCGCTATGCGGTACCGGCGGAGGAGCTTATCGTCGATCGCGCGCAGTTGCTCACGCTGACGGCGCCCGAGTTGACGGTCCTGCTCGGTGGTCTGCGCGTCCTCGACATCAACACCGGCGGTACCAAGCACGGTGTGTTCACGAAGCGTCCCGGTCAGCTGACCAACGACTACTTCGTCCACTTGCTCGACATGAACACCGAGTGGAAGCCCGTCGCCGGCACGGACGTGTTCGAGGGCAAGCACCGCACCACCGGCGCGCCGACGTGGACCGGCACACGCGCGGATCTCGTGTTCGGCTCGAACGCGATCTTGCGGAGCCTCGCCGAGGTCTACGCGAGCTCCGACGCACATGCGAAGTTCGTGCGGGACTTCGTCACCGTGTGGACGAAGGTGATGAACCTCGACCGGTTCTAAGGACGGATGCGACGACCGTCGCGGAACACGCCGCCGGTCTCGGTCGTCGTCACGCCGAACAGCACGCTCGCGCCGCCCTCCTCGACGGATCGCGGCGCGTTGCGTCCACCCATGTCGGTGCGCACCCAGCCGGGGCAAGTCGAGTTGACGCGGACCGCTGGCAGCTCGCGCGCGAGGATCCGCGACAACGCGTTGAGCGCTGCCTTCGAGACGCCGTAGGCATCGGTGCCCCAGCCGGTGCCGCCGGCGCGCACGAACGCGTGGATCTCTTCGACTAGCTTGTCGCGGGTCAGCGCCGGATCGCGCAGCAGGTCCTGACGCGTGGCATCGAGGTTCGCGAGCTCGCCGAGCCCGCTCGTCACGTTGGTCACGGTCGCGCCATCCTCGAGGAGCGGCAACAGGCCGAGGGTGACGCGGAGCGGACCGAAGAAGTTGGTCTCGAGCGTCGCCGGCACGTCGGCTTTCCCGAAGATGCCCGCGTTGTTGACCAGGGCATCGAGCTTGATCGCGCCATCGCGCAGCTTCTGAACCGCCGTCGCCACCGACGCATCGCTGGTGACGTCGAGCTCGACGCCGCGCAAGCGACCACCGGTGTCCTTGCGCAACCGGGCCGCCGCGGAGTCGCCCTTCGCCTTGTCACGCGCCGCGATCAGCACGTCCCAACCGTCCTGTGCGAGCACGCGAGCGACCTGCTGGCCGAGGCCGCGATTGCCGCCCGTGATCAGTGCCGTCCGTGTCATCCCGGCAGCATAGGCGATGGTCCTTGCTGCCGCTCGGGCCGATGCTTACGACGAGGCGCGTGCCTCACGTCGGCGAGACCACGATCGAAGCAACGGTTCGCCAGCTCGCGGCATCGCTGTGCCGCCCGATCGCGTTCGAGCACAGCTGGGTCGTCCAGCAGTGTCCGCTGTGCGAGGTCGAGCTCAAGATCCACGAGTCCCGTGCGAGGGATGTCGACGAGCTGGTCGCCGAGATGTTCGGGTTCTACGACGCCCATCGCTGCACCGCGCAGCCGGATGACGACATGTACCAGCGCGCCGAGCGCGCCTCCGTCCAGCTCGGCGAGAGTGCGCTGGCGCTGGCCAAGGATCCGGCGAAGGTCGTGCTCGCCCGTCGAGCCGAGCGCGAATCGCTCAAGCTCGCGGCCTGGGTCGAGACGTTCCTCAAGCGCTGATATGCTCGCCGCTTGCTCGAGCTCAAGCGTGGAGAAGCCAAGTTCGTCCTCGGGTGCGTGACGTCGTTCGCCGCCGAGTTCGAGCGGGGCGTCGTCGCGGTGCTCGCGCGCGAGCTGCCCGGGGTCGAGCCCGCGGAGGTGCGCGAGGTCAAGGAACAGCTCTGGCTGCTCCAGCGCCAGCTCGAGTCGCGACAGACCACCACCAAGGTGCACGACCAGATGGTCGGGTTGATCAAGCGCGTGCTCGCGAGCGAACGCCGCCGCGTCGCCGAGGAGCTCGATCGCCCGCTGTCGAAGGCAACCGCCCCCGCGGTGGTCAAGACGTTGCAACAGCGGGTCACCCGCTACGACGTGTTCATGGCGCAGGAGCCGTTCCTCTCCGCGCGCCCGCAGCGGATCCCGCGGCTCACCGACTTCATGTCGATCCGGTTCGCCGCCGAGGCCACGGTCGACGCGCCCGCCCTCGCCCCGCGCGTCTACGACGAGAAGTTCCACATCCTCGAGACGCCGCGGCTGTTCCTCCCCGACCTCGCTTACTACCGGTACGAGTGCGGGCTGCGCGATGCCGAGCTCGCCGTGGTCTATGTCGACATCGACGACTTCAAGGCGGTCAACAGCAAGCTGACCGAGACCGTGGTCGATCTCCTCGTGCTCGGGCCGTTCCTCGAGTTGCTCGAGGCGTGGGCGTTCGGCCATGGCCACGCGTACCGGTTCGGCGGCGACGAGTACGTGGTGGTGCTCCCGAACGTCTCGATCAAGCTCGCGACCGTGATGCTCGACGAGCTCCGCCACCGCGTGCTCGATGCGCGGTTTCGCGCGAAGGATGTCAGGCTCTCGATCACCCAGGGCTTATGCCGGGTCGACGCCGAATGCCCGCTCACCGATCGCGAGATCCTCGCCCGCGCTAACACCGCCAAGGCCTTCGCGAAGACCACCCGCAAGGGAAGCATCGCGCTCGTCGAGGGCCCCGCGTGGGAGCCCACCCTCATCGCGCGGTAGGTCGTCGAGGATGGCCAGCACGTCGGCGAGCGTGCTCGCGGCGAACAGCGTCGGCCGTGCGATCGATGAGAGAGGTCCGAGCACCGCGAGGTGGCGGCGCGTCACGGGCACGCCTCGCTTCTCGCCACGTGCCTCGACATTCGCGATCGCCAACGCGCGATAGAACGCCACGCGGTCGGCGAGCGTGGGACCGACCACCTCGCGACCCGCGAGGAGGGCATGCGCCTCGCGAAACACCCACGGATGCGTGACGGCCGCGCGCCCGATCATCGCGCCGGCGCAACCGGTCTCGGAGAGGGCACGCCGCACGTCGTCCGCGGTTCGGACATCGCCGTTGACGACCACCGGGATCGACACCACGTCGCGTGCCCGCCGCGCCCACTGCCAGTCGGCGTCGCCCGTGTGGCCCATCTGCGCGGTGCGGCAGTGCAGGAAGATCGCGGCGACTCCCACATCCTCGAGCCGCCGCGCGAGATCGCAGATCGGCATCTCCGACTCGGGGCCCCACCCGATCCGCGTCTTGATCGTCACGGGGAGGGACACCGCAGCGACGATCGTGCGCGCCATCTCCACCATCGCGCCCGGATTGCGCAGCCACCCGGCGCCGGCACCGCGCCGCGCGATGCGCGGGATCCAGCAGCCGCAGTTGAGGTCGACGAACGCAGGTTCTGCGCGTTCCGCGATCACCGCCGCTTGCATCAGCAACTCGGGATCACCGCCGTAGATCTGGATCGCTGTCGGGCGATCATCCGCCGCGAGGTGCAACTTCCGCTTGGCCTGCGGGGAGCTCGCGACGATCTGTTCGGTCGCGATGAACTCCGTCACGCACAGCGTCGCGCCGACCGTGCGACAGGCCCGGCGAAACAGCGCATCGCTGACGTTCTCCATCGGCGCCAGCACGATCGGGTGCTGGCCGATCAGCGAGGACAGGGACATCGAGCGCAGCATCGCACCCTGGCGCGGCTGATGCAGCCTCGGGAGGCGTGCCCAGACCGCAAGTCCCCGAACCCAACACGCCGGCACCGATCAGC
>JANNBP010000394.1:0-7432 GCA_031385555.1 Deltaproteobacteria bacterium | reverse complement strand
TTTACCCTACCCGGCCCACCCCCACCCGCCCGCCTCCACCCGCGCCCCCGGGGGACCCACCGAGGTGGGTCCCACCCGGGGTACCCACGACGAAGGATCGAGGGGCAGCAAGGCAGGTCGCCGCGGTGATCAGCGCGCAAGGCAGCCGAGCTCGAGGTGGAGGTGGAGGCGGATCGTGTCGAGCGCACTCGTCGACGTGGTTGTCCGGCGGGCTGACGTCAGGCCGGCACGATACAACGTAGGGATGCGGCGGGTCGTGACGAGCGCACGCGCGGAGCTCCGGCTCCGCGAGGCGGCCGCATGGCTCGACGGGCGGGGCGCGGACGAGCCGATCCTGATCATCGGCGCGACCCACGACGCCGCGTCCGAGCTGATCCGGATGGTCGCGCGCGAGCGTGGCACCGGTTTCGGCTGGCACCGGATGACGCTCGGGCGGCTCGCGGCGGAGCTCGCGAAGCTCCCGCTGGCGGCGGAGCAGCGGGCACCGATCGGCGCGCTGCCCGTCGAGGCGCTGTGCGCGCGCGTGCTGCATGCGATGCGAAGCGCGGGCACGCTGGGGCGGCTCGAGGCGGTGATCGACCAACCCGGCTTGCCTCGTGCGCTCGCGCGAACCCTCGGCGAGCTGCGGATGGCGAAGCTGCGGCCCGAACGGCTGGGCGCGGAGCTGCGCGCGGCCCTGGCCGGCCTCGAGAGCGAGCTCGAGCGCGCGCGGCTCGCAGATCGCGCCGCCGTGTTCGCCGTCGCGGAGGCGCTCGCGCGAACCGCGATGCCGCAACTCGGCTTGCTGCGGCCAGCTCGCCAGGACGCGGGCGACGGCCGCGGCGACGACGATGAGTTGCATCCGCATTCGGCGAGCCACGATCGTCTCGGGCATGACCGGCATCCCTTGCTCGGCTTGCCGATGCTCGTGCTCGACGTGCGGTTGCGAGCGCGGGCGGAGCAGACGCTGCTCGACGCCGTGCTCGCCGCGGCCCCCGACGCACTGGTCACCGTGGCCACGGGCGACGACGCCACGCTGAGCCGGCTCGGTGGCGTCGCCGAGCAGATCGCCGTGCCCGAGACCGATGCCCTCGCACGCGTCCAGAAGCACCTGTTCGATCGCGGCCGCCTCAACTACGCGCAGCTCGATCGCAGCATCGAGATCTTTTCGGCGCCCGGCGAGAGTCGCGAGGCCGTCGAGCTCGCACGGCGTGTGCTGGCGGAGGCCGAGGCAGGCGTGCCGTTCGATCGGATGGCGATCGTGCTGCGCACGCCGAACCACTATCGGTCGCACCTCGAGGAGGCGTTCGGGCGCGCGAGCGTGCCGATCTGGTTCGAGCACGGCACGGTGCGGCCGCATCCGTCGGGGCGCGCGTTCCTGACGCTGCTCGCGTGTGCGGTGGAGCACCTGTCGGCGCGCCGGTTCGCCGAGTACATCTCGCTCGGCGAGATCCCCGATGCGATCGCGGGCGAGCCGCCCCCTGCCCTCCCTGCGGCGGAGCGCTGGGTGGCGCCCGACGAGGAATTGTCCCCGGCGGCGATCGGCGATGCCGACAAGCCGGATCGCGCGGAGCTCCGCCACGTCGCGACCGTGAGTGATGCGGTGGCCGCCGGCACGCTGCGAGCGCCGTGGCGGTGGGAGCGCCTGCTCGTCGAAGCGGCGGTGATCGGTGGACGCGATCGCTGGGCGCGCCGGCTCGCCGGGCTCGAGGCGAGGCTGGCGCTCGATGACCGCGAGGCGGGTCGCGAGGCGCGCGCGCGTCAGCTCGCCGATCTCGCGCACCTGCGCGGCTTCGCGTTGCCCTTGCTCGACGAGCTCGCTGCCCTGCCGGCACGCGCCACGTGGGGGGAGTGGATCGATCGGCTGAGTGCGCTCGCCACGCGCACGCTGCGGGCGCCGGATCGCGTGCTCGCGGTGCTCTCGGCGCTGGTGCCGATGAGTGACGTCGGACCGGTCTCGCTCCGCGACGTCCAGCTCGTGCTCGCGCCGCGGCTCGCCGAGGTGATCGTGCCGCGCACCACGCGCCGGTACGGTCACGTGCTGGTCGCCACCGTCGAGGCGATCCGCGGCATGGCCTTCGACGTCGTGTTCGTGCCCGGCCTCGCCGAGCGCATGTTCCCGCAGAAGGTGATCGAGGATCCGCTGCTGCTCGACGATGCTCGCGTCGAGCTCGGCGAGCTGGTGACGCGCGATGGCCGCGTCGCCGACGAGCGGCTCGCGCTGCGGCTCGCGATCGGCGCTGCGTGCAAGCGCGCGGTGATCAGCTATCCCCGCATCGATCTCGATCAGGGGCGGCCGCGCGTGCCGTCGTTCTACGGGCTCGAGGTGCTCGAAGCGGCCGAGGGCGCCCTGCCCGGCTTCGACGAGCTCGGCAAGAAGGCCGATGCCACGGGCGCCGCGCGGATCGGCTGGCCGGCGCCGTCGGATCGCGAACGCGCGATCGACGAGGCCGAGCACGATCTCGCGCTCCTCGACAGCTTCCTGCGTCCCGACGGCGCGACGTTCTCCGCCGCGGCGTCCAGTGCAGCGCGCGCGGTGGAGGAGCCCGCTCGTGGTCAAGCCGTGGTGCCGTTCGGCAAGGGAACGCTGACCGATGCGGCGAGCGCCGAGGCGACGTCGCGTCCCCCCGACGAGTCCAGCGGCGTTGCGAAGGTTCGCCGGCCTGCGATCGGCAAGGGAACGGTCGCCGAGCACAGCGCCGAATCGGGGTCGCGTCCCGAGGGAACGATCGATCCCGAGGCTTCGTCGAGCGCAGCAACGAGCCGACACCGACCATCACCCATCGGCAAGGGCACGTTGCCTGGCACCGGCAGCCAGGTGCTCGCGCCGCAGGGTGCCGCCGCGTACCTGTTGAACGCGAACCCGCACCTCGCCCGCTCGCTGCGCTTCCGCGCCAGGCGCTGGACGGTGGCCGCATGGAAGCCGTCCGACGGCCTGATCGCCGAGACCGAGGCCGGGCGCGACGCGTTGCTCGTGCACTCACCGACGAAGCGGTCGTTCTCGCCGACCGCCCTCGAGCTGCTCGCACAATGCCCGTACCGGTTCGCGTTGCGCACGATCGTCAAGCTCGAGCCGCGCGACCAACCCGAAGCCATCGAGACGCTCGGGCCGCTCGAGCGCGGCTCGCTGATCCACGACGTCCACTTCGAGCTGCTCTCCGAGCTCCGCGACGCCGGCGAGCTGCCGATCACGAACGAAGGTGCTGTCCGCGATCGCCTCGACGCCGTGCTCGCGCGAGTCGCCGCACGCTATCGCGACGAGCTCGCGCCGGCGATCGATCGTGTGTGGGACGATGGCATCGCCGGGATCGGTGCCGACCTTCGCGAGTGGGTGCGCCGGATGATCGACGACCCGGGATGGATCCCGCGCCGCTTCGAGCTCGCGTTTGGTCCCACGGGGCGCGGTGCATCCGATCCGAGCAGCGTCGAGGAGCCCGTCGATCTCGGGATCGAGCCACCGCTCTCGCTGCGCGGCTCCATCGACCTCGTCGAGGAATCCCTCGACGGTGCCCTGCGCGCGACCGACTACAAGACCGGTCAAGCGAAGGTCAAGCCCGAGGCCGTCACCGCCGGAGGCACCTCGTTGCAACCCGTGCTGTACGCCCTCGTGCTCGAGCGGCTGTTCACCGGCACCCAGGTCCGCGGCGGGCGCCTCTACTACTGCACGAGCCGCGGCGAGTTTCGCGAGGTCACCGTGGCGCTCGACGCCGTCGCTCGCGATGCCGTTCGCGTGCTCTCCGAGACGCTGTCGGCGCACTTCGAGCGCGCGTTCTTCCCCGCGGCGCCGGCCCGCGGCGCGTGCACGTACTGCGACTTCGTCGCGATCTGCGGTCCCTTCGAGGAAGCGCGCCAGAAGGTCAAGCGGGACACGCTCGTCGAGCTCGGCAAGCTCCGGAGCCTGCGATGACGTCGCTCGCACTCGCCATCCGAGCGGCGCGCAAAGTGTACAGACCCGATGTCCGGAATCCGGACACTTGGATCGAGGATCGTTCAAACGGGTTTGTGCGTTTCCAGCCAGACACAGAACGATCTCATGCGGTCGCAGGGGTGGAGCGTGACCCCGTTTCGAGGCAGCAATGACGTTCGTCGATGCCGCCGCACGGCAGGCCATTCGCACCGACCTGGACTCGACGCTGATCGTCGAGGCGGCCGCGGGGACCGGCAAGACCACCGAGATGATCGCGCGGTTGATCGAGACCATTCGCAGCGGCACCGCCGGGCTGGAGCAGATCGTCGCGCTGACGTTCACCGACAAGGCCGCGGGGGAGATGAAGCTGCGGCTGCGCGTCGAGCTCGAGAAGGCGCGCGGCGAGATGCCCGGGCGCACCACGTCGGCGGAGGGGCGCGAGCGATCGCGGTTCGAGCGCGCGCTCGCGGAGCTCGAGGTCGCGCGGATCGGGACGATCCACTCGTTCTGTGCGGATCTGTTGCGCGAGCGACCGATCGAGGCGCGCGTCGATCCGCTGTTCGAGGTCGCCGGCGAGGACGAGGCGGACCGGATGTTCCAGCAGGCGTTCGACGGCTGGTTGCAGCGGACGCTCGCGGATCCCGGCGAGGGGGTCCGGCGGATCCTGCGGCGCAACGAGCCGGTGGAGCAACTGCGCAGTGCAGGGCGCGCACTGACCAATCGCCGCGACTTCGACGGGGCGTGGCGGCGGGATTCCTTCGATCGCGGCGCGGGCATCCAGGTCGTGCTCGACGAGATGGCGACCCTCGCCTCCTTCGCGCCTCGCGCGCACTCCGCGAGCGACCCCCTCGCGAAGCTCTGTGCGCGGATCGCGAACTGGCTCGGCGATCTGTCGCGGCGAGAAGCGCTTCGCGCCCGCGACCTCGACGGGCTCGAGGCAGAGCTCACCACCCTCGCGCGCTGGTGGGAGTGGCGCTACAGCGGTCGCAACAAGCAGTACGGCGACGGGTTGCCGCGGGCCGAGGTGATCGCGATCCGCGATCACGTGATCGCGGCGATCGCGGTGTTCCGGCAGGCCGCGGAGGCCGACCTCGCGGCCTGCTTGCACGACGAGCTGCGTCCCCTCGTCCTCGCCTACACGGCGCTCGAGTCGCGGTCCGGCCGGCTCGACTTCTTCGATCTGCTCGAGCGTGCGCGCGATCTCCTGCGCGACGACCCGACGGTTCGCCACGACTACCAGCAGCGGTTCACGCGGTTCTTCGTCGACGAGTTCCAGGACACCGATCCCCTGCAGGTCGAGATCCTGATGCTGCTGTGCGCCGACGATCCGGCGTGCACGGAGGCCACGCACGCGCGGGCCAAGCCTGGCAAGCTGTTCGTCGTCGGCGATCCGAAGCAGGCGATCTATCGCTTTCGCCGCGCCGATGTCGCGCTCTACGAACAGGTGAAGCGCCGGCTGCTGGGGGATGGCGCGAAGCTCGTCGAGCTGTCGACCAGCTTCCGCGCCGTGCCCGGGCTGCAAGCCGCGATCAACGCGGCCTTCGAGGCGGTGATGCGCGGTGATGGCCAGGCGCGCTACGTGCCGCTGTCACCCGCGCGCACCGATGTCGCGAATCGGCCGTCGCTGATCGCGCTGCCGGTGCCCGAGCCGTACGGCAAGCGCGACGTCACCAACAAGGCGATCGAGGAGTCGTACCCGCACGCGGTCGGCGCGTTCCTCGACTGGCTGCTCCACAAGAGCAACTGGATGCTGCTGACGGCGGCGGGGCCCCGCCCGATCACCACGCGCGACGTCTGCCTGATGTTCCGCCGGTTCCAGAACTACGGCAGCGACCTGACGCGTCCGTATGTCACCGCGCTCGAGGCGCGCCAGATCCCGCACGTGCTCGTCGGTGGTCGATCGTTCCACGAGCGCGAGGAGGCGATCGCGATCCGCGCCGCGCTGTCGGCGATCGAGTGGCCCGATGACGAGCTGTCGGTCTACGCCACGCTGCGTGGCCCGCTGTTCGCGTTTCACGACGAGGATCTCGTCGCGTTCAAGTACATTTTCGGGCCGCTCTACCCGCTCGGTTACCTCGCCGGCGCACCCCTCGTTCCGAAGACGAAACCCCACTCGACCACGGCCCAGGTCATCTCGGCCCCCGCACCGTTCGTACCTGCAGACTCGGCGGCGAGCTCGCCCACCGCGGCCGGCGTCGCTCGCTCGGCGATCGAGCCTGCGACCGTTCATTCGATGCCGGTGGGCACGGCACGTCCCGAGAGCTCGACCGAGCGGTCTCGCGAGATCGCGGATGCACTCGCGCTCCTCGGCGAGCTCAACGGCGAGCGCAATCGCCGTCCGATCGCGGACACGCTCGGCCGGTTGCTCGCCGCCACGCGTGCCCACGCGGGCTTCGCGATGTGGCCCGCCGGCGAACAAGCGCTCGCGAACGTCCTGCGCGTCCTCGATCTCGCTCGCAAGTTCGAGGCACGCTCGTCGACCGCCACCAGCTTTCGCGCGTTCGTCGAGCGCCTCGCCGACGATGCCGAACGCAGCCGGCAACCCGATGCGATGGTCGTCGAGGAGGGCACCGAGGGCGTCCGCATCATGACCGCGCACGCGGCGAAGGGCCTCGAGTTCCCGGTCGTCATCCTCTGCGATCCCACGGCGCAGCTCGCGCAGCACAATCCGTCGCGCTACGTCGACGCCACCCGCCGCGTCTGGCTCGAGCCGCTCGCCGGCTGCGTGCCGATCGAGCTGCGCGAGCGTGCGGAGGAGGTCATGCAGCGCGATCGCGAGGAGGGGCAGCGCCTCGCGTACGTCGCCGTCACCCGTGCGCGCGACATCCTGGTGATGCCCGTCGTCGGCGACGAAGAGCGTGACAGCTGGCTGTCCGCGCTGATCCCGGTCACTCATCCCGACCCAACCCTCAAGAAATCGCCCGTCGGCGCCGCCGGCTGCCCGCCGTTCGGCACCGACTCGGTGCGGTCGCGCGGTCCCGAGGTCGAGCGCTTCGGCGCCGACTCCGTGTCCCCCGGTCGCCATCAACCGCGCGCCGGCACCACGCCCGTCGTGTGGTGGGATCCGGGCGTCCTCGAGCTCGATCGCCACGTCGGTGGTGGCATGCGGCAGCGCCAGGTCCTGCAGGTCGACGACTCGGGCGAGCGGGCCGGTGCGAGCGAAGATGCGCATCGCCGCTGGCAGGAGCGCCGGGCGAAGGCGATCGTCGACGGCAGCCGCCCCTCGCTCGACGTCAAGACCATCACCGAGGCCTCGAAGGAGGGCAACGCGGGCTGGGATCCCGTCGCGATCGAGGACACCGGCGTCGATCGGACCACGCGCCCGCGCGGCAAGCGCTTCGGGGTGCTCGTCCATGCAGTCCTCGCCGGCATTCCGCTCGATGCCGATGCGGTCGCGATCGCGACGCTCGCGCAGAGTCACGGCCGGCTCGTCGGGGCGACGCGCGAGGAGATCGACGCCTCCGCGGCCGCCGTCGCCGCGGCACTCCGGCACCCGCTCCTGCAGCGTGCGCGGGCCGCCGACAAGCTGCGCCGCGAAGCGCCGGT
>JANNBP010000389.1:0-30636 GCA_031385555.1 Deltaproteobacteria bacterium | reverse complement strand
GTAGAGCACTCCCGGGGTCGTCAGGCGGGCTGTACGCGGCATTGGCAGCGCGCTCGGCCGCCGACACGCAAGGTTGTTAGCTTTGTTCGGGGAACGTGAGCGAGTTGGTAAACACGGGGCCCGACCTCGGTGAGAGACCTCCGCGGGCGCTAGTCATGGGTGACCCCCGACGGCCAGGATGAACAGGGCGATCGTGTAGGCGAGCGGGATGGCCATGAACAGGATGCCGATCGCGAGGCGCGCGCTGCCGTCGTGGCTGCCGCGCTCCCGGTGCAAGCGTGCGTAGGTACCCGCAGCGATCAGGAGAGCGCCGACCATGATGGAGACGCCGCACAGGAGAAGGTGGGATCCCATGTCAGATCGTCACCAGCGTGCCGAGGGCCTCGCCGACGATCCACAGGACGCCGACGAAGCACCCAAGGAAGACAACCCCCAGCAGCGTGATGCCGATCGCGATTCGACCGACGCCTGTCCGTTCGCGAGCCTGCCGCGGAGCGTCTCGGCGTTCACGTGCACCCGAGACGATGCAGAGCACCCCACTGGCGACACAGAGGACCACGGCCACGCTGGCGAGGACTTCCATGACAGGACAACACCTGCCGGGGGAGTCACATTCGGGGAGCGGCGTGAGCTTCGCGTGATCGGAACGACGGCGTCGTGAGCTTCGAGTGTTCGCGCGAACCGTCCGCGCGGAGCGTCCCGATGCTATCTAACTACCCATGAGGCAGTTCCCGTGACCACCGAGTCCGCGTTGAGGGCGCTGTGCGGCGGCGTGCTGATCGGCCTCGCGGCAGCCATCGCGCTGCTCGCGCATGGTCGGCTCGCGGGCATCAGTGGAACGCTCGGCAGGGTGCTCGAGACGGATGACGATGGCGGTCGGCCGTTTCGCGCCGCGTTCCTCGTCGGGTTGATCGCGACCGGCGTGGTCGGTGCGCAGCTGGTCCCGAGCGCGTTTGGCGACAACGTCGCGGGGGCGGCGCAGCTCGCGATCGCGGGCTTGCTCGTCGGCGTGGGTACCACGCTCGGCAACGGCTGCACGAGCGGGCATGGTGTCTGCGGGATCTCGAGGGGATCGAAGCGCTCGCTCGTCGCGGTGATCGTGTTCATGGGGACCGCGATCGTGACCGTCGCGGTGCGAGGTGCACTGTGAAGCCGGCCACCGCCGGGTTCGCCGGCGCGCTGTTCGCCGTGGGGTTGATGCTGTCGGACATGACGTCGCCGGGGCGGATCCTCGGCTTCCTCGAGCTCGACGACATGACGCTGATGTTCGTGATGGGCGGCGCGATCGGCGTCTACGCACCCTTCGCGTGGCTGGCTCGCAAGCGACGTGCCCCGCTGTTCGCGCGATCGTTTCACCTGCCGCACGCGACGGTGATCGATCTGCCGCTCGTCGGGGGCGCGATGATCTTTGGTGTCGGGTGGGGCCTGTCGGGCTTGTGCCCGGGACCGGCGCTGGTGGCGAGTGGAACCGGACGCGTCGAGACGCTGATCTTCGTCGGCGCGATGATCGTGGGGACTGTCGCGTGCAGGTTGGCTAAGGGCCGGGCTTCGGGGTCGGGTCGTCCTGGCACTCGTCGAACGGATTCTTGAGCTCCTTGACGCAGATCTTGATCCGCTCGAGGACGCACATCGCGTATTCGGTCTTGCCGTCGAAGTCGAGGTGAACCTTGCCGGGCTTGTAGCCCGACATCCGGCACTCGAGCTCGAGCTTGGAGCCGATCGGGCGCTCGATGTTCGTGCCGCCGGGACCCGTGTAGCTGTAGCCAGAGTAGAGGTTCGCACCCTCGGGCTTGGTGATCACCTGGATGATCACGCCACGCCGGAACACGCCGGCGTCGGGTGCCATCGCGACGATCAGGCCGGCGTCGAGGCGCTGGAGCGGACGCGTGACGACGACGCGCGCGTCGGGCATCTCGACGACGACGATGTCAGGTGTATCGGGTGACGGCGCGGCGTCCTCGGTCTGCGTGACGACGGCGGCGTCTGGAGGAGGCATCTGGACGACCGCGGCATCGCGCGGCGGATCCTGCGAGCGATCGCGGCTCGAGAGGATGATCAGCGCGAGCGCGGTGGCGGCACCACCGAGGATGAGGAGGCCTCCGATCGCGAGCGGCCAACGCTTGCGCTGCTGGAGTGGAGTCTCCGAGGTGAAGACGTGCTCGAAGGTCTGCGGCTTGTCGCGCGAGGTGAACTGCGGCTCGTAGGCGGCGCGGCGCTGCTGGGTGACCGGACCGACGGCACCGACCGCGCCCTGACCGGAATCGCGATGCGCACGCGACCCCGACTCGACGGCGGGACGCGCGTTGCGGGAGGCGTCGTCGATCGAGAGGCCGATCGCGGGGCTGCTGCCACCGCCGGTGGAGTTGTATCCCGAGGGCATTTGCTCTCGCCCGCTGGCGTAGGCCCCGCTGCCGATCGAAGGCATGGCGGCGACGGGCGTGGCCCCGGGGGGGAGCGGCGCGAGTGCGTAGACCGGCGCGCCCGTGATCGATTTACCGACGACGGGCATCACCGCCTCGAGGTCGGTGACCAGCTCGCTCATCGTTTGATAGCGAGCCTCGCGCTTCTTGGTCAGCGCGTGGAGCACGACGGCTTCGAGCTCGGGCGTGATCTCGCCGTCGTTGCGGATCCGCGACGGCGGCTCGACGGGATCGAGCATCACCATCGCCAACGTGCGCACCGTCGAGTCCCCGCGGTGGGGGACGCGGCCGGTCAGCATCTCGTAGAGCAGCACGCCGAGTGCGTAGATGTCGACGCGGCCGTCGGTGTCGCTCTTGCCGGCCGCTTGCTCCGGCGCCATGTACTCGGGCGTGCCGAACACCGAGCCGGCGCGCGTCAGGCGCGGTTCGTTCGGGTTGGCGCCCTGCGAGGGGACGACCTTCGCGATGCCGAAGTCGACGATCTTGACGAAGTCGGTGCGGTTGTCGCGCTCGATCAGGAAGACATTCTCCGGCTTCAAGTCGCGGTGGACGATGCCCTTGTCGTGCGCGGCACCGAGGGCACGTGCGATCTGGACCGCGATCTTGATCGCGCGCGAGGCGGGGAACGTGCCGTGGCGGAGTGCGTGACCGAGCGTCTGCCCGGTGATGTACTCCATCACCGAGTACGTCATCCCGTCGGGCGTGGTGCCGAAGTCGGTGACGTCGACGATGTTCGGGTGACCGATCCGCGACGCGGCCTTGGCTTCCTGGATGAAGCGCTTGATGGTGGCGGTGTCGCGCATCACCTCGCGCTTGAGCACCTTGATCGCGAGGGGGCGCTCGATCACCGCATGCCGCGCCGCGAACACCACGCCCATGCCTCCCTCTCCGATCTTCTTCTCGACGAAGTAGCGGCCATCGAGCGTCTCGCCGACGAGCCGGTCGTATTCGCTGCCGCCCTTCGCCTGGTTCTTGATCGCCGCGAGGGCGTCGCCCGTATCGGTCGCGGCCGAGACGGCCGACATGCGCTGCGACGGCGGCTGCGAGGCAGGGCCCGCGACGGCTGACATCGCCGGCATCGGGCGCGCGCGCGCCGTGGTGACCTCCTCCGTGCCCGGACCGGCCTGCGAGCCGCCCCCGAGTGGAAACGTGCGCCGCGGATCGACCTGCGTCCTGTTCCCCTCGACGAGCGCCGCGTGCCCGGTCGCCGCGGGAAGCTCGACCGACATGCGCTTCGCCTCGGGAGCGATCGCCTCGCCCGGGATCGCGATGCCCGGCGAAGACACCTGCGTTCGCTTCGCCTCCTCCGGCATCGAATCTGGCGCGTAGGGGCGGGTGATGTAGCCCTTCGCTGCCTGGATCTGCGCGGAGATCAGCGTCTGCGCGTCGGGATTAGCAAGCGACACCAGCGGCGAACGATCGAAGGGACAGAATCCGCCCTCCTCGAACGTGCGCCGACACGACGGGCACTGGTGCTGCGACGTCACCGTCCCTGACGTCGGTCGCTGGAGTAGAGCGTCGGCGTGCGGAAGAACGTGTAGACCTCGTTGTTTCCGCCGACGGAGATCACCGGGAGCCCGTTGTACTGGATCGCCGCGACGGTGCGCCCGAACGCCTGCCCATCCTCGGGCTGGCTATCGGTGAACGTCTCGACGGGCGCGACGTTGATGCCGGCGGTGGTGTTCGCCGGGTAGACGAGCACCTTGCCTGACGCGATGCCGTCGACGATCGCACTCGGATACCCGGCGATCACGTGGAGCGTGCCGTTGTCGTCGAACAGATCGACCGAGCGCACGCCGGCCTCCTCGACCTTCGAGCCCACCACCTTGCCGGCAGTCGGGTCGGCGGGATCCTTGAAGTCCCAGACGGCGATCAAGCTGCCAGCGTTGGTGTGACCCTGCAGCAGCGCGAAGCGATCGTCGATCCGGATGATCTGCGACAGCAAGCCGGCTTCCGGTGTGATGCCGACCGGAGCCGCCGTCCTGATCACCGCCGGCGAGGCCGCCACGGGATCGATATCGACGAGGCCATTCGCGCACACCGCCGTCGCCGCGTCGGCGCCCGAGCGGTTGCCGTTGAACAGGTGACCATCGAGGACGACCATGTCACCGCTGTCGGTCCACACCGCGAGGTCGTCGGTGCCGTCGCCGGCGGGCACAGCACCGAGGCCGCGAATACCGATGGGGGTGCCCGCGTTGGTCAGCGCGCACTTCGGTTGGAGGAAGGCGGCGGGCGAATCGGGGTTCTCGAAGAACGTGCCGAACAGCGTGTCGCCGGCCGCGATGATCGGCTGCGACGGCTGGATCCCCGTGGTGCGTGCCCCGTGCGCCTCGATGCTGTCGATCGCCGGCGCGCGGACGTACGCCGCGGCATCGGCGGAGTTGGCACCGTTGACGATGAACTGCAGGAGGTTCGAGTCACCGCCCGCGGCGACCACGACCTGCTGCGCGCTACCCTGGGTGATCAGCGCGAAGTCATCGCCGTTCGGATCGCCGAGCACGATCGGCTCGACGGAGAGATTGCCGATGCCGATGTTGCCGAGGTTCTGCTCGGGCAACCGCTTGGTGTTGCCCTTCTCGTCGTACTGCAGCTCGTCGAGCCGCGACGAGGCCGTGCCGAAGATCGCGAGACGGCCGCCTGCGCTCGAGGTGGCCTTGCCGCGAACGATCGAGACGCCCCAGTTCGAGGCCTTGCTGCCGTCGGCCTTCTGGGTGGCCTGGACCCACGCTTCATCGCGGAGGTCATCGAACTCGGTCCACTTGCATGCGCCGAGGGACAGGAGCACGAGGAAATGCGGTGAGCTCGCGAGCCGGAAAAATTTGGTACGCATCACCAGTTCACCTCCATGCCGACGCCGGCGTAGCCGTTGCCGATCTGAGGAGTCAGTGCGATCGCGCGAACGTCGATGAGACCCACCGACGGTGCGCCCTTGTCGCGGAACGTGTAGTAGATCGCGGTCAGCGCCGTGATCCCGGCGATCGCGAACGTGGCGTCGGCGGCGATCGCGAAGGCCTTGCCCTTCGTGTAGCGACCGTCTCGACTGTCGGGTGGGGTTGGTTGGCCGGTGTCGATCTCCTTGCGAAGATCGTCGCGGAACTTGTTCGCTTGCAGGCCGAGGAACACGCCACCGCCGGCGAACGCGCCCGACAGGATGTACGCGATCACGGCGTCGGATCGACTCGGCTTGGGTGCGAGCGTGACCTTGACGTTGGTCTCGGTCTTCGCCTGGATGCGGATCCGTCGCGAGTACGGCTTCATGCCTGGTCTCGTGACTGTCACCGTGTGCTCGCCCTCGATCAGCGATTTCAAGCAGGGGCCGCGCTCGCAGGCGAGCTTGCCGTCGACGTAGATCGTGGAGTCTTCGATCCCGAAGCCGAGCACGTTAAGCTTGCCCGTCGGCGAGCCCTTGAGCTGAGCGTTGATCTCGTACGTCCCACCCTTCTCGATCTCGAGCTCCTGTTCGAACGTGTTGTAGCCATCGATCGTGACCCAGAACTTGTGCTTGCCCGGGATCATGTTCTTGGAGAACGGGGTGGTGCCGACCGCGCCGATCTTCTGGTCGTCGATGAACACCTCCGACTTCGGAATGTTCGACTTGACCTCGACCCAGCCCGTCGTGCCCGTCGTGCCGAGGACGACCGAGAGGATCGTCAGCTTGTTCGGGTCCGCCGACAGGCTCTTCTCGAGCTCCATGTAGTTCTTCTTCTCGATGATGATCTTGTGCTCGCCCTCGAGCGTGCCGGACCACGGCGTCTGCGCGAAGATGCCCTTCTTGCGATCGTCGAGGTAGATCGCCGCGTTCTGCGGCTCGCTCTCGATCACGACGAGGCCGCGAACCTTGACTTCACCGAGCGCCTGCACTTCTGCCGACGGCGTGGCCGCGACCGGCGTTCCCGAACCCGAACCCGGGCCCACGTCCGAGCCCGAACCGGGGCCGGGCCCGACGGGGGTGTCCTTGAGGCGCTTGATCTCGCCCTCGAGGACGCCGATCGCCTTCTCGACTTTCGGCTTGTCGGCGGCCTGCGGATCCGCCGCGAGGTACTTCTTGTAGTAGCCGACCGCCGACTCGTACGAGCCGATCGAGACCGGCACCTCGGTGGCCTTCTTGCCCTTCATGTGATGGCAAGCACCGGCGTTATAGAGGAACT
The DNA here is from genome assembly GCA_031385555.1 of Deltaproteobacteria bacterium. GTDB lineage: Bacteria > Myxococcota_A > Polyangia > Haliangiales > Haliangiaceae > JABFXX01. The sequence goes on along the minus strand of JANNBP010000389.1, from coordinate 24,068 downwards.
GGGGAAACTGACGCGCGTTGTATGCGTCGTCGAAGCCCTTCGCAGCCTCGTCATACTTGCCGGCGACGAAATCCGATTGCGCTTGGTCGAAGGCCGACTGCGCTTTCTTCAGAGCATCTGCTTGTTGTGCTTGGCTCTCACGCGCGCTCAATCCGAGCGCGCAGATCACCATCAAAACCACGAACACGACACGTGATTTCATCAGTCTCTCCCGGTAATTTCGGAGCGTATCACAGCGGTTTTACGTTAGCCCGTCGACGACCGTGATGTTCGCGGAGGTGGGCTCGCGCGTCGTGCGGCACTGGTTGGGTGCAGCGGCTTCATCCGCGTGGCCGAGCACGAGGCCGAACAGGATGATCTCCGTCTCGGCGATCGGCAGCGCCGCGCGCAAGGGCGCGGGATACGCCGCGATCGACGCCATCGGGCAGGTCTCGATGCCCATCGCCGCCGCGGCGGTCAGCACGTATCCGAGCCAGACACCGACATCGACGTACGCGTACGGGCCGAGACGTCGATCACACGCGACCACGGCGAGGTGCGGGGCGTCGAACAGCGCGTAGTTGCGAAGCCACGCATCGTAGCGGCGGGCCTTGTCCTCCTTCGCGATGCCCATCGCCTGGTACAGCGCGACGCCGCACGCGGTGCGGTGCTGCTTGTAGGGCTCGGGATAGTCGAGCGGGAACGGCAGCTCGGCCTGCGGAAACCCGCTCTTCGCGGCGGTCTGCAGCTGCGCGGCGAGCGTGGCGGTGGCGGGTGGCTGCGTCACCACGACGCGCCACGGCTGCACGTTGCACCAGCTCGGGGCGCGCTGCGCGGCACCGAACAGCGTGTCGAGCTGCGCGCGGGTCACCGGCTCGGAGCGAAACGCGCGCGCGCTGCTGCGCTCGCGCCAGACGCGCTCCAGCTCCTCGATCATTTCGTGCGCTCGAGCTCTTTGAACCGGTAGATGCCCGTCGTGTGGCCGTCGGAGAAATGGATCCCGACGCCGTAATTGCCGGCGATCTGCATCGCCGTGACCGTGATGTCCTCGGGCACGGTCGCGGGATCGAGCAAGGCCTCCCCGGTGGCCTCGGAGCGGCAGTGCGCGCACACGCACTTGATACGCAGCTCGCGCGCTCCGTACAGGTCTTCCCGCCCTTCATCCCAGACGAACGTGACCTCGCGCTTACCGAGGCCAATGATCTCGAGAGGCATCGGCATGCGACTTCATACCTTAACTGTGGTCTGATGGCGGCGCAGTGATTGCCGACCTCGAGAAGTTGTCGATCGACATCAAGGCAGAGTTCACCGGCGCGACCACGGACATCGAGTCGTACGCGAACGGCTCGATGATGCTGAACGTGCGCTTCAAGAAGAAGCTGTTCATCCTCGGCTTCGTCGGAAATCGGTGGGGTGTCGACATGGTCCGCGAGGGCGAGATCGGCGACACCGGCCTCCGTATCCTGGCGGCCGACTTCGCAGGTGGAACAGCCGATCTGCTTCGGTTGATGCGCGCTCCCTGATGGCCGCGACACGCGACAGAGGGCGCGACCCGAACTCGAGGCGCAAGCGGCGGCGCGCGGCACAGTTCGGGCACCCGAAACCCGCTCCTGAACCGGGTGCCGAACCCGTGGTGGCGCTGACTGGCAAGAAGCCGCACCGCGGGCAGAAGCCGCGCACGAAGCCGGTGAAGCCGAGCGGGCCGCGTCGTCCAACGCGTGACTGGAGCACGCGCGCGCAGCCGGAAGATCAGGCTCCAGCAGCGGAGACGCGCGACAGCGCTCCGCCGACCGAATCGCGAGGACGCGGCGTCGAACCGCAGAACGGACCGCGGCGACGCGACGACGAGTCGCAGGCTCGTGGACGCGATGAAGCGCAGGGCGTCGGAGCGTCGGGTGGACGCGATGAAGCGCAGCGCGGCGGCCCGCGTGGTCGCGATGAATCGCAGGGCGAATTTCGCGGACGCAGTGACGCCGGAGCGTCGGGTGGACGCGATGAAGCGCAGCGCGGCGGCCCGCGTGAAGTGCAGGGCGGCGGAGAAGCGCCGGGCGGACCTCAGGGGCCAGGCCGACTTCCTCGAGGGCGCGATGCCCAGGCTCGCGACTCGCAGCGTGGACCGTCCGGCGGTCGCGAGGTCGAAGCGCAGGCTCGCGGTCGCGAGGACTCGTCCCGAGCGCGAGGACCCCAAGCGCGCGATGACCAGGGCGGCTTCCGTCGAGGACGCGAGGATGGTGGGCAATCGCCGCGCGGTGGCAAGCAGCGTCGCGGGCTCTCGATGCCGCGCTCGCCGGGCCGGATCAACGCCGATGGCCCGCGCGACCTCGCCGAGGCGCTCGTAGCCTCGCTGCGCGCACCGATCGAGGACGAGGTCGCCGCCGATTCCCTGACCCATCCGTTCCACACCTATCCCGCGAAGCTGCATCCCGCGACCGCGCGCATCCTCGTCGACATCGTCGCCGATGGCGCCCGGCGCGGGCCGCTGGTCGATCCGTTCTGCGGCTCGGGCACCGTGCTCGTCGAGGCGCGCGCGGCTGGCCTGCGTGCACTCGGCACCGATCTCAATCCGCTCGCCACGCTGATCGCCCACGCCAAGACGTGGACGGTGGTCGCGCGTCGTCGACGAGAGTTCCGCGAGATTGGCCATGCGATCGGCGCCGCCGTGATCGCCGCGGGCAAGGAAGCCCGTCGCGGTGGGGCGCCCGACTTGCCGCAGCGCAAGCCCGCCGGCTTCGATCCGAACGCGCGCGATCGCCGCCTCGCTTCGTGGTTCGCGCCGCACGTCCGCCGCGAGCTCGAGCTGATCGCGTGGCACCTCGACGAGCTGCGTACCCGCGACGCCGAGCTCGCCGACGTGCTGCTCGCCTGCCTGTCCTCGGTGCTCTACAAGGTCTCGTCGCGCACGTCCGACACCGACGAGACCTGGATCAAGCGCGACGTCGCGCGCGGTGCGCCCACACGCTACTTCCTCCAGCGCGTCGATCTGCTCGAGGCCGGGCTCGCCGATCTGCCCGGTGGCTCGCCCGCCGAGATCTATCTCGGCGACGCCCGTCAGCTCGGCGAGTTCGTCGCCGACGGGACTGCCGCCGGCATCGTCACCTCGCCCCCGTACGCCGGCACCTACGACTACGCCGACCACCAGCGCCTACGCTTCGACTTCCTCGCACTGCGTCATCGCGAGTTCGAGGCCGGCGAGATCGGGTCGCGCCGCAGCTTCCGCGACGCCTCGCTCCCCGCCGAGAAGGCCTGGCATCAGGCCCTCGCCCAGTCGCTCTACGTCATGGCCGCCGCGCTCGGCTCGGGCGCTCGCGCCGCGATCGTGATGGGCGATTCCTGGGCAGGTGGGCGTGCTTACTACGCGATCGACGACATCCGCTCCGCCCTGGGTGGTGACCTGTTCGTCGAGGCGTGGGCCTCGATGGAGCGCCCGATGCTCGGAGTCGGCGAGCAACGCTCGTTCGGCGATCGCGCGAAGGCCGAGCACGTGATCCTGCTCCGCAAGCAGTAGGCGATAGTTCCGGCCAGCGCATTACCCCGGCATGACAGGCGTGACTTCTCACTCGCGTCAGCTCGGGTCAGCGTGTTGACCGTGGATTCCCGACGGAAACGGGTGTACGACCGCACGTGATGAGGAAGTTCGCCGTTCTTGCGTTCGCTCTCGCCGCTTGCGGCGGTGGCGGTAAAGAAATCCCGGAGCCTGTCGATTCTCAGCCCGCGGATACCGCGCCGCCGCCGGATACCAATCCGCCGCCGCCCGATGTGCAGCAGCTCGACACCTCGTGCGCCGCGAACCCGGCGCCGACGACGGCAACGGCAACGGTGACGGCATCGGGCACCGCGACCGAGTTCAGTCAGCAGGCGCAAGACCCCGTGGCGGATGCAACCGTCGAGGTCTGCAAGGGCGACTGTGCAGGCAACAACCTGCTCGACAGCACGACGACCGATGTCGACGGAGTTTTCACCACGGCCGCGGTCGCGACCAACTCCGTGCCTCTCGATGGCTATCTCAAGATCTCCAAGCCAAAGTCCGGGCTGCTGACGTCGAACATCGTGCCGGGCCAGCCGATCGTCGCAGATCTCGCGAACGTCCCCGGTGTCATGATCTCGCAAGCCACGTTGACTCTGCTCGCGAACTTCGGTGTCACCCAGGACCCGACGAAGGGGCTCCTCCTGCTCGCAGTCACCGATTGCGCTAGCCAACCTATTAGCGGAGCCGACGTTGCGCTCGACACGGGCGGGAATGTGTTGGACCTCGGGGCGTTTATCGCGCAGGCCGCTGGCACGTACATCGTGTCCGACGTTCCCCCCGGAACGACCACGGTCACCGTCACCGCTAGCGGAACAACGTTTCGGGTGCGCACCCTGCCCGTGTTCGCCAACGAAGTCACGCTGACGCAGGTCACACCGGGGTTTGCCGCGCCGTAGAGAACCCGACGATTCATGGGGCTCGCGGCTGGTTGACGTAACGCTAGACAACGATGCTGGCTGACGGTCCGCACGGCCGCCGTGGTCGGCGCGATGGCTCTCCGCCTCGCCACCAGTTTGCTCGCGCGGGTAGGGGGCGGCGGCCGGCGCCCGTTTGATCGAGACGTCGCAGAGCACGACGGAGATCTCCACCTCTATCGAGTGCCGACAACGCCCGTCGGCTCGAGTGCTGGAGAAAGCGCCACCGGCGTGACGGTCGGCTCGATGCCCTGAGGGGTGTAGATCTGCAAGAACCCTACGCTTCCTCCTCCGCCGCCTGCGCCGGTCGTGACCCCCGAAGTGACTGATGGTTTGTTTCCGTTCGTTGGGGACTTGCCTTTGACACCGCCGGCGCCACCCACACCTTCCCCATCTTGCGGATTGCCGGGAGAGGCTGCAGTCACATCGGAGAGTTGACCATCCTCACCCGGAAATCCCTGCAACCCGGACAAGAGACGCCCGGCACCACCAGCGCCGCCGTTGCTGAACATCGACCCGGTGAGACTTACGTCAATGCCCTGAAGCACGATGACTCCACCTGCGCCGCCACCAAGACCGTGGCGGAGGAAGCCGCCCCCCCCCCCACCACCACCATTCGAAGCTATCGTCCCCGAAACTGAAACTCGTTGCGTGCAGGACACGAGCGACACACCACCACCACCACCGCCTCCACCGAAGTCCTGTTCATCCAAGACCGACTGACGAGCAGACGCTCCTCCGAGTAGCGCTTGAAAAACCGCTGGGCTTGGCGCTGCGGCTCCACCGTTCATCTGCCCACCGGATGTTGTTGGAGTACCTCCCGCCGCCCCTGGCGTTGCGCCACCAGCACCGCCGGCGCCGCCTCCGTTGATGTTGCCGCCGGACTGTCGAACTCCTCCTCCGGGACCGTTAACACTGCCCGTGGCGGATACGTCTAATTCCCCTTCGATCGAGAGCTCACTATCCGCAACGAACATGACGACCCTTCCGCGTTGAAGTGGTTTCCCGATGACGCGTAGTTCGACTCCCAGCGGAATCGAGATCGTTCCGTAGTGGACGACACAGAGCGCCGTGGTACCCGGCTGCTCGATCACGCCACCGTTGCAGTTCGTGTCGAGGTTCGGATCGAAGATGCCACTGCTCGTGAAGATGAGCTCTGGATCCGCCGCAGGTTGCTCACACACGTCAGGTGCGTACTTCGGTTCGAGGTGTGCGCAGCGCGCGCCTCCCTCAGCATCTCCCACGCAGCCGGCCCGACAGGTTTCGGCGAAAACGGCAGTGCCATTCGCATCACAGCGAAACAGATCGTCATCCACGCACGATGTGTCGTCGACCTCGCAGGGCAAGCAACCTGCCACGTCGCAGCCGAACGGACATTCCGCAAGGTCGAAGTCGTCGCCAGTAGCATTGCACGTGATTGCTTGATCCCCTCGACACGCGGCAAACTCACCGGGGTTGCAGTTGACGGCGATGCACGTCCCCGGTTCACCCGAGAACGTACCCTCGACATCGCAAAATCCGAATTCAGCGTCGACGCAGAATCCCTGCGGGCACGTTGCCGCTGGGTTCGGTTTCGTACACGCCACCAGAAAACAAACCAACACCAAGAACCGCATAGGCGTCATTTTCTCCATCGGGACGGAGGCAGTCGACCGCTAATCCGAGGAGTTTCGTCAATTCTAGCGTGACGACGGTCTAATGATCACAGCCGCTTGCGCGGGTGGCGCAAACCGATGAAGGCGCTCATCCCAAAAGAGTTGATGGTCCTGGCCGCCTGTTATGTTGGGTGCCTCATGCGCCGGTGGCTCTGGGTGCTCTGCGCCGGTTGCGGCCGCCTTGGCTTCGATCCGAGGGTGAGCCCGAGCCTCGACGCGATCCTGGCCGACGCGCCGCTCGTCTGTCCCTCCGGTTACACGATCATCGACGGCGGCTGCTACCGCGTAGTCTCGAATGATGGGGCGCCAGACTGGGCGGCAGCGGAGGCCGCGTGCGAGCTCGACGGTCCCACAGCACACCTCGCCGTGATCGATAGTCACGCCGAGCTGGTGGTGTTGGAGGATCTGTTGCGAACCACCGTGTCGGTCGATGCGGTGGTCGGGTTCACCGATCGACTCGTCGAGGGCGAGTACCGGACCGTGACCGGCGTGCCGGTGTTCCTCGAGTTCGCCGCCGACGAACCCGACGGGAACAAGGCTGACTGCGGAGGCTTGTCCATCGAAGTCGGCTTCGAGGGGATGGAGGACGTCGGTTGCGCCGATGGCGACGACTACATCTGCGAGGTCGACCGGCTTCCGCCGGCAGGCACGTTCTGACCGGCTACTGCGATTTCCGGCATCGTCGGTGATCGGGACAGCTGGCTCCACGCCGTCGGCCAGATTCGAGGGATCTGTCACGCGCCCGTTCGCGCGGGGCGAACGTACGAGCATGCGTGCGGATCGGATCGAATCGGGTGGGACTCCAGCGAACCACCGCTGGTTCGGCGCTTGCTGAAAGAGCACACATGACGGCCAAGCTCTTCCTCGCCAGCCTCCTGTCGCTCACCGCATGTGTCACGTCATCCGAGGACGTCGACGACGAACCGATCGACGCGCCGATCGGCGATGGCAAGTCCGACACGTTCGCTCGGGAGCTGGGGCCGGTGGCTACCAACGAGAGCGCCTCGTTCTTCCTGACCGGTACGCCGACGTGGAGCATCTTCACCCACGACGCCGAGGCGGGCGACCGCATCGATGTCAGGCTCACATCGCCGTGCCAGAACCGGCTCTCGATCTTCGTCTACAACCCGAACCGCCAGCTGATCAACTCGACCACGTGGGGACCGACTCATCCCGACTGCGCGACGTCGACGTTCGACGTGTTCGCCGCGGTCCAGCCGCGGCTGGAGACCACCGGCACGTACTCGTTCTACGTCCGGGACCTGAAGGTGTCGGACCCGAGCGCGCGGGTAGACGTCTTCATTTTCGAGCGTTGACTCGCGGCAACCGGAAGTACATCTCGCTTGCCCGCACCACCTTCTCGACGCGGTCCACCCGGAACCGCACGCGATGGCGATAGACGACGTGGTACTGGACGCCCTTCGTCGAGCCCTTGCCGAAGATCACGAGATCGATCTTCGCCCCGGGTGCGATCGTCGCCTTCGTGACTCGCGCCGGCTGTGGCAGGAAGTTCGCGTAGTCGAGCGCGAGCGGCGTCGACGCGTCCTTCGGATCGAGGATCTCGAGCGAGAGGAGCTCGACGACGACCGGCTTCGCACCGCGGTTCTCGAGCTTGTAGTGCGCGTTGAGGATGGACGACTCACCACCGTGCGACGGCGCTTCGGTGGGCTCACCGCAGATCCACAGGCCGTTGATCGTGGCTTCTTCGACGCACGGCTTGGCCTCCGCCGTCGACACGAGCAAACCGAGGATCAGGAGCGCGCGCACGCCGGAGGTTAACGCGGGGATTCTGATGTGCCAGCTGGAAGCTCGGCGCGCTTCTGGAGGTGCCACAGGTAGTGGTACGGGTTCTCGCGGATGAAGCCGCGCGAGACGACGTCGAACACCGTCGAGATCTTCTTCGTGATCTTGCGGGCCGTGATCGGATAGCCGAGCTCCCAGAAGTGCTCGGGGATGGGCTTGTGGCGCCACGGCAGCATGAACTTGTGGCCGAGCGTCAGGTGGTGACCGCCCCACCAGAACGCCCAGCGAACGCGGAGGCCGCGGTAGGGGAGGGAGATGAAGACGTGCTGGTTCGAGCGGCGCGCCAGGTTGCGCAGGCAGAGCTCGAACTGATCGAGCGGCAGGTGCTCGAGGACCTGGAAGGCGCAGACCACGTCGAACGTCAGGCCGGCGGGCAGCGTCTCGTCGAGCTTGGTGATGTCGGCGACGTAGTCGACGCCGCGCGACGCGTCGATGTCGAGCGTCTTGACGTCGACGCCGGCATGCTCGAGGTAACGACGGCAAACCCCGGAACCGGGCCCGATCTCGAGGACGGTGCGCGGGCGCACGGCGAGCACGGCGCGCAATTGATGCCAGTACGACATCCACCGTTCGGCGTCGTCGTAGCGTTCGAAGTCGTAATGCTCTGGCGCGACCTGCACCTCGCGCATGCGCGGACGCTAACACTCCGACGCGCTGCGGTGGGGCTGAACCATTGCTGATTGGCTACGCAGTTCCCCCGCCACTCTCCTCACCAAGACCGTCTCGAAAGGTACGAACCGTTGTTCGAAGCTCACGTACGAACGGGCGTTCCTAGGTTCTTGGGTGGGAGGCGACGCGAGCGGGCTTGCTCTACCATGACGCCGTGTCGGAAGGCCCGTCGCTAGGTACCCAGGTCAACCGTGGGGTTGCGTGGGCCGCCGTCGCGCAGACGGTGATCGCGGTCAGCGATGGCATCTCGCAGATGGTCGTGTTCGCGTTGCTGATCACGGCCGACGACCTCGGCATCGCTCAGGCGGCGATGGCGTACTACGTGCTGCTCGACTACGCCGCCGACTTCGGCGTCACCAGCGCGATCATCCAGCGCGACGACCTCACCGAGGAGCGAATCTCCACGGTGTTCTGGTTCAACATGATCGTCTCGGGCAGCCTCTTCGCGTTGCTCTGGATCATCGGGCCGCTCTACGGATGGGTCCTCGGCAACGCTACGATCGGGTGGTTGCTCGTCGCGTACGGCGGCAAGCTGGTGTTCCAGAACGTCTACGCGATCCCGTTCGCGCTGTTGCGCAAGGAGCTCAAGTTCGCGGACATCGCGAAGGCGCGGATCGCGGCGCACCTGCTCGAGAGCGTCGCGCGTGTCGTGTTTGCTGCCCTCGGCGCGACGATCTGGTGCTGGGTCCTCGCGGCGCTCGTGCGGTCGACGACGTTCGGGCTGATCATCCAGATCCGCCACCCGTTCATCCCGAAGCTGGTGTTCAAGCCGCGCGAGATCATCCCGCACATCAAGTTCGGCCTGCGCTCGGCGGCGAGCCAGATCCTCTATCAGTTCTATACGAACATCGACTACTCGATCGTGACGTACGCGTTCGGCACGCAAGCGAACGGCATCTACTCGCTCGCCTACATGATCGTGCTCGAACCGGTGAAGACCATCGCAAATGTCGTGATCGACGTCGCGTTCCCGGCGTTCGCGCGCATGCGCAACGATCGCCCGCAGCTGATCAAGCAGTTCATCGCGTTCACGCGGCTGAACTTGATCGCGGTGCTGCCGTACGTCGTGGTGGTGATGCTGATCATCCCCGAGGCGCTCCACCTGTTCCTCTCGCAGGGCCGCTTCACCTACGACGAGATCGAGCTGTGCGCGACCGCGTGTCGCATGCTGTGCCTCGTCGGGCTGCTGCGTGCGGTCGGCTTCATCGGTCCACCGTTGCTCGACGGGATCGGACGCCCTGACCTGACGCTGCGCTACATGGTCAGCGCGTCGATCGTGGTTCCCTCGATGTTCCTGATCGGCGCGTTCGCGCTCGGCCCGTACTTCACGACGGAGTCGGAGACCAACGGCTTGCTGTCGGTCGCGATCGCGTGGGCCGTCGGCTATCCGCTCGCGTTCGGCGTGCTGGGGTGGATCGTCATCAGGACCATCGAGCTGCCGGTCCTCGAGTACCTCAAGGCAAGCTGGGGGATGGTCGGATGTTGTGCGGCCGGTGCCGCCGCGGGACTCGGGGTGTCGATCGCACTACGGGGGATGCCGGATCTCGTGCGGATGGTGGCCATCGGCGGGGTGGCCCTCGGGGTGATTCTGGTGCTGGTGGTCACCTGGCAGAAGATCACGCCGCGTTCGATCAAGGCATCGCTCGAGGGCTGACGCTACAATCGCCCGATATGCGGCTCGCTCACCTTCGCACCCAGATGTTGATCGCGATGGGCTTGCCCGGGTGCTGGACAAGCTCCCCGCCGACACCTCGACCTCCGCCACCTGCGGTGAAGGTGCAACACGACTTCGAAGCGGCGAGCTGCGTGCGCGACTCGATCCCCGAGACGATCTGTGGCGAGCGCCGCGAGACCGCGCGGTCATGTGGATCGCACGCCGCGAACCTCGGCACCGTCGAGGACATGAAGCTGTACGTGTCGTCGGAGGATGTCGACAACGCGGCCACGGCGTATCGCGACTTCCTGTTCGATCGCGACGCGACGAGGGAATATCGCAAGGATCAAGAGGTCGGTGCGCGGGCGAGTCACTGTTGCTATTCGCAGTGCACCGCGTTGACGTTCGGCGCACCCGAACCGATCACACTCGCGGGCGGGATGCGGCTCGGCACCAAGTGCATGCCGGCACCGCCGAACGGGACGAGTCGCCCGGCGAAGGAGGACCCGGCGTGCCCCGAGGCCGTCGTGATGGAAGGCGCGGTGCGCCCGTACATCTCCACGGACGAGGGCACCTGCTGCTACTCGATCCCGATGCGGTTCCAGATCCACTCGGTCCCCGGTCGCGCGCTGCGGATCGATGGCGTGCCGCATGTGGCCGCGGTCGTGCGGCGGGAGGGGTGGAGCACTGCGATCGCGCCGGACCTCGCGCTCGATCGCGTGGTGCGTGGCCGGCTCGCGGAGGCGTGGTTGGCGATCGCGAGGCTGGAGCATGCGTCGATCGCCGCGTTCGCGTCGCTGGCGGTGCGCCTGGTGGCTGCGGGTGCACCGGTGGCCTTGCTCGCGCAGACCCACGAGGCTGCGCTGGATGAAGTCCGCCACGCGCAGCTCGCCTTCGCCCTCGCGTCGGCGTATGCGGGCACCACGCTCGGCCCGGGCACGTTCGAGGCAGCCACGCACGCGGCGACCGACGGTGATCTGCGCTCGCTCGCCCTCGAGACGTTCACCGATGGCTGCATCGGCGAGACCGCAGCGGCGCATCAGGCGGAGCTCGCCGCCGCTGCAGCGCGTGATCCCGAGGTCGCCACCGCGCTCGCGCAGATCGCCGAGGACGAAGCGCGGCACGGTGCGCTCGCCTGGGCGATCGTCGCGTGGTGCGTGCGCGAAGGTGCGGTCACCGTCGCGGAGCTGAGGGAGCTCGCCGCCACGTCGGGGCCGATCCTCGATGCGAACGAGGATCTCCTCGTCCACGGCATCCTCGGGGAGCGGGCCGCGGCGACCGCGCGTGCCGAGGTCGTTCGCGACGTCGTCCTGCCCTGCCTGCAGTCCCTCGTCGCGTAGCTGGGGCGCAACTGCGACCTGTCGCGGGTGTCTCGGGCTGGTGAGGCTCGTCAGCGCGCTCGTCGCCGTCCTCGCGATCGCGGGAGCGGCGCACGCGGATGACTGGGGACCGAAGCGCGATCCGTTCGACCGCGCCGTCGTCGCGAAGTACCAGATGATCCTCGCGAGGGATCCGCACGACCCGGCCCTCGGGCAGCTCGCCGGGCTCTACAAGCGGTTTCGAACGATCGCGTCGCTGATCGAGGAGTACGACGCGAAGGGCGATGCCGGTTCCCTCGTGATCGCCGGGCGCCTGTTCGAGGAGGCGAAGGACCAGGACGCCGCGCTCGCCATGTATCGGCGTGCCTGGAGCCTGCGCCCCGACGATCCGAGGCTCGCGCTCCGCATCGCCTGGCTCGAGCGCACGCGAGCGAATCATCCCGAGCAGGCGCGCGACGCGTACGAGCGCGCCCTCGCGAGCAGCGACAAGGCCGTGCAGCGCGAGGCGATCCGCGGCTTGCTCGATCTCGCGCATGCACGGCGCGATCGCGTGGCCGTGAGCTTTCACTCCAAGGCGCTCGCGAACCTCGATCCCCGGGATGCGAAGGCGCAGCTCGAGTACGGCGACGCGATGTTCGCGATCGACATGATCGACAGTGCCCTCGACGCGTACGCGCTCTCCGAGAAGCTGTACCTCACCGATCCGGTCCGGCGTGTCGAGGTCATCGCACGGCGCGGGCTCGCCCTCGAGAGGCGCGATCGCCTCGCCTCGGAAGCGGAGTATCGGCGCGCGATGCTGCAACTGCCGCGCGGTCACTACCTGCGCGCCGAGCTGTTCGGCCGGCTGGTCGAGCTCCACCGCAAGGACGACACCCTCGGTGCACTCCTCGCGATCTCCGTCGAGGAGTGGCCCGTCGCGTCGCGCGGCGTGTTCGAGTGGCACGAGCTATCGAAGCTGTACAGCGCCGTCGGCGATCAGGCGCACGCGATCGCGGCGCTCGAGCAGGTGGTCAAGCGCTCGTCCGAGCCGCGCCTGCACCTCGAGCTCGTCGATGCGTACCCGAAGACGCGCGCCCTCGATGCGCTCGCCATCCTCGCCAGGCTCGCGGCGCGGCCGGGCAACAACCTCGACGTCCTGGTCTCGGTCGCCGAGCGCTACGCGAAGGGCGGCTACACGGCGTTCGCCCTCGCGACCTACGACAAGCTGCTGCGGTTCGATCCCGCGGCGGTCGATCGCATGCTCGATCTCGTCGAGGACAGCTTTCGTACGGGCAAGCAAGCCGCTGCCATCGCACTCACGAAGAGCGTGGCTCCGAAGCTGCGCACCGCCGAGGCGCACGGCCGGCTCGGCCAGATCCTCCTCGAGTGGGGACACTTCAAGGGCTCGGTGACGTCGTTCGGTCGCGCGATCGCTCTCGAGGCGAAGCCGCAGGCTCCGGTCGCGATCGACGTCTGGGGCAACACGCGCGACGGCAAGCCGCCTCGGCCGCAGCCGGTGGGCGATCCCGCGAAGCTCACCGAGTACTACCGCGGTCGCGCCGCCGCACACGACGCGCTGCGCCAGATCGCCGCCGCCATCGCCGACGGAGAGAAGGTCCTCGAGCTCGCCGGTAACGATCCGAAGCAGCGCCGCGCGGCTCGTAAGGAGCTCGTGCGCATCGTGCTCCACGCCAACGGCGAGACCGGGGAGCGCGCGGTGTTCGTCGAGGCGTGGCGGGTCGCGTTCGACTTCACGCCGCCGGAGACCGAGGCCGGCTTCCTGCTGCTCGACTACTACGGCACGTCACCGTGCGATCACTTCGTGGCGACGAAGCGATCGTGCGAGGGCGAGGTCGCGCGGATCGTCAAGAAGCTGTCGAAGCTCGCCGAGCTCGATCTAGATGAGATCATCCTGATCGCCACCGCGTACTCGGCCGCACAGCGTCACGACGAGGCGATCCAGATCCTGCAAACGCTCCGCGCGATCGCACCCGAGCGCGAGCTCGACATCCTCGCGCGCATCGCGAAGATCAACCAATGGCGCGGCACCTTCGATTCGCGCGCGGCCTACGGGCTCGCGAACGGTGAGGGCCTCCCCGATCCCGAGCGCGAGATCAACGCACACGTGCGCCGCTACCGGCAGCTCCGCGAGGCGATCGCGACGCCGCTGCGGCTCGGCCTCCGGTTCGGCTTCGGCGAAGGTCTGCGCGGTGGTGGCGCGCACATGGGATCGATCGGTGTGATGGCATCGTCGCGGCTCGGTGCCGACACGTTCTTCACGTTCCGGCTCGACGTCACCGACCGCGGTGGCGACACTGCGTTCCACTCGTTCGGCGGTAGCGTCGGGATCGCGAAGGCGCTGGTTGCGACGCGCACCACGGCCCTCGTGCTCGGCTTCGCCGAACGCCTCGAGCGACGGTGGGGCGAGCACATGACCGCCGACTACGGACCGATCGGTCTCGCGGCGGAGGCAACGATCGAGCTCGTCGGTCGCAGGCTCCCCGCGAGCTTCGGTGCTCGCCTCGAGCAGGGCATGTCCGACGACGGCCGCCACACCGCGTTACTGTTCGAAGCCTCGATCGAGCTCCGCTGACCTCGGGGTCACGCTCCGGGGGCCCAACCGAGCGACATCACGAGCCTAGTGGAGCCAGCGATCCCAGAGGCGCACGAGCACCGAATCCGAATCCGCGCTCAGCGTCGCGCGGAGCTTACCGAGCTCGCCGGCGTCGAACCACAGCGTGTGATCCTGCGGGCAGCGCTCGATCACGATGCCGTCGATGTTGAGTTGGTTCATCCCGGCATCGCAGGTCGGGCACGCGCGCACCGTGGCGAGCAGCCTCGACGTATCGAGCTGATCCGACAGGCCGACGCCGAGCTCACCTAGCTCGGTCTCGAGCTCGCTCGACGCGACCACGATCGAGGCGCACGTCGGGCATCGCCACTTGTCGCGCGGCCCGACTTGCTCGAGGTCCGCCTGACAACCCTCGCAGCGCAGTATGCGATCTCGGTACATGCGGCGAGCGTATCCCGAAACGAGCTCGGGCCCGCTGGAGCGAAGCCGCGGGCCCGTACCCAGAAGCGAGTGAGTTAGTCCTTCTTGCCGGTGATGTCGAACTTCGACGCCGCCGACGAGAAGCCGTTGACCATGATGTGGATCGGTGCGGGCTGCGCGAGTGTGACCGTGCAGCTCTCGTTCGAGCCGGTCTTGAACGGGCGGCAATCGAACTTCGAGGTGGTCGGCGCCGAGCCGACGCGGACGTAGAGGTCGGAGTCGTTGGTGCCGGTGATGGCGAAGGTGTAGCGACCGGCGGCGACGACCGGGGTCGACCACTTCTTCGACTCACCCTTCTTCACGGTACCGGTGTCCGTCAGCCCGCCCCAGGTCGTCGGCGTCCCGCCGCCACCCGGGGTGAACGCGTTGTCCTGCTCGCCGGCGACGAGGACGATCTGCGAGCTGTCGATGCCGCGGAAGATCTGCTCGTACGTCTGCGGGCTCGCGTGGTCGAGGAGACCGCGGAACATCGACATGGTCGCGCCCGACATCGAGGCGAAGAACGCCGGCAGCGCGTTGTTGACGATGTCGATGTACTTGAAGCCCGTGGTGTCGTCGGGGTTGAGCGCCTTGTGCGCGTTGTAGAGCGCGTCGTCGATGTATGCGAACGTGTCGCAGCCGTTCATGTAGACGATGACGTACTGACCCTTGACCCACTTGCCACGCTGCGCGAGCGCGCGGACGTTGGTGCCGAGGCCGGCGTGACCGTTGTAGACGATGAAGTCGGCGCGGGTCGACAGCGTCTCGTAGCGCGTGCGGAACGCCGTCTGCGAGAGGCCGGTGGTGACGTTGTCGGTCATCAGCGCGACGACGTGAACCTTCTTGCCATCGGGCAGCACCGCGTTGAACTCGATGTCGGGCGCGCCGACGCCGGGGGCGTTCGGAACGTTCGCCGGCACCGTCGTGAGCTGCTTGGTCTGGAGCTCGCGCTTCATCGAGCTGACGAACTCGTTGTAGGCCGCGATGCCGGCGTCGGCGCCGCTCGTCGCGCCGTCCTCGAACTTGCCGAAGATGGCGAGCACTTCGAGCGTGCCGTCCTCCCAGACCTTGTTGTACTCGGGGAACTTGCCGGTCGACTGCGTGGGCGACGGCGAGGCCGAGGCCTGCACGGTGTGGACGTCAGCCGCGTCGATCTTGCAGGCGCTCTGCTTCGGCCGGTAGTAGTAGAACATCGAGCCGGAGTCGACGTCGTGCGCGCCGAAGTCGACGCAGTCGTGCTTGTACTTGTCTGCGAACGCCGTCTGACCGGAGCTGGAGATGTCGAGCGGCAGCTTGAGCTCGACCGAGGTCGGCATCCCGGCGCTCTTCTTCCAGGCCACCGGCAACTTCGCGTGATAGGTCACCTCGGTCTTGCCGCCGACCGACTTCTTCTTGATGTTGCTGAGCTCGGCCTTGTCGATGCGGCCCACCGCGTTGAAGCCGTTGAGCTGACCGACGGTGTAGAGGAGCTGGTCCTCGATCGTGTTGCGGTCATCGAACGAGAAGTCGGTGACGAGCTTTCCATCGAACTCGACGTCGATGAACATCGCCAGCAGGCTCGAATCGGTCTTGCCGTCGTCCGACTTGACCGTCTCCCCATCCAGGAAGGAGTCGTCATCGGTGCATCCAACGGGGACCAGAGCTGCTGCGGCGAGGAGCGTGGCGGCGAGGCGGTTCATGCACCGGCGTTCAGCAAGCCCAGTGCCGCAAAGCGTCGTGGGCAACCCCTGGAGATCCCAGGCCCCATTGACGCAACCGGACTAGCCGGTCCCGACAGTTTCGGCCAGCCTAGCCGGCCACTCGATCCGCCAGGCGGGATCAGATCATTCCCAGGCGATATCCATGCTGTCGTCGGTGCCCATGGCCTTCTCCAGCAGCGCGAGAAGCTCGGGGTCGGCACCGTTATCGGACATCAGCTCGAGCGTGTCGCGATCGATGAAGTAGTCCTGATCTTCCTCGTGCTCTTCCTCAAGCTGTTCGACGAGGAACGCCAACTGTTTGTCGGTGATCTCGCCGATATCGTCTCCGGTATCGATCCGGGTCAACTTCGGCATGGCCGCAATCTGCCAGCGGCTCAGGCTCGCGGTCAACGTCACCACGCGTGCTAAAAGCCGGAGATGCGTTCCGAGGACGTCGTGATCGTCGGGGCCGGCTTTGCCGGTGCGGCGACGGCGTGGGCGCTCCGCGAGCGGGGCATCCGCGCGACCGTTCTCGAGCGCGAGGCCTCCGTCGGCGTCCACGCGAGCGGGCGGGGCGCAGGCCTCGGGCGCGTGCTCGCCGAGGATGACGCAACGTCACAGCTGACGATCCGCGGCGCCGAGCTCCTGCGGGAACGGTTCGGCACCTTCTGGAAGCAGACCGGCGGATTCCTGACCTTCGAAGATGTCCAGGTGGCCGAGGACTACCGCGCCCGGGCACGCCGGTTCGACGTTCCGCACGAGATGGTCGAGCGAGGCGTGGTCCGCAAGCACTGGTCGATCGAGGTCCCGATGGAAGCCGTGATGTTCGTGCCGGGTGACGGCGTGATCGACAACGGTGGCCTGCTCCAGGCGTACGCCGTGGACGCGGAGCTCGGGGTCGCCGTGCGACGGATCTCGGCGTCGACGCGAGGCGCGGTGATCGAGACCGATCGTGGCGCGATCGAAGCTCGCTGCGTCGTCGACGGTTCCGGTGCCTGGGCCGGCTCGTGGACGCAGGATCCGCCGCTGGAGGCGTTCAAGCGGCACCTGTTCGTCGTCGAGATCGCCGCGGCCGCCGAGGCGCCGTATCTCTGGCATGTCGGCGAGCGCGAGCTCTACGTGCGGCCTCACGCCGACGGCGTCCTCGCGTGCCCGTGCGATGCCGAGCGCGTGGAGGCGAGGTCGCAGGAGCCGTCGAGCGATGCGGATGCGCGCTGCGAGGCGCGGCTCCCCGGCAGCGTGATCCTCAAGCGCTGGGCATGTCAGCGTGCGTTCGCACCGGATCGCAAGATGCGGATCGGTCGCGACGCGGATCGTCCTTGGCTCGTGTGGGCGGCTGCCCTCGGTGGTCATGGTGCCACCGCGTCCGCGGCGGTCGGCGAACGTGCAGCGGCGGCGGTGATGGAGGTGCTGGATGACCGAGCCTGAGGTGTCACAGATCGAACCCGTGATCGAGGGTCCGACCGCGTTCGCCGATCCGATGGAGGAGCGCGAGTACCAGGAAGCCGTCAAGCTCCTGCTCCATCCGCCGAAGGTCCAGCAGAAGACGATCTTCCTGCTCGTCACCGTCGGGCTGTTCGTCGCGATCTCGCTGTTGCGTGGCTCGTCGTCGATCGTCGATCTCGCGCTGCTCGTCGGTGTGTTGATGGTGCACGAGCTCGGGCACGCGATCGCGATGCGTGCGTTTGGCTACTCCGACGTCCGCATCTTCTTCATCCCGCTCTTCGGTGCGGCAGCGTCGGGGCGCCGGCTCGGTGTGGCGCGGTGGAAGCAAGCGCTCGTGCTGCTGCTCGGTCCGTTGCCGGGAATCCTCGCGGGCCTGATCCTCGGCGTCCTCGGGGTCACCGACTGGGCGAACACGCTCGCGCTGATGCTGATCGTCGTCAACGCGTTGAACCTCCTGCCGATCGAGCCGCTCGATGGCGGGCAGCTGTTCTCCGTCCTCCTCTACTCGCGCAATCGCCACCTCGAGATCATCGTTCGCGCGATCACGGCGGTCGGGATCGTCGTCGCGTCGATCGTCTACCGCGAATGGATCTTCGTGGTGATCGGCGCCTTCATGCTGATCTCGCTCGGTGCGCGCAAGCGTCAACTAGCCGAGGCCGAGAAGCTGCGCCCGCTCGACCTCCCGGCCGATCCGCACGCGCTCTCCGACGAGCAACGCCGCGCGCTCTACCACGCGATCTGGAACACCATCCCGACCGAGGTCCACGCGAAGTGGCGCGGCTCGCCGAAGACGCAGGCGCAGATGATGGAGACGCTACTCGACGGTGCCACCACGCGCGCCCCATCGGCGGGTGCCACGGCGGGCCTGCTGGCGACGTGGGGGATCGGTCTCGCCGCCGCGGCGGTCGCGCTGTTCCTCGCGGTGCCCGCGCACTGGGAGACCTTCACGCACCCGACGGCGGGCTTCACCGTCGAGATGCCGGGCAACATCAAGGAAGAGCGCTCGCCGCAGACGTTCATCACCTCGAAGGTCTGGTCGTCCGAGTACCTCGTGATGTGGATGGAGGTCTCCGAGCCGGGCCTGTGGCTCGAATTCACCCGCGACGGCATGACGCGGGACAAGCAAGTCGTGCAGCACGAGTCCTCGCCGACGGAGCGCCGGTTCGACGTCCGCGATGGTGACGTCGTCCGCGCGGTGCGCCTCGTCGTCAAAGGCAAGCGTGGCTACGCGGTGATGGCGCAACCTGCAGGCACCGGCGACTCCGATCGCATGATCAGGTCGTTCCGGGCGAACTGACTACTGGTTGTCGCTGTCGCACTTGGCGACGTTGTCGATATCCGTCGCGGCCATCGCGCACTCGACGCGCTCCTTCGCCGTCTTCTGCTGACACGCTTCGAGGAAGTCGCCCCAGCGTGCCTCGGCCACGGCGGCCTTCTGGTTCGCCAGATCCTTCTTCTGGCCTTCGGCCTGGGCGTTGGTGCCGGCCTTCTTGAACTCGAGGTCGACGAGGTGATCGAGCAGCGCCTTGCACTGGTCTTCCGAGGCGGACTTTCCGCAGGCGGCGACGAGCAATGCGATGGCAGCGAGGCGCTTCATGGGCTCCATCGTATCACCGGTCCCACCCACGGCGCACTTTGCTTGCTGGCGGGCAAGCTTCAGGGTCGCCCATATCGAGGGATTTGGCATACTCCGCACATGCTCGCGCGACCGCACCTGTCGATCGGTCGTGTTCGGAATCAGCTCATGACCAAGCCCGATCCCAAACTTCTCGACGGCATCGTCGTGCCCAAGGTGCTGGACGCGCTGCGGCTGGCATCCGAGGCAATGGCAGCAGCAAACGTCCGTCACGTCGTGGTTGGAGGTCTGGCTGTTTGCGCGAATGGCCACCCCCGAAACACGAAGGATGTGGATTTTCTCGTGGGCGATGAGGCATTCGTTCGCCACGGCAAGCTCGTCTCGTTGCGCCCGGGGCTGCCGTTTGAGGTCGATGGCATCGCGATCGACTTCTTGTCGCCCGCACCGGACGAACCCTTCCTGGAAGCAGCGCTCTCCGCGGAACCTGGCTCGTTCATCGACTCTTCTCCGCTCGTCTACATGAAGCTCAAGGCCTCGCGGATGCAGGACCGAGCCGACGTGGTGGCTCTCATCAAGTCGAGCCTGGACGTCGATGCGTGCCGCAAATACCTCGCGGCCAACGCTCCTTCGTTTGTGAGTCGGTTCGACGAGCTCGTGGCGATGGCGATCGCGGAAGACTAGTCAGTTGCGATGGCGCTCACGGCCGAGTCGCGGCCGTCGTACGTGGCGCCAAAAAGCCGACGCCGATCGCTGGGTGACGATGGCCGAGCAGCACGGGCTGACGGCCATCTGTAGAGCGGTCACGTTGGACCGGCGTGTGGTCATGAGGTGGTTGCGACTCGATCTGGCGAGGTGTGGCGCGCAGAAGCGATCGAATGGGAACGGCGATCCCGACTCGAGGAGGGCTACACGCGTTCGGAGACATCCGAGTACCTTCGCTCGCGAGCTTTCGGATACACGCATGAGCAGGCAGTGGAGTGGGTTGCAGGCACTCCCTGTCGCGATTGCACGACAGGTGAGTGTGAAAGGCGAGCTCTTGGGAGGCGGCGAAGTCACGTTCGCGATCCCGCCGCACGTCGGTCCGCGCAAGGATGCGCTCGACTGCTTGCCGCGCGGAGTCGGCGAGGCGTGGGCCTAGCGAGGGATCGACGCTCGCACGGCGTCGAGCCTCTTCTGGACGGCGGGCGAGGGCTTCAGCGCGACGGCGCGATCGAGCGTGGTTGCTGCCGTACGCGGCGCACCGTCGGCGAGCCAGGCAGCGGCGAGGTGCACCTGGATCTCGGCTTCGAGCGGCGCGAAGCGAGCAGCTCGATCGAGGACGCGGACGGCTTCGCGCGTGCGCTTCTGCTTGAGCAACAACCAGCCGTAGCTGTCGAGCACCGCCGGATCTCCGGGCGACAGGTCGCGCGCACGCAGGAGATGCTTTTCGGCGAGGTCGAGCCGCTGGTTCGAGTCGGCGAGCAGGTAGCCGGCCAGGTTGAGCACGTGGCCGACATCCGGTTTGACGGCGAGCAGCGACTCGCAGATCGCGATCGCGTTCGCGGGGTCGCCGGCGCGATCGGCGACGCGGGCACGCGCGAACGTGGCGGAGGCCGAATCTCCGAGCGGCGCGAGGGCCATGCGCGCTTCCTCGGCGCGCTCGAGATCGACGAGCGCGAACGCCGCGAGCGTGGCGAGCTCCACGTCGGTAGGCTTCGCTGCACGCGCCGGTGCGAGTGCAGCGAGTGCAGCTTGGGGATCGCCGGCGGTGAGGTGGGCATTCGCCGCGACCTTGCGCGCATCGGCGAAGCGCTCGGAGGATTTTTCGATCCCGAGGACACGCTTCGCGGCATTCGTGGTGTCGCCCGCAGCGAGCGCGATCTCGCCCTCGAGCAGCGTCCCGAGGTCCGCATCGGACTTGCCGATCCGGTGTGCAAGCGCACGCGCCTCGACGAGCCGGCCGAGCCCACGGTAGAGCCGCGCCACGCTGACGAGTGCTTCCGCATCGCTGCGCTCGTCGTCGAGCAGCGTCAGGAGATCGAGGGCGGCCTGCTGATCGTCGGCCTCGAGCAGCAGGTAGAACAGCTCCTCGGCGAGATCGAGGGCCTGCCCCGCGCGATCGAACGCCGAGCGGGTCTGCGCGATCGCCTCGGGCAACTTGCCCTTCATGCGGAGGCCGCGCGCGAGGTCGAGGCGTGCGTCGATGTGATCGGGATCGAGCTCGAGCACTTTTTGTAGTTGCGCGATCGCGGGATCGAGCTTGCGGGCGAGTGCGAGCCGCTGACCGAGCCGGTAGCGACCCTCGATCGAGGTGGGCACCTGCTTCACGAGGCGCGTCAGCACGGCCATCGCGATCTCGGGCTTGGTCTCGAGCTTCGCGATGCCGAGGTAGGCCTTCTCCTCGGTGGGCTCGAGATCGATCGCCTTGCGATACGACTTGATCGCCTCGGCGGGCGCCGACTTCGCGAGCAGATCGCCCGACGCGAGCCAGATCTGCGAATGACCCGGCCACCTCAACCGAGCTGCCGCCAGCGTCGCCTTCGCCGCGTCTTCCTGCTTCGCGCGCACCTGCGCACGCGCGAGCTCGACGGCGACCATCGGCTGATCCGGTGCAGCCGCGGCAGCGGCGGTCAGCGCATCGACCGCGGCAGGCCAGTCATCGCGATAGCCGGCGAGCTTGCCGTCGAGATAGTGCGCGTACGCGGCGGAGGCGAGCGACGGTAATGGTGCCGGCGGCTTGTCGGGGCGACAGCCGAGGAGCAGCAGCACGAGAGCCAGCGCACGCACGGCGCGTGAGCTTGCCACGGAACGGAAGCCGGTCGCGGACTTCGAAAGCGCTGAGATTCAAGGTGAGCGTGCCGGGCGACCGCCGCTTGCGTGATGGAAGGCGCGGCCGTCGGGATGTACCGATATCCCGGCTCCAGGAAACCACAGGTCGCTTGTGTTGCAGTAGCGTCGCCGCATGCGAAGTCAGGTTCTCGTCGCGTTGCTCGCGATCGGTTGTGGAAGCAAGGAATCGAAGGACGCCCCCAAGGACGATCCGCAGCCCTCGATGGGTGACAAGCCGTCGAAGAAGGATCGCGCGCCCACCGGCACGGCGCGTCCGCAGTCGAAGCTCAAGGTCACGCTCGACGGCAAGCCGGTCGACATGCAGCAAGCGCTCGCGTGGAAGGACGCCGATGGCGCGATCCGCGTGACCGCCTCGTCGGTGCCGGTCGGGTGCGACGAGGTCACGGGATCGATGCGGCGGATGCACGACGGCGAGGTCACCTTCGACGTCACGTTCGGCAACACCCTCTCTCCCGACGGCACGCTCGCGTCCGTGCTCAAGTCGACCTACTACAGCGGGATGACGAGTCAGTCGGGCTTGCCGGACGGGCCGTCGGCGACCACAGGTGATGCGGCGCCGAAGTCGACGTTCACCGCCGAGGTCGACTTCAAGACCGGCAGCGCAGGTGCGGACAAGCACGAGCTGGTGGTCAAGGGCACGCTCGATGCGCTCGGCTGCGAACCCGCGAAGGCCAAGGCTGCGCCGGCGCTGCCACCGGAGATGCCGGCCACGATCGAGGTCGCCGGCAAGAAGCTGCCGGTGCGTGGCGCTCAGATCTCGACGACTGGCGGCTGGCTGCACCTCAAGCTCACGACCGGTCCCGAGACCTGCAAGAGCTGGAGTGGTGGCGAGATGTCCGTCGAGATCTCGTGGAAGGACAAGGCCGACAAGGAGCCGTTCCAGGTCTCGCTCGGTGGCTCGCTGCTCAAGCAGTCCGCCGATCAGACGTTCGACAAGAAGAAGCTGACCGTCAAGCCGACCCCGATCGCGCCCGGCGAGATCGAGATCGCGGGAGACATCACGGTGATGAAGTACCCGGTGAAGCTCGCCGGCAAGGTCACCGCCGTCGAGTGCAAGTAGGCCGCACCGCCGTCAGCACCCGACGACAAAGCTGACGACCGTCGTCGCACTGCCGCCGAGGTTGAGCGTCTGCACCGTGGTCGCGCCGTCGACCTGACAAGCGCCGGCTCGGCCTGAAACCTGACGGGCCGCATCGAGCGCCATCCGCACGCCGGTCGCTCCGACGGGATGACCGCCTCCAATCAGGCCACCACTCGGGTTGATCGGTCGCCGACCGGTGCGCTCGGTCTCGCCACTCTCGATCGCGCGCCACGACTCGCCCACGGGTGTCAGCCCGAGGTGATCGATCGCGAGGTACTCCGTCGTCGTGAAGCAGTCGTGCACTTCGTACGCGGAGATCGTGTCGAGCGGCCGATTCGCACGCTTGCGCGCGTCCTCGATCGCCTCGGCGACGTGGGGCACGAGCAAGCCTCCGCCGCGGCTGCGCTCGAGCTTGCTGTCGAGCGAGAGTCCGGCCGTGCGATGTCCCCAGCCGAGGATGCGCGGGGGTGTCGTGCGTCCGCGCTTGGCTGCCCACGCGTCGGCGAACCTCGGCGACGCGAGCACGATGGCGGCGCCACCGTCGGTGACCTGCGCGCAGTCGAGGCGGCGGACGCGGCCCTCGACGATCGGGTTCGTCTCGTCGTTCTCGTCGAAGGCATTGTCTGCGAACGTCCAGCTCCGGGTCTGGGCGCGCGGGTTCGCGCGCGCGTTCTCGAGGTTCTTCCGGGCGATCGCGACCAAGTGCGAGCGATCGAGGCCGTGGACGCGCTCGACCTCGTCGGTGAGGTCCGAGAACATGCGCGGCCAGAGGTAGCGCGCGCCGTCCGCCTCGGCGCCGACGTGCGCTGCTGATCCCATGTGGCGAGCGGCGATCTCCCCGCCGACGTTGCGCTCGATCTCGACACCGAGGACGAGCGCGACGTCGTACCGACCGGCCTCGATCTCCGCCATCGCGGCGAGGATCGCG
>JANNBP010000388.1:0-7809 GCA_031385555.1 Deltaproteobacteria bacterium | reverse complement strand
CGTGATCGAACACGAGGAACTTGAAGTCCTTCGTCGTCGCGACGGGCAACTTCGCCTTCTCGATCCCACGTGCGACGAAGACAAGCAAGCGCTCGCCCGACGCGGCGCGTGATCGCCATGGTGATTCACGACGAGGGTGTCGTGGTCGAGCGTTGTTCCAGCAGGCGGCCTTCACCCTCTGTCGACGTAGGTCGAGCCGCGGGGTCGGTAGATGACGCCGAGGTCCAGCAACAACCAGCCGACCTCGCGGACGTACGGCGAGTCCTTGACACCCAAATACGTCGTCAGCCATCCGACGCGGTCGCCTCCGCCCATCGCGCTGGCACAATCACGTGGGTCTCCGCCGACCACAAGTCCTGCTACGATCTGAACTGCGCGTTCGTGATGGACGCGCAGGGCGGTTGGCAACCGAGCCCGGGCCTCCGATCTGATGCTCTCGAGTGGCTCTGGCGGGGAACACACGTTGGCGAAGGAGTTGGGCTGAAGCGGGCAGGCGCCATCCTCGAGGAGGGCGAGCGGTGGTCGATCGTGCCGACTACGCCGCGCGCATCTCGGGCGCGAACAGCGCGATCCGACAGCGGATCGTCGTGCCCTGGCCGGACTCGCTGACGATCTGCACGTCGCCACCGAGCGCGCGGCAGGTGGAGCGCAGGCTGTCGAGCCCGACGCCACGGCCCGAGATGTCGGTGACCTCCTCGGCGGTCGACACCTTGCCGGAGAACAGCGCCTCCTGGAGCTCGGCGCGCGTCGCGTGCGGGAGGCCGCGCTCGATCGCTCGATGCTCGACACGGGACCAGTCGACCCCGGCCCCATCGTCGTGGATCTCGACGACGAGCTCGCCGTTGGAGACGCGGGATTCGAGACGGAGGGTGGCCTTCGCGGACTTGCCGGCGGCGGCGCGCGCCTCGGCGGTCTCGACGCCGTGGCTGATCGAGTTGCGAACCGCGTGGATCAGGCCGGCCCACACGGCCTGGAAGCGCGGGCCGTCGACGCGGAGCTTGTGATCGTGGATGTCGACGACGAGCTCGGCCTTGTCGAGGCGGCGGGCGAGGGCGGTGGCTTGCTTGGCGAGGCGATCGAGGTGCGGGCGCGTCGGGTCGAGGCCCCATTGCTCGATGCGCTGCGACCATGCGGGGGCCGGCTGCTCGATCGAGCGGAGGACGGCTTCGTACTCGGCACGCTCGATGATGACCGACGCGTCCTGGAGGATCTCGAGCGGCTCGATACGTTCCTCGAACGAGAGCCAGATGGTCTGGAGGCGGCGGCGCTGTTCGCCGGTGAGGCGATCGGCTTGCTCCTCGATCTCGGTCTCGAGCTCGTGGACGACCTCGGCGATGCTCGTCGCACCGAACAGCGGTGCGTTGCCCTTGAGCGTGTGGAGGCAGCGCTTGAGGGTGGCGAGATCGCTGGTGGGGTCGATCGCCTTCGCGACCATGGCGGTGGACTCGCGGAGGAACGCGACGAAGCCGGCGCGATCGGTCGTGGCCTTCTCGAGCACCGCGACCAGCTCGCGCTGCGTGCGCTCGACCTGACGGCGCGCGACCTCGTCGGTGACGTCGGTGACGACGGCGAGGAGAGCGGTGGGAGGCGAGCCGATCGGGCGGTATTCGAAGGAGAGCTCGCGATCGAACAGCGCGATCCGGGTGGGCAGCTGCGCGAGCGTGGCTTCGAGGGGCATGTAGCCGTCGCGCATGCCATCGAAGGAGACCTGGATCCAGGCGGCCTCGTGGACGTCGCGGCTGACGTAGTCCCACCAGCGCAGCTCCGGGGTGGGCTCGCCGAACCACGTGGTGAGGGCCTGGGAGCGTTCCGCGCCGATCGCGCCGTGGAAGTCGACGGTGACGAAGCCCTGCGCGACGTTGTCGAGGATCAGTGCCATGTCCTGGTTGCGCGCGTCGAGGGCGGCGGTGCGCTTCTCGACGACCCGCTCGAGGCCGATCACGTTGTTGAAGAAGCTGCGCGCGACGAAGCAGGCCGCGACGGACTCGAGGACGACGAAGATCGCGTGGACGACGACCGAGAACCACGTCGCGTCGTAGTTGAACACCGACGCCGGCATCACGAGGAAGAGGACGAGGTGGTGGAGCGCCACCGTGACGGCGGCGGCCATCACGGCCATCGGGTTCGCGAACACCGAGAGCAGGGCGATCAACACGAAGAAGTAGAAGTGCATCTCGATCTGCAGCGGTCCGCGGACGATGTCGACGAGCACGCCACCCATCAACATGGCGGTGACGCCGACGACGCTGCTGAACATGCGCGGGCGCTCGCGCAGCGCGTAGTAGGCCAGCGTCGGGCCGACGACGACGCCCGCGGTGAGCACGGTCGCCTCGACGAACGTGCCGTTCGCAGCGCCGATCAGCATGAACACGGGGAGGTGTAGCCAGAAGAAGCCGAGTGCGATGCGGTTCATCCGCGCGAGGTAACGACGCTCGAACGAGGTGATGCTGCGGGGTAGGACGAGGTATCGAACGAGATGACGGAGCATGGGGCTACCTTTCGAGCGCAGCGGTCGTGGCGCAGCCGAAGACGGGGAGGGGGGCAGCTTCGGTGGCGTGGACGACGTCCCCGATGATCGAGACATCCGCGTAGCGCGCCTCCTGCTTGTGGCGGTTGTAGCCACCGATGTAGGCGACGCTGTGGTCGGGCCGAGCGACGACGAGCACCGGCGCGGCGTGGATCGCGAACCGCTCCTTCAACGTGAGCGGCGTGATCGCGGTAACGCGGAAGCCCGCGGCCACGAGGCGTTGATCGTCCGGATCGCTCGCGCCGTCATCATCGACGAGCAGGACGAGCTCGTCGACGCCGGGGATCGCGCCACGCTCGAGGAGGTGGGTGAGGGTGCGCGAGGAGCACGCGCACGAGCGGTACATGATGTGGGCGACGCCGAACGTGCCCGGCGCGAGCTCGCTGGTCAGGGCGCGCAGGTGGACGTCGTCGACCTCGGGCACCCGATAGGGAGCGTGGCGCAGCAACAGCAAGCCCCCGGCAACCATGCCGGCAGCGAGCCACAGCCCCAATGCAACGAGTGCCGCCTTTCGGCCCATCGCACATCGGGTCGTCCACATTTGCTGATCGTTCAGGCCTCGACGTGAGGCGAGCCTGGTCGACCTACGTCAGCGTGTCCCTCGCGCTCGAACACGTCCTCGCGTTCCTCGACGACGCGACGTCCGTGCTGCGCTCCATGATCGGCACGCAGCTCGGCAAGCCCGTGGTCCCCGCGGATCAGTCTCGAATGATCTCCGTCGTCGTCCATGCGCGCGGCGATCTTGCCGGCTTCACGTGGTCGTTCCCGGCCGAGGTCGCGGAGCGCGTCGCCGAGAACATGGTGCCGGGCATGCCGCCGGATCCCGAGCTGCGGGAAGCCGCGGCAAGCGAGCTCGCGAACGTCCTCACCGGACGCGGGCTACAGACCCTGGCCGAGCGCGGCGTGGTCTGCGAGATCGAGCCGCCCCAGATCGCGCACGGCGATCCGCACGGTGCGACCTACGTCGTCGACACGCAGGTCGGCGCGGTCTCCGTCACCTTCCATCAGCTCGGCGATCCACCGGTGTTCTCGGGGCGCTCGTTCCTCGTCGGTGCAGACGGGCAGGTCATGCGCTCCTGGCAGGACGGCTCGGTCGAGGCCAGCCCTCCGACGACGCTGACCGACGCGCTCGGCGTCGATGCGGCGCTGCTCTCCAGTCTGCGGCGCGTGCTGGTCGCCGCGATCGGCACGCCGAGGGTGGAGTGGCCGGCGATCGAGAAGCAGCTCCCGATGTTGTTCAAGCGCACCGATGGCACGCCGATCGTCGTGCACTGGCAGCCGATCACGACGAACAGTCAGACGATCGGCATCGCGATGTTCGTGCTGCCGCTTCATCGCTAGTTGTCGCTAGTTGGTGGTGGTCTCGAGCTTCGTGCGAAGGCCGGCGTTCTCGTCGGTGAGTTGCTTGACCTGCGCGACCAGCGCCGCGATGTCTCCACCCGCCTCGTTCATCCCGGCGGCGTACGCGCATCCGGCACAGCGATGACGAAACGGATGCGTCTCGTTGGACGGCAGCGCCTCGATCTCTGCCTTGGAGACCTGCCCTGCGTGGTCTTGGGTACAGATCTCTTGGCTGTAACTGGGGGCTGCGGTCATGGTTCATCGTGCGCCGTCAGCGACGGAATAGGTGGCTGCAGGTCGCTTTCGCGGATCGCGCTCGATCGGCTACTGGCCGGACTTCGCCCGGCGGCGCTTGAGGAGCACGCGGGCAGACCGCTTGCGCTGACGCTCGAGGATCTTGGCGGCGGTGTCGGTGGTCGTCGGGGCGGCCGTGGTCTTGGTGCTCTTGCGCGTGGTCATGGGGCGGACCCTATCACTCGCCGCGGGGCACCGCAGCGCCGGTCTGCACGAAGTCGCGGGCGCGGATCAGGGCGAGGGAGAGTGCCCCGGTGACGAGCGCGATGACGGCGGCGACGAGCAGCAAGGTGTTGATCGAATTCACGAACCCGGCAGGCCCGGGGCCGTGGTGGGCGAAGATCGAGCCGAGCGCGGCGATGCTGGTGGCGATGCCGACCTGACGAAACGTGCCGTTGATGCCCGAGGCCATGCCGGAGCTCGCGGGTTCGACGACCCCGACCGCCGTGGAGGCGAGGGCAGGGTTGACGAAGCCGCTACCGATCCCCGCAACGATGAACCCGGGGACGAGGTGCCAGGGCGTGCTGTCGACGTCGAGGCCGCGCATCACGAACAGGCCGACGCCGACGATCACCAGGCCGCCACCGACGAGCACGCGCACGGGAACCCGGTCGGCGAGCTTGCCGGTGATGATGGCGGAGATCAGCGTGGCGCCGGTGATGAAGGCGAGCCAGCCGCCGGACTCGAGGGTAGAGAGGCCCTGGAACTTCTGCAGGTAGATGACGAGGTAGATGAACATCGCGTAGAGCGAGCCGTTCATCCCGAACGCCGCGACGGCGCCGCCGATGAACGTCGGCTTCTTGAACAGGCGGAGATCGAACATGGGTTGGGGGCGCTTCCACTCGAGGAGTGGAAACAGGGCGAGGCAGGCGCCACCGCCGAGGAGCCCGACGAGCACCGTGGTGTCGGTCCAGCCGCGCTCGTTGGCCGCGATCAGGCCATAGATGATGCCGAGGAGCCCGGCGGTGAACAGGATGAAGCCGGGCACGTCGAGCCGGCGCTGGCCCGGAGCGCGCGATTCGGAGACGTGGCGGAGCGTGATCACGAGGGCGGCGATGCCGATCGGGATGTTGACGAGGAAGATCGATTGCCAGCCGAACGCGCTGGTGAGGACGCCGCCGAGCACCGGGCCGAGGGCGGTGCTGATGCCGGCCACCGCGCCGTAGACGCCGAAGGCCATGCCTCGCTCGCGGCCCTGGAACGCGTGCGCGATCAGCGCGAGCGACGTGGCAAACATGACCGCACCGCCGACGCCCTGTAACGCGCGGAACGCGACGAGCATCATGGCGGACGTGGCGGTCCCGCAGAGCAGCGAGCCGATCGTGAAGATCACGAGGCCGATCGCGAACAGCTTGCGGCGGCCGTAGATGTCGGCGAGCGAGCCACCGACGAGGAGCAGGCTCGCGAGGGACAGGGCGTACGCGTCGATCGTCCACTGCAGATCAGAGAAGTCCGCACCGAGCGAGGTCTGGATGTTGGGCAGGGCAACCACGACGATCGTGACATCGAGCAGCAACATGAAGATGCCGAGCATCACGGCGACGAGCGTCCACAGCTGCGAGCGTTGCATGGAGGCAGTCTAGGACAAGGCCTTGTGACGACAAGGCCTTCAATGGCAAAACGCCTTGTGGCGAGTTACCGTAGCCACATGCCCAAGCATCACGAGCACGTCGGCCACCTGCTGTGGGAGATGTTCTCGCGGGTCACCGCGCTCGGCGAGTACCGGTTCTCGAAGCTCGACCTGTCGCGGCCATCGCTGGGCCTGCTCGACGTGATCGCGACCGAGCCGGGCATCTCGATCGCCGAGATCGCGCGGCAGCAACCGAAGACGCAGCAAGCGATCAGTCAGGTGGTCGCGCGGTTGGAGTCGATCGGGCTCGTCGAGAGGAAGCTCGTCAAGGGCCGCACGATCGGGCTCTACCTCACCGCGGCGGGGACGCGTGCGCGCAACGAGGGTGCGGCCGCCGAGGTCGCGTTCGAGAAGGAGCTCGAGGCGATCCTCGGGCGCGACAAGTACGAGCGGCTGCGCAAGGTGCTGCGCGAGACCCGGCCGGCGCTGGTCGAGGCGATGCGCGTCGAGGCCGAACCGCCGCCGCGCCGTCGCGCGAGGACGTGATCGTGGGGAATCGGAATCGCAAGGCCACGCCCGACGAGAAGGCGCACGCGACGCGTGTCATCGAGGAGGCGTATCCGAGCATGCGGCCGGTGTGGGGCGCGCACGGCGACTACGGCGGTCACCGCGCACCGCGCGATCACACGATCGCGTTCCGGCTCCAGGACGACCGGCCAGTGACGGTCGAACGTGATCTCGTGATGCCCGCGCAGCTCGCGTTGATGTTGCGCGCGATGGTCGGCAAGGCGGGTGGGTAGTGGCTCGGGATGCGGAGCTGCTCGACGAGATCGCTCGACGACCGAACGACGATCATCTGCTGCGCGTGTATGCCGATCACCTGGAGGAGCAGGGCGATCCGCGCGGCGAGCTGATCGCGCTCCAGCTCGCGGATGCCGATCCTCAGCGCGTCGCGGAGCTGATCGCAGCGCATGGCCGCGCGTGGGTCGGGCCCCTGCTGCCGTGGGTGCGCCTCCAGGGCTGCCAGTTCGCGCGCGGATGCCTCTCGGAGGTCGCGCTCGCCGACCTGCGCATCAACTTCGACAACATCATCGGCAACTCGATCTGGGCGACGGTGCGCACGATCCATCTCGGGAAGGTGCGCAACCTGGGATCGCAGTTTCGTCCGGTGATGCGCCGGATCAGCGCGCTGATCGCGCATCCCGTGATGCGATCGCTCCAGTACGTCACCGAGAGTGGCGAACCGCTGATGATCGAGCGCGAGCCCGACGGTGGATGCGCGTTCGTGCCCCGTTTCGGGTGATCGAAGGCTACTCGTCGCTGGGCGAGGTCATCATCTGCTTCGCGAGCGCGGCGATCTGCTTGTCTTTGATCTTGCGGCCGAGCGCCTCGCGCCAGGTGGCGACGTTGGCCTTCGCCGCGGGGTCGAGCCGATCGAGCCGGTAGCGGAGCTGCTCGCTGTCCGAGAGCAGCGCCTCGAGCTTCGCGGTCTTCACGGCACCCAGCATGATGGCCAGCTCGGCGATCACCGGAGCCGGCGGCCTCACGGTCACCGCTGCCAGATCGTTTTGCAGCACGAGGAAGAACCGGCCGTAGTAGCTCGCATCGGACCTGGCGAACAACCGCCTCGCGAGGGGGGCGAGTGAAGCGGTCGCCTTGCGATGCAGCAGACCGGCGCACGCGCCTTCGGCGACCTCGCCGTCCTCACTGGCAGCGAGCGCCTCCAGATCGTCATTGACCGTGGGCACAGAGAACCACGGCAACGCGTGTACGCCGAAGCGACCGTCGATCGGATCCTTCGAGAGAGAGAGAGCGTGGGCGTAGTGCTTCTTGTCGGCGAGCGGCGCGAGTGCCACCGGGAGATGGATGCGCCACAACGCCCGCGCCGCGGCGGCGACGTGCTGCGAATTCTTGCTGCGGAGAAACGCGATCAACCTCGGCACCTCGTGGAGGTTCCGCTGGTGACCGAGCGCGACGATCGCCTCGCGGACGACCGCACCCTGCGCGTGGCTGAGGGCCTCGACGATCGCCGGTGCGATCCGGTCGTCGCCGCTGAAGTAGCCGAGCGCCACCAGCG
>JANNBP010000375.1:0-14860 GCA_031385555.1 Deltaproteobacteria bacterium | reverse complement strand
CGCCACCGGTGACCAGTCGCAAGAGTGGGCCGCCGACCGGATCCCACAGCGTGTCGGGATCCTTGGCGACCAGCATGAACACGACGTCGCCGAGCAGCAGCATCAGCGCGTACCGCGCCCATCGCCAGCTCCCCCACCGCGCGAGGCCGTAGAGGAAGAACACCGCGATCAGGAAGACCGGGTAATCGGGAGACGAGAACAGCATGCTACGGAGCGGATTTCGCGACCGACGCGAGCGCCGAACTCGGCGGAAGTTTTTGCGCCGACCGCCAGCGAGCGTAATCGGCGAACAGCGCGCCCGACAGCTCGTCGGCCCAGCGGTGGTAGCCGAGGTCGGTCAGGTGGACGTGGTCCTTGTAGGCCAGCTTCGGCTCGTGGGTCACCCAGTCGGCCATCCGGTCGGCGCCGCCCATCGCGGCGAACGTGTTGAAGAAGGCGACCTTGGTGCGCAGCGCGGCCGCGTGTTGCATCGAGATGATCTCGCGCAGCACCGCCGGCGTCCGCCACCGGCACTCCGGGATGACGTCGGGCGGCGCGTTCGGATCGGTGCGCGGGCCCGGGCGCGGCTTCAGGCGCTCGCAGTTCTTGCCCGCCTCGCGCACGCCCATGTCAGGGGGGCCGAGGATCAGGATCGAGGCCGTGGGGGCTGCCGCGCGGATCCGCAGGATCGTGTCGTCGTAGTACTTCGCGATCGCCTCGAGATCGAGGTCCGGATCGTCCGCTTCGTTGGTCCCGTACTGCAGCACCACCAGCCGCGGATCGCGGGTCGCGAGCTGCTCGCCGATGATCGACCAGTCCCACGAGCGCAGGCTACCGAGTCGACGCCCGACGACGCCGAGCGAATCGACGACCACGCCGGGCTGCTGGCGCTCCATCGCGACGCCGTACAGATCGACGTTGCCGCCGCCCGCGTGCTCGAGCGTCAGCTTGTGCGGACCGTCGGGGACCGCGATGACGTGACGCGCAGGATGCGGCGGCTCGATGGTCGAGGTCCTCGTCGTCAACGCCTGCCAGACGCCGTCGTCGACTCGATATCTCAGACTCCCGCCGGTCGGCGACGCCTGATAGAGCACCTCGAACTGCGCGACCTTGGTCCCCGCCTGGCAATCGGCGCAGGTCTCGACCCACAGCTGCGAGCCCTTCTTGTCGCCATACACGCGCAGTCCCACGACGCCGAACGGCTCCGGATCGCGTGAGCCACCGACGGCGCTCTTCCACGATCCCGCCGCACCGTACTTGACGTCGCGCTGGTAGTAATGCCGCGCCGGTGGACGCCCCGCCGCGACGAGCCCGCGGCCCGCATCACCGAACCGCGTCTGCCACGTGCCTCGCACGCGCGAGGTCATCGAATCGCCGGCGGTGTGCGAATCGCCGAAGAACACCATCAGCACCCGGCTGTTCGGATCGGCCTTCTCGGCCGCCGCGAGGCCCATGAACAACTGATCCAACGTGCCGCGCGGCGCATCGAGATGCCCCTGCGGCACGTACGGCTCCGCCGCGTCCGAGGACGCGGGAGTCCGGACGACATCTGCTGCATCGGGGTTGACCGACCGCGGGATC
This sequence comes from Deltaproteobacteria bacterium, assembly GCA_031385555.1. Lineage (GTDB taxonomy): Bacteria > Myxococcota_A > Polyangia > Haliangiales > Haliangiaceae > JABFXX01. The sequence continues at coordinate 13,300 of JANNBP010000375.1, read as the reverse complement.
TCCGGTGGCTTCGCACGTTCGCCATCACAGCCGCTGCCGCAACCCGCGACGAGAAGGATGCAGAGGCTAAGGACCCGCATACCTCCCGAATCCGGTGGTCAGCGCCTCGTACAGCGCATCTCCCATCTTCGCGGCGCCCGCGACCGTGAGGTGTTGGAAGTCGCTGCCGACGTAGCGCTTCGAGAACCACTTCGACGCGCTGCCCTTGCCACCCATCCAGTCGTAGGTCGAGAAGAACGCGCAGCCTGCCGCGGCCGCCGCCTTGCGCTGCGCCTCGACGAGGACCGGCATCACGGGACGCGAGGGATACGCGCCATCCTTGGCCTCCGCCTGATCGGTCGGCGAGATCACGAGGCACGACGCATCGGGCCGCCCCTTGCGCAGCATCTCGAGCACGGGCTTGTAGCGAGCCGCGTAGTCCTTGGTGTCCCGGTCTCCAGGGCCGAGCCACGCGGCCTCGTTCGCGCCGATCATGATCATCAGGAGGTCCGCCTTGCGGTGCGCGAGCTCGCCGGTGAAGAACGCCGGATCGTGATTGCCGAAGCTCTTCACGTTGACGCTGACGATGCCGAAGTTGTCGACCACGATGCCTGCCGGGTTCTCGAGCGCGACGCCGAACGTGCGCACCTTGCCCTTGGCTTCGAACTCGAGCTTCTTCGCGCCGGCGACCTTCGCGGACGCGTACCCCGCCGCCTTCGCCTCGCCCGCCGTCTCGACCTTCAACAACTCGCTGCCTCCGCTGGTGATCGCCAGCGAGCCGCCCTTCGGCTGCGTCAGGTAGTAGACCTCGGCGTTCGCGGCGCCGGTCTTGAGCGTGAGCTTCGCGGTGCCGCCGTACGACTCCGCGGTGCTGCCGCCGGCGCCGTACAGCTTGTCGCTCACCGCGGTGGTCGAGATGCCGTACGGGGTCCACCCCGACTGCGTACGCTCGACCTGCTCGTGGTGGCAGAACTTGTGGGGCGCGACCAGGTAGACGAAGCCGGGGCCGCCGTCGCCGTAGGTGCTCTGCAGCTTGCCGCGCAGCCGGCTCGGGATCGCGTCGGTCGCGATCACCGAGTCGCCGTACCACGACACCCGGATCGCGCGGCCGAGCTTGCCCTTCTTGCTGTCGGACACGCTGCGATAGAAGCCGTCCATCCCCCAGCGCTTGCAGGCGGTGGGCGTGCCGTCGACGCAGACGTCCTCGAGCGCACCGACCCGCTGGCGATCGCCGCGATCGGGGAGCACGGTCGCGGGACGCTCCTCCGGAGGATCGGCATCCGCGACCTGCACGGGCTTGGGCGCGAAGGTCGGACCCGCGGCCGTCGCGACGTCGGGCTCGCGCTGCTGGGTCATCCGACCGGCGATCGCCGACAGGTCGCCATCGAAGTAGAGCAACGACGCGAGCAGGCAGCCGCCGAACCAGAACAACGTTGGCGCGATGGTCCAACTGCGGTCGCGAACAACGGACATCTCGCTCGAAGGTATGTGAACCGGTGGCCGAGTCAAGGAACCTACCTCCTGGTGGCGCGCCCCTCGCATACCGCGATCCTCATCGGAGGAATGCAGATGCGCTCATCACTTTTGCTGCTCTTGATCGGTGCCGCGGGCTGCGGCAAAGACGCTGTCACGCCACCGGAAGTCGATTCTGCCCAAGGAAACCGCCCTGACCCCCGGGTGATCCCAGGTGGAGGAATCGGCGACGGCGCGATCGACGGCGTGGTGAATCTCTACGTCATCGACGAGGCCACCCGCGAACCGATCTCGGGGGCCGAGGTCAGGGTCGGCGAGCTCGCGGGCACGACCGGCGCGGATGGCCTGTTCATCGCCGACGGCGCCGTCGGGCCGCAGGACATCGTGGTCAAGGCGGCGGGTCACCGGAAGGAGCTGTGGATCGGCGCGAACGGGGCGAACGTCACGGTCGACCTCGAGGTCGACAACAGCGACGATCCGCCGAGCGCCACGCTGACGGGCACCATCCCGAACCTCGCGAGCATCACGGTCGCTCACACCAAGGTCACGCTCGTCGGCTACTCGAGCACCGACGAGCTCGGCGATCCGGCGAACGAGATCGCGACGCCCGCGCAGTCGCCCAACCCGCTACCGCCGAACCTGTGCATCGGCGATGTCTGCAACTTCTCGATCAACACGCGCACCGGCAAGCTCGCCCTGTTGGCGACCATCCTCGACTTCGACAACAAGGGCACCGACGACGAGAGTGACGACACGACGGCGATCGTCGGGTTCGCGATCAAGCAGGGCATCGACACCGCGACGGCGACGGGCTCGCAGGACCTCAGCCTGATCAGCGACGCGAACACGCAGACGCTCGCGATCGACTTCGCCTCGCCACCGAGCGGGCTGACCACGCGCGGTGCCCTGGTCGGCATCGAGCTCGGGACCGATGGCGTGCTGCTCGCGGGCACCACGGGTGGAACCTCGCTCAAGGTCCCGAAGCTGTCGGCGATCACCAACGCGACCGGCTATCGCCTCACCGGGATCGTCACGGACGGCCAGGACCCGCCCACGCAGAGCATCGTCCTCCGTCGCGGCCTCGCCGGCAGCACGCTCGCGGCCGGGACCTGGCTGTCGCCACCATCGGGCATCACGCTCTCGAAGCAAGGCGGCTCGTGGACCAACGCGACCGACGCGACGGTGCACAGCATCGAGCTCTCGCAGGGCGCGACCAAGATCCTCAACGTCACGGTGTTCGATAGCGCGCGGTCGTCGTTCGACGTCCCCGATCTGATCACGCTGCCGTCCGGCCCGATCGAGGCCGTGATCAACGCCTTCTCGGCCGAGGGCTTCGACGTCACCGACTTCGCCCTCGACGAGGACAAGAACAAGATCGATCGGGTCAGCGGTCAGCAGACGACCATCAACTAGGGAACTAGCCTGCTACCCTCGCGCGGTGGCGAAGCTCGAGCTGATGGATACCGCGCCGGCGCCGCCGGATCGCACCGCCACCGTCCCGGGCCGCGAATCGATCCTGACACCGTCGGCACAGCTCCCCGCCGGCAAGCAGCTCGGTCACTTCAGGATCGAGCGCCCGCTCGGCTCCGGCGGCATGGGCGAGGTCTACCTCGCGCAGGATCTCGCGCTCGATCGCCCGGTCGCCGTGAAGGTGCTCCCCGAGGCCGTCTCGCGGGATCCGAGGCGCCGCGATCGGATGATCCGCGAGGCGCGCGCGCAGGCCCGGGTCGCCCATCCCAACGTCGGGCACATCTACTTCGTCGGCGAGGACGACGGCCTCCTCTACTTCGCGATGGAGTACGTCGCCGGCGACACGCTCGCGGAGCGGATCGCGAAGGGCCCGATGCCCGTCGAGGATGCGCTCGCGGTGATCCGCGCCGCGACGCTCGGCCTGCGCGAAGCCGAGCGCTCGGGGATCACGCATCGCGACGTCAAACCCTCGAACCTGATGATCGATGGTCACGGCGTGGTCAAGGTGCTCGACTTCGGCCTCGCCGCCGGTGGCCTCGAGGGAGAGCGCGCCGAGAACGGGGCGATCCTCCAGACCTCGCTCGCCGGGACGCCGCTCTACATGGCGCCCGAGCAGGCGCGTGGAGAGGCGGTCGATTTTCGCTCCGACATCTACGCCCTGGGCGCCACGCTCTATCACCTGATCGCGGGCAAGCCGCCGTTCGAGGGTGACAGCGTCGACGAGCTGATCACCAAGCACGCCAGCGCCGCGCGCCCGCAGGTGCCGCGCAAGGGTCAGCGCCGGGTCCAGCTCGGTGCGCTCGATGCGCTGCTGCTCAAGATGATGGCGTCCAAGCCGTCCGATCGGTTCGCGAGCTACGAGGAGCTGCTGCGCGCGCTCGATCTCGCGAGCGACTCCGAGTCGCGGCCCGCCGGCTTCTGGGTGCGCTCGGTCGCGATCACGCTCGACTTCGCCGCGATCGCGGTCATCGTCACCGGCGTCAAGCTCGGCATCACGATGGCCGGACTCGATGTCGGGAACATCCCGCTCGTGTTCCCCATCTTCGCCATCCTCCAGGCGTGGGCCACCCATCGCGGCACGACGTTCGGCAAGGCGGTGATGGAGCTCGAGGTGATCGACGTCGAGACCCTCGGCCGCCCGTCGCTGGCTCGCGCGATCCGCCGGACGTTGATGATGCTCGGCATCCCGTTGCTGATCGACCTCATCCAGCCGTTCGTCGAGACGGCGGCCACCGGCACCGGGGCGTCCGACCCGGGCTTCAAGATCACCGTCGACAACACCCTCGATCTCGTCACCGGTCTGTGGTGCCTGGCCGCGTTCGTCAACCTGACCTACGCCTCGCTCCGGGTCTCGGGACGGCGGACCTGGTGGGATCGTGTCGGCCGGACGATGGTGCGGTATCGCACGACACGCAGGTCGCTCGCTCCAGGCAGCTGAACCCCGGCGGGCGAGCTGGTACGATGGCCACTCATGCAGCGGTGGCTTGCGGTGATGTTGCTCTGCGGCTGCGAGCCCACCGCGATCTATACGCCGGTCGAGCAGCCACGAAACGGTCCCGCCGTCGAAGTGCCGGTGCCCAACCTGCAGGGCGACCCGGCCGGGTTCGGCAAGCTCGATGACCGACTGATCGACTGGGTATTCGACGGTGGGCAGATCGAGTTCGAGCTCTATCGCCGCGGCAATCGAGTCTGGCAGATCGCGAGGAACCGGTTCGCGACGCCGATCGTCATCCGCTGGAACATGACGAACCTCGATAACCTCGCGCCGTTCGGCCACACCGAGGGCGTGGCCCTGCTGCCCGCCGCCCCGATGCCCTACGGCAACGGAGCCATCGTCGTGCTCGCCGAGCTCGAGCGCGCCGATGCGAACCGCGCCTATCGTCGAGACCTGTCGTTCCGTGCACGCTGGGGCGATCCACGGGCCCTACCGAGCGACTACGTCTATCGCCTGCCGTGGGCGGCGGGTCAGTTCTCGGTGCTGCAGGGCTTCCACGGGAACTTCTCGCATCGCGGCTCCAACGAGTTCGCGGTCGACTTCGACTGCCCCGTCGCCACCCAGGTCCTGGCGGCGCGCCCGGGCGTCATCGTCGCGGCCAATGCGGCGGCCCAGGGCTCGGGCACCACGCAGGAGTTTCTCGACTACAAGAAGACCAACTTCGTGCTCGTCCAGCACGACGACGGCACCCTCGGCGAGTACATGCACTTGTCGCCCAGTGGCATCGAGGTCAAGCCCGGGCAGCGGGTCGAGCGGGGCACCCCGCTGGCGCTGTCGGGCAACACCGGGTTCTCGTCAACCCCGCACCTGCATTTCGGGGTGATGACGGCCGGTGAGGACGGTTTGACGGCGCGCTCCATCCCGTTCCGGCTCGCCGCCTCCGCGACCCGCGTCGAGGAGCCCGTGCAAGGGCGCAGATATGCATCGTGGGAAGCGGTACCACCCACGCGATGAAGCGCTGATCCGGTGATACAGTGCGCGAGTGAGCTGCCCGGTTTGTAGGCAGCGCCCCGTCGAGGTTGGGGTGCTTTGTGAGGAATGCCGAGACGAGCTCTCAAGCCCGATTCGGATCATGCCGGAACAGCTGCAACCTCACGGTATCCGGCCGACGATGGCCGCGCTGCTCGATCTGTGGGGTCGCCCGCACCGCCTCGACCCGCGCACGATCATCGGCCGCCAGGTCGAGGGGACCGGGCTCGCGATCCTGGAACCATCGGTGTCGCGCCACCACGCGCACATCACGCTCGACGGCGAGGTCTGGACGCTGCGGGATCTCGGCTCGGCCAACGGCACCTATCTCGACGACAAGCTGATCGAGGGCGCGATCCAGATCAAGGACGGCGATCGCCTCCGGTTCGGTCACATCGCCTTCTACTTCATGAACGACATCTCGCATCTGCCGGCCCCGCGCGTCGGCCGCACCGCGACCGCGACGATCAAGCCGCCGTCGGTGCAGGCGGCGCTCGAATCGACGCCGCCCGTTGCTCGCAACGAGTTCGAGACCGAAGAGCGGACCGACGTGGGGTTGCCCGCGATGTCGTTCAAGTTGCACGAGCCCACCGGTGGTGGCGGTGGACTGATCGAGGTCGATGGGAAGCAGGTCCAGCTCACGACGACGCAGTTCGAGCTGATGGCGCTGATGATCCGCCGCATGGCTTCCGAGTCCCATCAGCCCGAGCTGGTGCGCGGCTTCGTCCGCTCGTCGGAGCTGATCGCGGACCTGTCGTGGGATACCCGCGAGCCCAGCGAGAACCACGTCAAGCAGTTGGTGCGACGGGTGCGACGGGCCTTGATCAAGTCCGAGATCGGCGACTTGATCGAGTCTCGCCATCGCTTCGGGTATCGTCTGCGCGCTATACCGCGCCAGACGTAACCCTATGAAGACATACGCTGTAGCTGCTCTCCTGGCCCTTTCCTTTTCGGCTGCGTCGGCATTCGCCGAGGGCGATCCGAAATTCGAGTACGGCAAGGCCGACGAGGTCAAGGAGGTCAAAGAGGTTGAATGGAACGCCACAGCCGAAGGTGGCGTCGTGTTCACGACGGGCAACTCGAAGACCACCACGGTCGCCGCCGGCTTCAAAGCCTCGCGTAAGACCGGCAGCAACAAGCTCGCCCTCGAAGGCGGCCTGACCTACGCGAAGTCGAGCATTCGCACGCTCGCCCCGGGCATCGACGCGACGATGCCGATCACGCGCGACGACATCATCACCACCAGCACGACCACCGCGGAGACGCTGTACTCGAAGGGTCGCTACGATCGCTTCCTCACCACGTCGAACTCGCTGTTCGTCGCGCTGCTCGCATCGCGCGATGTCCCGGCCGGTAAGGAGGCGGTGATCGGCGGCCAGTTCGGCTACAGCCGCCAGCTCTTCAAGACCGACTACTCCGAGGCACTCGCCGAGATCGGCTACGACTACTCGCACGAGGATCTGGTCACCGGCCCGGCGGTGTCCATTCATTCGGCGCGCGCGTTCGTCGGCTACAAGGCCACGCTCGCCGCCGGCACCACGTTCGATGGTTCGGGCGAAGTCCTGACCAACGTCAACAAGGAGGAGCTGGCCACCCGCGACGCCTCGTTCGGCGAGGACACGCGGATCAACGTCAAAGCGGCGATCTCCGCGAAGCTCGGCCGCAACCTCGCGATCCAGACGTCGTTCGAGGGCAAGTACGACAACCGCCCTGCTCCGCTCGTGTTAGGCGGCAAGCCGGTGACGTTGGTCGGCGAGACGGGCGCGCTCGAGGCGACCTCGTTCGACACCATCATCAAGGTGTCGCTGATCTACGCGTTCTTCCAGAAGCCCGAGAAGAAGCCGGAAAAGCCGGGAAAGCCGGGGAAGAAGTAGTTCTCGCTAGCCGCGCTTGGCGACGCGCGCGCCGTTCGTCGCCGGCTTCTCGACGGTCGCCGCCAGCTCCTCGAGGAGCGCGCGCAGCGACTTCATCTTCTTGCTGCCGAGCCGCGTGGCCCAGCGAGCCTCGGTCTCGTTCGAGACCTTGCGAACCTCGGATGCCCAGACCTTGCCTTTGGGGCCCAGCCGCACGCGCTTGATCACGCCGTGCTCGGGGTCGGGGAACCGCTCCACGATCTTCATCTGCTCGAGCTCGTCGATCAGGTCGCCCACGGTCTGCTTGGGGAGCGACAGCTCGGCCACGAGGTCCGAAAGCCGGACGCCCGTGGCAGTGTGACGCCCGATCACGCCGAGCAGCTGGAGCTGACCCGGACGAAGCGAGGGGAACCCGAGCTGTTCCAGGCGGCTCAGCAGCTGTGCCTGGAGGTCAGATTGCGGGACGTGCAGCAACGCGCGGAGATCGCGGTTGCTGGGAGCTGCGGCACGAGTCGTCTTCGCCATGTTCACGAACGCGAGCGTCGTAAGGGAGACGGGTCATAACAAAACGACGCCGCGATCGGAACCCTTGATCGCTGCAAATCCGTGCTCGCTCCGGAGCGAACGCGGCACGGAGGTCACCTGTTCGTGTCATGCGTGGACGTCGATCACGCCAACCTCACCCTCGCCGCGATCGACAGGCTTACGACGGAGTACCTTGTTCCACACCTTCGTGTTGAAGACCGCGAGGTCGTCGAACCAGGTGTAGATGACCGGGATGGCCACCAGCGTGAGGCCGAGCGACATGATCTGGCCGCCGACCACGATGGAGGCCATCGCCTTGGAGAAGCCGGAGCCGATGCCCTGGCTGGTCACCAGCGGCAGCATGCCGGCCACGAAGGCGAGCGTGGTCATCAGGATCGGCCGCAGCCGATCGCGACTGGCGGCGAGCACCGCCTCGGTTCGAGGCAGCCCCTGCCTGCGGAGCCCGTTCGCGTGGTCGACCTGAAGGATCGCGTTCTTCTTCACCATCGCGAACAGCACGATCAGCCCGAGCATCGAGAAGATGTTCAGCGAGCCACCGGTGATGATCAGCGACAGGATCGCGAACGGCAGCGTCAGCGGCAGCGACAGCATGATGATGAACGGGTACAGCCAGGACTCGAACTGCGCCGCGAGCACCAGGTACATGAAGACGAACGACAGCATGATGGCGAACAGGAAGGCGCCCTGCATCTTCGCCATCTCCTTCGAGCGACCGAACGGCTCGTAGGTGTAGCCAGGCGGCATGTCGAGGCCCTTCATCGCCTTCTCGACCTGGTCGACGAGCGTCTGCTCGGAGACCCCCGGTGCGTTGTTCATGGTGATGAACACCGCGCGCTCGCGGCTCTGGCGGGAGATCTTGGAGACCGCCTTGCCACTGCCGAGCTGGATGACGTCGAACAACCGCACCTGACCGACCGTCCTCGACGGCACCGTGATCAACCGGAGCCCCGACGGGTCATTGCGGAACCGCTCGGCGGCGCGCATGAACACCGCGTACTGGTCGCCGCGGTCCTCGAAGGTGGACGCCTGGGCGCCACCGACCAGGATCGACAGCGTGTTCGCGATGTCCCCGGGATCGACCCCGAGAAGCGCGGCGCGCTCGAGATCGGGGTGCAGCATGGTCTCGTCGACCGGATCCAGCAGGCTGGAGTCGAGGTCGACGACGCCCGGGATGGCCTTGATCTGCTTCAGCACCTTCTCGCCGTAGTGCTGCAACTTGTCGAGATCGGGGCCGCTGATCACGTACGACACGACCGCGTTCTGACCACCGACCGAGAAGTCGTTGACCGGCTGCGCCGCGACGCGAACCGTCGGGTCGACCTTCGACAGCACCTCGGTGCGGACCAGGCCCATGACATCGAACTGACCGCGCGCGCGGGTCTCGGGGTCCGACAGCCGGACGTAGACGCGGCCGATGTTCGGCGAGCGCCGATCGTCGTCGGCGACGGTGACGAGCGTGCTGGTGACCTCGGGGTAGTTGCGCGTCTCGCGGGCGATCCGCTCCGCGATGATCGTGGTCGCCTCGAGCGTGGTCGCCTCGGGCGCCTGGATATAGATCTCGAACTGGGCCTCGTCGTTCGGCGGCAGGAAGTCGCCACCGACCATCTTCGTGGTGACGCCGAGCGACGCGCACGAGCCGAAGATCGCGATGCCGACGACCCAGCGGCGCCGGAGGCAGAAGGCCAAGATCGCCGAGTAGACGCGCTGGATCGGGCCGTAGACGCGATCGCTGACCCGCTCGAGGAACGACTTCTTGCGCTCCTCACCCTCCGGTGGAGGCACCGGCAGCATGCGGGCCGCCATCATCGGCGTCAGCGTGAACGCGACGACCAGCGAGACCGCGATCGCGAACGCCATCGTGATGCCGAAGCTGAACAGGAAGCGGCCGACGATGCCGCTCATGAACGCGACCGGGAGGAACACCGCCATCAGGGACAGGGTGGTCGCGAGCACGGCGAGCCCGATCTCCTTGGTCGCCTGGATCGCGGCCGGGAACGGCTTCATCTTCTTCTCGTCGATGTACCGGTAGATATTCTCGAGCACCACGATCGCGTCGTCGATCACGATACCGACGGCGAGCGCGAGCGCGAGCAGCGTCATCAGGTTCAGCGTCAGGCCCGCGATCATCATCAGCCCGAAGGTCGAGATGATCGACACCGGGATCGAGATGGCGGCGATGATCGTCGAGCGAACCGAGCCGAGGAACAGCAACACGATCAGGGCGGCGAGACCGGCACCGAGCACCAGGTGCTCGAGCACCTGGGAGACCGACGTCCGGATCTGCTCGGAGTTATCGCGCACGACATCCACGGAGTAGCCCTCCGGCAAGCGCGCCTGGAGCAGGGTCACTTCCTTGCGGATGCGATCGACCACCTCGACGGTGTTGGTGCCCGACTGCTTGCGGATCGACAGCGCGATCGCGGGCTCGCCGTTGCGGCCAGCCGCGGTGTCCGCGTCCTCCGCAGCGTCGTTGATGTCGGCGACATCCTCGATCTTGACCGCGTGATCGCCCTGCTGGCGCACGACGATCTGACCGAGCTTGCTGGCATCCTGGACGCGCCCCTCGACGCGCAGCGTGGAGCGTGTCGGGCCGGTGTTGATCGGACCGCTCGGCATGTTCGCGTTACCGGTCTGCACCGAACGGAACACCTCGAGCGCCGAGACCCCCGTCGCGGCGAGCTTGATCGAGTCGATGTCGATGTTGATCTGGCGCTCGGTGCCGCCGAGGATGACGACCTGGCCGACGTCCTTGAGGCGCTCGATGCGCTGCTTGATCTGCTTGTCGGCAAACCGCGTCAGATCGCGATTCGACACGGTCGCCGGGCCCTTGACCGCGAGGACGAGGATCGGTGCGGCGTCGGGATCCGCGCGGCGGACTTCCGGACGCAGGCCCGGAGGCAGATCGCGCTGGATGCTCGCGAGGCGCTCCTGGATGGTCTGCGCGGCCTTGTCGGGATCGACCTCGAGCGTGAACTGCGCCATCACCATCGACACGCCTTCGGTCGAGTTCGACGCGAGCGAGTCGAGGCCGGAGACGGTGTTGACCGCCTCCTCGACCTTCAACGTGACGTCGGTCTCGACCGCCGTCGGCGAGGCGCCGGGATACGGCGTCAGGATGATCACCATCGGGAAGTCGACCTTGGGGAACTTGTCGACGCCGAGTCGGGACTTGCCGACCAGACCGACGACGACGAGCACCAGGATCAAGACGGTGGCGAACACCGGTCGCTTGACCGAGATATTTGACAGCCACTGCATGAGTTACTCCACCACCCGGAGGCCATCGACGATCTTCTCGTCGATCTTCTCGACGACCACGTCTCCGGCCTTGATGCCTTGTTCGATCGAGATCCGATCCTTGTCGAGCGCGGGTCCGAGTTGGACGATGCGCTCCTCGAGCTCGCCCTTGCCCTTGACGACGACGAACGCGCGCCACGGGCCCTTGCAGGTCTCCTTCTCGACGATCTTGAACGTGCCGCCCTCCCCGGGGGTGAGTTGCGGCTTCTTCTCGCACTTGCCGCGAACCGCGCTGCGCGGAATCACCGGACGCGCGACGTTGCCGATGTTGACGCGCGCCTCCGCGAACATGCCCGGGATGAACGGCGAGCCCTTGTCGATCTTGGCCTCGACGACCAGCGACCGCGACTTGCCGACCTCGGCACCGATCCGCGACACCGTCGCGCCGTACGCGTGATCCGGATCCGCGATCGAGATCAGCTCGACGCGCTGATCGACGCGCACCGCGCTGACCCCGACCTCGGGCACCGATAGCTCGATCTTGAGCGGGTCATCATCGACCAGGGTGAACAGCGCGCGACCCGGCGCGACCCATTCACCCGGCGTCACGAACTTCTCGGCGACCACCCCGTCGAACGGTGCGCGGACGACGCCGTCGGAGACCGACTTCGCCATCATCTGGGTGCGCGCCTCCGCGGCGGCGACCGATTGCAGCGCCGAGGTGCACGCCGTGTTCTGGCGATCGAACTCGCTCTTCGTGATCGCGCCCTTGTCGAGCAGCGCCTTGGTGCGGCGGCACTCTTCTTCGGCGAGCTCCCGCTGGGCGCGCGCCGACGATAGATTTGCTTGCGCCTCGCGGGCCCCGAGCGCCGCGCTGCGGACGTCGAGCTGGACGACCGGATCGCCCTGCTTCACGCGCTTCCCGCGCTCGACCATCACGTTGATGACCTTGCCCTGCGTGTCGGCGGTGACCTCGGCGCGCTGGTCGGCGGCGACGGTTCCGGACAACGTCACCTGCTGCGGCGTGGGCTCGGCCTTGGCAGTCATCAGCGGCACCTTGACGGGTGCGGCTGGCTCCTTCTTGACGGCGTCCTCCGCCGCGGGCTTCTTGCCGCAGGCGGCGAGCAGGACGAGGACGAGAGAAGCGCGAATCGCAAGGCCCGGCTTGCCCGGGGCGCGCAGCGACGCGAAGCGGCGCGGAGAGTCGATCGTCATGGCGCGCCTCAGATGCATGGCCCTTGCCAGTAGGTGCCCGTGCAGGGAGGGAAGTTAGCCGCCGGAACCTGTCGGGAAGCCGTACAGGTGTCGGGCGAAACCCCGCCTACTTCGCGTCGTTACCGACGGCGTGCGCCAGCTGGGTCATCGCCACGCGGAGGTCGATCCGGGCGTTCAGCGACGTGATCCGGGCGCGGGTCAGCTCGGTCTCGGAGTCGACGAGCTCGACCGCGGTCGCGCGCTGCGCGGCGAGCAACGCCTGGCGAACGCGATAGCTCTCCTCCGCGGCGGCGAGACCCTTGGCCGACGTGACGAGCGACTTCTGCGCGAGCGTCACCGCTTGCTGCGAGGCGAGCACGGCGAGCCGGGTGCCGCGCGCGAGCGTGTCGCGATCCGCCTTGAGCTCGCGCATCTCGGCGTCGTAGCGGCGCACCGTCTCCTTCGTCGTCAGCGTGTCGTTGAGCGTCCACGACAGCTGGAGCCCCGCGGCCCACGTCCCGCGGAACTCGTCGACCTGCGGGAACACGCGCTGGTTGGGCCGCGCGTAGTCGGCGGACGCGAACGCCGAGAGCCGCGGATACATCCCGGCCTTCTCGGCATCGCGTTGCTTCTCCTTCGCCAGGATGCCGGCGTCGAGCGTGCGGAACTCGAGGCGCTGCCTGGTCGCGTTCGCCATCAGCGCATCGAGCTGCTCCGCCGCCGGCGCCGTCAGCTCGACGCGGATGTCCTCGCCGATCGTGAGCGGCTCGCTGCCCGCACCGATCAACAGCCGGAGCTGCTCCTCGCGCAGCTCCGCGAGCTGGGTCAGCTGATCGACGACCTGCTCGGCCTGCGCTTCCTGCGACTCGACGCGCATGCGATCCGCCGTCGACAACCGCTGCGCCTCGGCGAGGGCGCGGACCTGACCGAGGGTCCCGCGGACCTGGGTGAGCTGGCGCCTCGAGATCATCACCTGCAGCTTCGCGCGCACCCATTCGTAGTACGCGAGACGCGCTTCCTGGCTGGCGTCGACCTCCGCGGACTTCTTGCCGAGCGTCGCAGCGTCGAGGCCGAGCCTGGCGGC
>JANNBP010000374.1:0-6922 GCA_031385555.1 Deltaproteobacteria bacterium | reverse complement strand
CCGACCGTGGTGCCGGTGGTGACCCGCTGGATGATCAGCTCGACACCCTCGGTGCTGATGCAGCTCTCGCTCGAGTCGCCAGCGGCCTTGCACGTGGTGTCGGCCGGGAAGTCGATCATGCCGTCGTTGTCGTCGTCGAGGGTGTTCGCACACTCGGGGCAGCCGGCGGGGCCGGGGCAGTTGTCGACCTCGTTGTTGCCGTTCGGCGACGCACAGCCCGGATCGTTCGGATAGTCGATCTTGGAGTCGTTGTCGTCGTCGAGGCCGTCGTTGCACGCGGGCTGCGCGCAGATCAGGCCGGCAGCGCCGACGGGCTGGCGGCAGAGCAGGCCGGGACCGCAATCGGTCTGCTCGGCGCAGGTCGCGCCCTCGCCGTTGAACCACTGGACGTAGAGCGTGTAGTCGCCCGACTCCGTGTTGTCGTAGCCGCTGACGATCAGGTAGTAGGTGCCCGTTTGGAGGGAGCGCGTGATCTTCGACGCCGAGTTGTCGCCGTCGATGTTGTCGTTGCACTCGAGCTCGGACGCCTGATCCAGGCAGTTCGCGCTGCGGATGTCGAGCACGGTGTCGAGCGTGGTGCCCGAGTCCTCCGTCGTCGCCTGGATCACCTTCGGCGAGCTGAGGTTGAACACGTATGCCACGGCCGGGGCGTTGCCACCGCTGCCACACGGGGTGACGATGGTGGAGGTGCTGGTGCCATCGAGCGTGCCCTCGTCCATGTTGGTGCCGGGCAGCTGCTTGATCTTCATCATCGGACCGCAGGCGACCGGGTTATTGAGGAACTCGCTGTTGTCCGCGGCGCTCTCGCAGCCTTGGTCGAACGGGTAGTCGGTGGCGCCGTTCTGGTCGTCATCGGCGCCATTCGCGCACTGCGGGCAGAACGGGCCGTCGGGGCAGTCGTCTTCTTCGGAATCGCCCGCCGAGGCGAAGCAACCCGGGTCATCCGGGAAGTCGACCTTGCCATCGCCGTCGTCATCGCGACCGTTGTGGCACTTCGGCGAGGTCGGGCTGTCCTCGGTGTCGTCCGTCGGGCCGACGCACCCGAGATCCTCGGGGAAGTCGATCAGGCCGTCGCCATCGTTATCGAGGCCGTCCGAGCACGGGGCACTGGCGGTGTCGTCGTTCGCGGCGTTGCTGCCGCAAGAAGTGACAGCCAGGAGACAGCACAGCGAGAGGAGAATCCGGCGCATGGCGCTTCTGTAACGAAGTGTGTGCGTCCCGGTCAAGCACTGAATTTGTCAGGGAGATTCTACACGTGAAGTGCACTCTGTTAGTTGCACCTGTTTGTGTTCCAGCCGTCACTTCTAACGCTGGTTGATCAGGCCTCAGACGTCGAAAAACAGGAACTTGAGGTAGCGGCCTTCGGCAAAGCCCGGCAGCACCGGGTGGTCCGATCCCGCTCCCGCCACGAACCGAAGGCGGGCGTCGGGTCGCACGGTCGCCATCATCGCGAGCAGCTCCGACTCGGTGACGTGGCTCGAGCACGAGGCGAGGGCGAACCGCCCTCCCGGCGTCACGACCTCATTCGCGACGACCGCGAGCTTGCGGTAGGCGGCGAGCGCGTTGGGCTTCGCCCGCTCGTTGGGCGCGAAGCTCGGCGGGTCGACGATCACCAGGTCCCAGGTGCGGCCCTGCTTGCGAGCTCGTCCCAGGAAGTCGAAGACGTCGGCGACCACGCCCTCGTGGGTATGGTTTGCCAGCCCGCTGCGCTCGACGTTGCGGTGCAGCGTCGCGATCGCCTGCGGCGCGAGGTCGACCGAGGTCACCTGGGTGGCGCCCCCGAGCGACGCGTGGAGTGAGAACCCGCCGGAGTATGAAAATAGATTCAGCACCGAGGCACCGGCCGCGTGCTTGCGGATCGTGCGCCGGTTCTCGCGTTGATCGAGGAAGAACCCGGTCTTCTGACCATGGCGCACGTCGACGAAGAACTGCGCTTCGTCCTCGGCGATCACGATCTCCGCCGGCGCGTCACCGCGGAACGCCGAACCGTGCTCCTTGACGCCGCGCACCGCGCGCACCCAGACATGCGCGATGGCGATGCCGCCGGCGATCGCCCCGTCGATCACGTCCGCGAGCGCGGGCCGCCAGAACGCGGCCGCTGCGTCACCATCGAACACCACGACCGCGGTGTCCGCGTAGACGTCGATCACCAGGCCGGGGCAGTGATCGCCTTCACCGTGGACGATCCGGCGGCCAGTGCAGCCGACCAGCAACGGATCGCGCGCTCGTCGAGCCGCCGCCGCCTGCACGCGCGCGCGCTGCCACCTGCGATCGATCGCGGTGCCGGGGACATCGAGCAAGCGTGCCCGGATCGGCGACGCCGGATCGGCGAACGCGAGGGCGAGCGGGCCCTCCTCGTCGACGAGCTCGACCACCTCACCCGCAACAACGTGCGCGGGCACGGGCGCGAGCGCGCGATCGTAGACCCACGGATGCCCCTCGCGAAGGCGCGCGCGCAGGGGCTTCACGAGCCGCCATTGGCGGGGCCGCGACGTGCTCACTTCAGCAGGTTGGATTCCGTCAGCTGATACTGGTGCGCGTACATGTTGAGCGTCTGCACGACGCCAACATCGAGCGACAGCCAGAGCAGCGTGACCCAGTTCTTCGGCAGGTCGTGCACCTTGGGGTCGGGCGCCACCGGCGCGTCCAGGGTGATGCGGCCGGTGGTGACCAGCTGCAGCTTCTCCGCCTTGCGGTAGTGCGTGCCCTTGCGGGTGGCGACATCCTCGGGCTGCGCCGGCGTGAACGTGCGCTCCATCTCGATCTTGCCCGCCGACAGCTTGGTCGTATCCGCGCCCTTGCCGGGCTTGCGGATGAAGTGCGCGGAGATGTCCTCCTCCCACGGGTCGTCGCCGATGTTGCCGTTGACGAGCTTGAGGCTGGTCGCCTTGGTGCGCTCGATCTTGTCGAGCTCGAGGTTGCGATAGCCACCGGGCTCACCGGCGAAGTAGAACGAGTCGGGCGAGATCTCGAACTTGGTCTTGTTGCAGGTGATGGTGCTGTTGACCACCACCTCGGCCATCACCGCCAACTTCTTCTTCTCTTTGTTCTCGGCGACGATCTCGTACGTGTTGGTCTCCACGAGGGTGACCACCGTATCCGCGCCCTTCGTGGCGACCGACTTGACGACGACCTTGATCGTCTTCGCGGGGCGTGGCGCGAGCTTCGCGAGCTCGGGGAGGATCGCGTCCTTCGGCGGGACCGACTCGTACGTCCACGTGTTGCCCTCGGCGAGCGGCAGGATGCGCGCGCCGCAAGCAACCGGCGAGGCAGCGCCAGCTTTGGGCGCTGCGTCGACGGTGGATGACCCGGCGGCGATCGGAAGGAGCAGGGCCACGACGCTGATCCGCATGGCCATGGTCATACGGCAGCCTCGGGCCCAGGTAAAGCGCGACCGCCTGACAGAGTGAGGCGATGTTTGCTCGGTGATGTCCCGGCAACCTCTTAGCGTTCGCGGCCGTCTTTTTGAGCGCCGTACACGCAGTTGGGATCGTTGGTCCCGTCGCACATCTTCTTGATCAGCGTGCGGAACCGCTCGTCGCGGCGCATGTCGGCGAAGTTGGGATCCAGCGTGTTCTTACGACCGAGCAGGCGGTCGAGGTGGGCCTCGACCTCGTTGCGCTTGCTCGGGTGGGGCCGCATCTGGAGCAGCCGGGTCAGCAGGTTGATCGAGCACTGGCCGCGACCGATCCGCGCGTAGGTGGCCGCCAGGTGATACGTCGCGGTGACGTTGTACGGGTCGGCCTTGAGCGCGGTGATCAGCTTGATCACCGCATCGGTGGTGTACTGCTCGCGCAACGAGCGATCGACCTCGGCACCCTCGGCCGTCTTGAGCAGCGTCTTCGCCTCCTCGGCGAGGCGCGAGCCCTCCGGGATCGAGCGCTGATCGAAGTCGATCGGCTTGAGCTCGTCGGCCGGGGTGGTGGGCTGGCAATCCTTTGGCGCGACGGTGAGCTTCTTGTTCTCGAGGGGCTCGGGATCAGGGCGCAGCGGGGGAGGCGGATCCGCGATCAGGACCTTCTTGTTGCAACCGGCAACCGAGGCAGCGAACAGCAAGGCGAACCCGAGTCGGGCGACGAACCGCGTCATCGACCCACCGCGGCGACGGCTTCCTTGCGGTAGCCCTTGAACCACTCGGCCGAGTCCGCGACCTGATCCGCCGCGCGCTTTGCATCGGTGCGGAAGCTCGGGTGGCTCTCGAGCGTGGCGATCCGCGCGAGCAACTTGAGCGCGCAGCCCTTGCGGTAGACCCGGTCGTACGCGAGCGCGAGCTTGAGCGTCGCGTCGGCGTTGTACGGATCTTTTTGGAGGGCGTTGCGGTACTTGTCGATCGAGACGCGGATGGTCTCGGCCTGCGCCGCCGGATCGGTGACCTTGTTCGCCTGCGCCTGCGAATCGTCGCCGGCCTGGACCAGGAGGTTCGAGCCCGCCTTGTCGCGGAACACGCGCTTCGGGTCATCGCGGAAGTTCGCCGAGCAATCGTCGATGTACTTGATGTTGTCGACCGTGCCGGGTGGCTCGGGCGGACGCTTCTTCTTGTCGGGCGTCTTCAGCCGCTCCGGCTTCCCGCCGTAGAGCTGCTGGCAGCCGGCGGAACCAAGGAGCAAACACGCGAGCGCCAGTGCGCCCAAACCTCTTCCCATAGGGAGTCGAACGTAGCTCGACCACCCACCTAATTCAACGAGGGAAGCCGCGGGCCTAGGTCCGGCCGACGACGTAGCGGGCCATCGGCCTGGCGAACGGCGCGGCGGCCGCGAGCAGGAACACGCCGGCGAGGGCGGGCAGGGCGATCGAGATCGCGCTGTCGCCCTGGGCAAGGTCGATCCCGGCCACGGTGGTCATCAGTACGCCCGCTGCCGCGAGCGCCATCACGCCCCAGCTCTTGAGCTGGATCAGCGCGCGAACACCGAGGCCGGTGAGGCAGAGAGCGACGATCGCGGCGAGCAGCGATCCCGACTCCGGGCGCGGCGCGAACGCGTAGGCGAGGACGAACGGCAACGACACGCCGGCGCGGATCACCGCGCGACCGAGGCGCTGGACCGCGTGATCGTCCATGTGAAACTTCTCGCGCCACGCCGTCTGACCGTCATAGACGGTGCTCATCGAATCACCCCACAGGCACGCAGCCGCGCCGAGGTGGAGCCCGCCGAAGATCAGGAACGTCTGCTCGAGCGTCTTGAGCTGCCAGCAGGCGACCGCAGCAACGATGACGCCGAACAGTCCAAGCCCGACGGCAAACCACCGTGCCCAGAAGTAGCCGGCGACCAGCGCGAAGAAGCCGAGGCCGTAGCACCCGGCCATCGCGTACATGAACTTCTTCGTCTCATCGCCTCCCATGAGTGCGTTGACGAGGAACATCAGGAAGAACAGCGCCATGACGGCGGCTGCGAGGGCTCTGCGTTCGCCGACCATGGGGATGAGTATAGCGCCGCAAGTGCGTGCGACGAGCGCGTTTTACGGCCTACCCGATCACCCAGGCGACTCAGCTGAAGGCTGACCGCGTCGCTCGTGGGGTGGATGATCGCGCACAGGGTCGGTCGGTGACGCGTCAGGTGCTCGCCCCGGAGAGCACGGACCTTCGTCAGCCGCGTGGTAGATGCGCTCGCGATCTCTGACTGTCAGCCGAGCGGACAACGGCGTAGCGCCGAATCTTGGGCAGACCTACGTCGCAGGAGGTTGCGATCGACCGCGAACGGGCTACCAGACAACAACACAGCGGAGCGATTTACGCGAAGGATGCGACACCGCGAAACCGCAATGCTCACGGCGCTGGCGCCGGTCCCGGCGGGAACGACTTCTCGACGATCATCCGGAAGTGCTTGTAGCCAGCTTCCGGCTGCTTCGCGGAGAACATCACCTCGACCAGCAACCGATACGGCGTGGTGCGGTCGGCGATGATCATGATCTCGGCGAGCTTCTCGGGATCGGAGTTCGGCTTGCTGCGCGCGTTGGCGAGCTGCGCCGCGTGCAGCGAGGAGAGGAACTGCGTCAGCTTGTTGATCTTGACGCCGAGGCAGCCGCCTTCTTTGGCGGCGCAATCGACCTGACCGTTGGTGATCGCGGCGATCGGCTGGCCCTCGACGACGATGCCGTTCTTCGTGATCACCAGCGTGGTGGTCTCGTCGGTCAGCTCGTCGATCGACTGCACCGGCGGCAGCGAGACGGTGCGTGCACTCTCGGCGGCCTGCGACGCAGCGGACTGCGTGATGAACGCGACCAGGAGGATCGTCATCATGTCCATCATCGGCATGATGTTGAGGTGACGGATCTCCTCACCCTCAGGCACGCGCTTGACGGCCTTCCGGATCATGCCTCTGGCTTCACGTTGCGTGAATGACATGGGGTTAGCTCACTCGAATCCCGACGAGAATTGGATTGATGGGAACAGCGCCATCGTCTTGGGATCGTACGGTGCGCGTGCCGTATCGAAGTACTTGCCATCCTTCGACAGCGGCTCCGCGGACTTCTTGAACTCGGCGTTCTCGTTCGGCATCCGGCAGGTGGTGGCCTGCTTGCCGAACTCGGGCATCCGGCAGCGCATCGCGGCCATCGTGGACACGATCACCGAGTACGGTGTGGCGCCGTCGGCCTGGAGCACGATCGTGTACGTGTCGATCTTGCGAGCCTTGCCGGCGTACCGGCGGGTCGTGATCTCGAACAGCACGTCGTTGAGCTTGCGGTAGTCGTAGATCGGCTGCGGCGTGTCCGCGCTCGACACGCAGGTGCCGTTGCTGCACGCGTTCGACTCGCACATATATGCGCCGTCGCAGGACTTGCCGGTGGTACCGGTGATCCGCGGGAACACGTAGCCGGGCAGCGGCTGCTTGAGCGTGCCTTCAAGCTTGGAGACCGACCACAGCACCATCTCGTTGCGCTGGATCGAGACGTAGAGCCCCAGCGGCTGATCGTCCGGGTTGGTCTG
>JANNBP010000373.1:0-12734 GCA_031385555.1 Deltaproteobacteria bacterium | reverse complement strand
CCGCTCGACGCCTGGTGGGATCCGAAGGACAGCGAGTGGGTCCACGGCGCGAAGGATGACGAAGGTCGGCTGGTCGGCGAGGTTCGCTACTGGAACTCCGACGGCGACTTGATCTCGACCGCCGAGCACGTTGCCGGCAGGCCGCACGGCGTCGCGCGCCGGTATTACAAGACCGGCGAGATCGCGCAGGACTCGGAGTACGTCGACGGCGTGATCCACGGCGAGCGACGGTATCTGCGGTCCAGTGATTCGGCGATCGTTGCCGACGGTCAGCTCGGCCGACTGCCGAGGGTGATCGCGACGCATCACTGCATCTACGAGCACGGCGATCTGATCGGACAGCGCTACTTCGACGCGGCGGGCACCGAGCTCGACTCGAACGGCCGGCCGATGCCACCGCGACCATCGGGGGTAGCTCCGACCGCGTTCTGCATCAACAACCAGGGCTGGTTCTGGAGCCGCCGCCGTGGCGAGAACGGCGACCACCGGATCGAGTCGCGCGAGTGGTTCATGACCGGCGCGCTGCGTCGCGAGAACGACGACGTCACCGGCACGGAGCGCGCGTACTACGACCACGGCGTGGTGCGCTACGAGGCCGAGCGCAACACCGTCGGTAGTCGCCACCTGGTCGGCGAGCTCCGCTCCTATGACCGCAACGGTCGCCTCTATCACGTCGAGCACCGCGATCCGACCCGCGCGACGGGCCGGGTGGTCCGCGAGAGCTGGCACCGCGAGCACGGCTCGCGCGAAGGCGCGGTCGACGCGATCGAGGTCGGCGTCTGGACCGTACGCGACGCGGCAGGTGCGGTGCTCGCCGAGTACGATCTCGGTCCGCGGATCGAGGATAGGGCACTCCTCGATCACGCGGTGTGTGCCGACGAGCTCGACGATGCGTACCGCCCGGCTTCGACGGATCGCAGCCTGCCCGCCCTGCTCACGCGTGCTCGCCGGGCCGGGATCGCCGGCGACCCGAACGAGCTCGGTCTCGACACCGGCCCGGCGTGGCGGACCTTCGACGACGAGGGCGTCGAGATCTCGCTCGCCCACCGGCCGAGCACCAACCTCCAGCTCGTCGCGCGCCTCGAGGCGCTGCGCTGGGGACCACCCGATGCAACGCTCCTCGCCGAGATCGCCGACGTGCTCTTTCGCAACGATCGCGCGAGGGCCGCCCTCGACGTGATCGATGCCGCCCTCGCGGTCCAGCTCGAACCAGCGTTCGAGCGCGCACGTGCGAGCTACCTGCGTTCGCTCGGCCGGTTCGCCGAAGCCGAGGCCGCGAGCGTACGGCCCGACCGGCTCGACGATCGCGCGATCGCCCTCCTCGAGGAGATCCACCGGACGCCCGACGATGATGCCCCGCGTCTCGTGCTCGCCGATCAACTCGCGAGCGCGTTCCCGGAACATGCCGCGCTGATCGTCGCGCAGTGCATGGGCCGCGACGATACCGAGCAACTGCGCGCACTCCGCGCCACGCTGCCCGGGTGGCTGCGCGACGAGGCGTTCGTGCGAGGCTTCGTCGAAGGGTTGTTCCACTGCGACGCCGAGCCGTTCGTGAACTGCGATCTCGATCTGTTGTACCGGCTCGGCCCGACCTGCGTTCGCCTGGACCTGACCGAGGCGAGCAACCACATCGCCACGCTTGTCACGCTACCGGGGATGCGCCGCTATCGCGAGCTCACCTTCGCGGACACCTATCTCGGGCCAATCCAGGTCGAGCAACTCGGGTCGTGCGTGTACTTCGACAACCTCGAGTACCTCGGCCTCTATGGGACCGGGCTCGGCGACGAGGATCTGGAGCAGCTTGCCGAGGCCACCGGGCTCCCGAAGCTGAAAGCGCTCAACCTCAACTACAGCCGCGAGGACATGGACTACACGCTCGTCGGGATTCGCGCGCTCGCCGGGGCCGCGTTCGCACCGCGACTCGAGTCGCTCGATATCGCCGGACGGCGGCTCGGCGATGAGCTGCTCGACGTGCTCGAGCAGTTCCCCGCGTTGGTCCATCTCGACCTGTCGCGCAACCACCTCACCGATCTCTCGGCGCTGCGACTCGCGACCCGGCCGCGGCCTTTGGAGACGCTGCGCGTGGCCGGCAACGACTTCTCCGAAGATGCGAAGCGCGCGCTCGTCCTCGTGCTGGGCGAGCGCGTCAGCTTCGATTAGTTCATCGCCTTCTTGTCGCCCGAGGTGATCTTCACCAGGTTCTCGGGCTTGAAGTGCTTCTTGATCACGGCGTTGACCTGGTCGAGCGACAGCGCCTTGATCGACGCGTAGTACTTCTCCCAGTAGTCGAGCTTGCGGTCGAGATAGAGGCCGTCGTTGAGCATCCCGAGGATCGCGCCGTCGTTCGACAGGTTGCGCTCGAAGCCCGACCAGATGCCGGTCTTCGCGCCCGCGAGCTCGTCGTTGGTGATGCCACCGCTGACCATCTTGGTGAGCTCTTCGAGCATCGCGGCCATGCCCTTCTTCGCGTTGCCCGGGTTCAGGAAGCCACCCGCGAGGAACGTGCCGGCCTGATCGAACGGCACCAGCTGGACGCCCGAGAACGCGCCGTACGACAGGCCGTCCTTCTGGCGGAGCCGGGTCAGCAGGCGCGACACGAAGCCGCCACCACCGAACGTGTAGTTCGCGACCGCGATCGCCGGCGCCTCGGCATCGTCGTCCTTGAGCTGCACCGCGTGGACGATGCCGACCATCGCGTTGGCCTTGTCGGGGAAGTCGAGCAGCTGCTCGCCAGGCTTGGTCGCGGTGTACGTGCGCGCGATGCGCTTCCACGGCTTCGGCGACTTCCAGGTGCCCCAGGTCTTCTCGACCCAGCTCTTGATCGCGGCGGCATCGACGTCACCGACGATCGACATCGTCGCGTTGCTCATGCCGAGCAGCGCGTGGAACTTGCGAACGTCGGCGAGGCGGAGCGCCTTGAGCTGCGCGATCGACTCCTCGGTGGTCGGCACGTACAGCGGGTGGTTCTTCGGATACTGCTGGACCACACGGGTCACCGCGATGAAGCCCTGGTTCTGCGGATCCTGCTTGCCCTCTTCGAGGCCTGCCACGCCTTCCTTGACCGCGATGTCGAACTGATCCTGCGGCCACGACGGCTGACGGAGCACTTCGTCGACGAGCGCGAGCACGGCCGGCAGGTTGTCCTTCGTGGTCTGGATGCTGACGTCGAGCTGGCCCGGGCTGGTGCCGAAGCCGACCTGCGCCTCGAGCACGTCCCACTGATCCTTGAGCTGCTGGAAGTTGTGCTTCTTGGTGCCGCGCGACATCGCCTCGTCGAGCATCGACGCGGCGAGCCGCTGGTTCGTGAAGTCCGCTTCGCTGCCGTAGCGCATCGTCACGCGAGCGCGGACGACCTTGCCGCGGGTGCTCTTCTGGAGCACCGCGAGCTTCATGCCGTTCGCGAGCACCGAGCGCTGCGTACGCTTCTCGATGTTGGCGAGCGTTGCTTCGAACTTCTCGCCCTCGGACTCGGGCGGCCTGCCCTTGTACGAACCGACCACCTTGGTGATGTCCGGCGTCTCCTTGTACGGCGCGCGGTCGGCGGCCTTGGTCGGGTAGAACATGCCGAGCGTGCGGTTGCTCGCCTTGAAGTACGTGCCCGCGGCCTGCTGGACGTTGCCGGTGGTGAGACCTTCGATGCGAT
Organism: Deltaproteobacteria bacterium; assembly: GCA_031385555.1. Classification (GTDB taxonomy): domain Bacteria; phylum Myxococcota_A; class Polyangia; order Haliangiales; family Haliangiaceae; genus JABFXX01. The sequence continues at coordinate 9,091 of JANNBP010000373.1, read as the reverse complement.
CGCGATTCCAGAACAGCAGGCGCCAGTCACCGGCGCCGATGAACTCCGAGAGCGCCGTCGCCAGCGCACCCGAGTTCGCGAACGCGAGCTTGAAGCGCTTCTTGGTCTTCGCCTTGAAGCGAGCGAGCTCGTCGTCGGCGATCTTCGTCTTCGAGAACCCCTCGACGATCTGGATCATCTTGTCGCGCACGACGTCGATCGACTTGCCGTTCGCCACCGTCGCCGAGATCTCCATCACGCCCGGATCGTGCAACACGAGCTGGTTCGCGCTCACGCTGGTCGCCAGGCCGGTCTTGACCAGCGCGGTGTAGAGGCGGCCCGACGGCTCGTCGGTCAGCATCTCGCCGATCGCCTCGACGGCGGCGTAGTCGACGTCGCTGGTCGCGGTGACGTGGTAGAGGAGGCCGACCACCTGGACGTCGCCCGTGCGACGCAGCGTGACGACGCGCTCGCCGTCCTGCACGGGCTCCTGGGTGTACGTCGGCTCGAGCGCGTCCTTCGGGTTCGCGATCTTGCCGAAGTGCTGGTCGATCAGCTTGAGCGCCTGCGCCGGATCGAACTTGCCCGCGAGCACGAGGATCGCGTTATCGGGGCGGTAGTACTTCTTGTAGAACCGCTTCAGCGTCGGCGCCGGCACCTTCTCGATGTCCGCGCGCGAGCCGATCGTCGACTTGCCGTAGTTGTGCCAGAGATACGCGGTCGACCACATGCGCTCGCTGAGGATCTGCGCCGGCTGGCTCTCGCCGATCTCGAACTCGTTGCGCACGACCGAGAACTCCTTGCTGAGGTCGGCCTGCGCGATGTTCGAGTTCATCATGCGATCCGCCTCCATCTCGAGCGCCCAACCGAGGTTGTCGCCCTTGTTCGGAAGCGTCTCGAAGTAGTTCGTGCGGTCGTACCAGGTCGAGGCGTTGTTCGACGCGCCCTTCGCCTTGAGCTCCTCCCACACCTTCGGGTGCTTCGCCGAGCCCTTGAACATCATGTGCTCGAGGAGGTGAGCCATGCCGGTCTCGCCGTAGCCCTCGTGGCGCGAACCGACGAGGTACGTCACGTTGAGCGTGAAGTTCTCCGTCGACGCGTCGGGGAACAGCAGCACGCGCATCTTGTTGTCGAGCACGTACTCGGTGATGCCTTCGACCTTGGTCACCTCGCGAGGTGCTGCCGTCAGAGGCGAGACAGTTGCCGCGAGCACGCCCGCGACCAGAAGAGAGGTGAGTGGTTTCACCGGCCGGTTATAGATCTCGGCCTGCCAGATGCCAGGGCTCGGGCGGCTTTCCGATGCTGACGTCACTGCGTGCGACACCCCAGGTGTCGCGGGCTCAGCGCTTCGGACCGTGGGTGACGGTGACCTTTCCTCGACGGGACACGCCGGTCCGAGTCACCGGATCGGGCCCGCGGCGGATCTTCGTCGCGAGCTCGGTGCGTGTCCCGAGCTGGAGCCGAGCGTAGATGTCCTTGAGGTGCTTCTTCACGGTGTTCTCCGACAAGCCCAGCCGGCCGGCGATCTCCGGGTTGGACAGGGCACCGGCGACCAGGGTCGCGATCTCCCGCTGCCGCTTGGTCAGGCGCGACAGGACCGGATCGGGCATCGCCGTGACGTGGAGCTCGCCGAGCCGCATCGAGACCTGGGTCGCGAACGTCGACAGATCGCGCTGGAGCGCCTCGTCGTACGGCTCGGATCTCCCGCACCGGATCGCACCGAGCAGGCTACCGAGCTCGAGGATCGGCAACAGGACCACGTGGTGCCCCGCCGGGCAGCCACACGCCGTGGACAGCGGATGCACGAGCGGAGCGGTGATGCGGAGCAGCTCGCGCAGGAGCGGATCGGGATCCCACGCGCCGGTGAGCCAGCCGGGCGGCGGAGCCGGCGGGTCGAGGTTATCGACGGCGAGCACCGGTCGGCCGTCCTCGCCGAACAGCGTGACCTCGCAATGCGCGACCTCGAACGCCTCGCACGTCAGCTCGCAGATCATCGTCAGCACCCCGACGACGTCGCGCGCCCCGCGCAACAGCAGACCGAGATCGCTCATGCTCCGTGCGGACGCAACCACCTAGCCACCGCGATCCTTGTCGCAGCTCCTGGCAAACCTCGGTAGTACCCGCTCGGGTACCCGGCTCAGCGACGGCGCGCGACGGTGACCGCGCCGACACGCGAGACCCCGAACGGCAGGGTCGCCTCGGGCGGCAGGTCCTTGAGCAACGCGGCGAGCTCGGTGCGATTCGTCGTGTCCAGCACGACGAACACATCCTTGAGGTGCTTCTTGACGGTGTTCTCTGCCACGCCGAGCATCGCCGCGACCTCGGCATTCGTGCGGCCCCACGACACGTAGCGCGCGACCTCGCGTTGCCGTGGGGTCAACTGGCGCATGCGATCACCGACGTCGACTGTCGTCGCGCCGAGCTGGGCGAGGCGCACCGAGGCGTAGGTCGCGAGGGTCCGGAGATCGCGCAGTTGATCGACCGTCAGCTCGTGGCGAAACCGGATCGATCCGGCAAGCCCACCCATCTGGAGGAGCGGCAACAGCAGCGTGTGCTCGTCGTGCTCGCCGCCGCCATGAGGCGCGAGATGCTCGCGCAACAGCCGCACGGCCGGATCGGTGCTCGGCTGATTGCCGATGCGATCGAGGCGATCCTCGTCGGTGACATCGTCGAAGTTGTCGACGCTGACGCCGCGGCGACCATCCTGGGTATTCAGGGTGACCTCGCAGGTCGGGATGCAGAACTGATCGCGGCTGACCTCGCAGACCGCGATCGCGACCTCCACGTAGTCACGCGCCTCTCGCAGGCGCTCCGCGACGACCCGCCATCGCACCGCCTGTACGCTGATCGGTTGAGAACCAACGGCCACCATCACTCCGTTGTGGCAGATCGCGTGAGCGTCGCGTGATCGAACTCGCGGCACACGCCGGCAACTTTCGCGATCACCCTTTCGGGTGACCCGACGGCACCGCGTTCGCCTGGGCGTCACTCGAATGGGTACTACCTCGGTCGTTCGATCTGCTGTGTTGTTCGCGTGTCGTGGTCGAAGTGTTGGGTGTCTACGTCGGGTCGTTCGTGCTCGCGATCGTCTCGGGCGTGTTCCCGATCGTGAACGCCGAGCTCTACCTGATAGGGCTCGTGCTCGCGATCGGCGGCATCCCCGAGGCGCTGCTGCTCGCCGTCGTGATCGCCGCAGGCCAGATGGTCGGCAAGGGCCTGCTATTTCAGACCGCGCGCGGTGCGAGCAAGCTATGCACGCCGAGGCTTGCCCGCAGGCTCCAGCGAGTCCGCGTTCGCGTGGAGCGGTGGCGCAGCGAGCCGTACAGCGTGACCTTCGTGTCCGCCGCCGTCGGGCTGCCGCCGCTCTACCTGATGACGTTGCTCGCCGGGATCCTCGAGATCCGGTTTCGGATGTTCCTGCTCGTCGGGTTCGCGGGGCGCACGCTGCGCTTCGGAACGATCGGGCTACTCGCGGCGCTCGCATGAGGAGTGATCGATGAATCGACTGACGTCCATCCTGCAAGGTCTCGGCATCGGCGCGCGCGCGCTGCTCGATCGCCATCATCCGATCCTCGCGCAGGTGGTGCCGATCCGGCGCTGCAACCTCGCGTGTGGTTACTGCAACGAGTACGACAAGGTGTCGCCGCCGGTTCCCACGGCAGAGGTCCGTGGCTGGCTCGCGAAGCTCGCCGAGCTCAAGACCGAGATCGTGACGCTGTCGGGGGGCGAGCCGATGCTGCATCCCGACGTCGATCAACTGATCGCGTGCATCCGCGAGCACCGGATGATCGCGGGCCTGATCACCAACGGCTACTTTCTCCAGCGCGAGCGGATCGAGGGGCTCAACGAGGCCGGCCTGCAGTACCTCCAGATCAGCATCGACAACGTGCGTCCCGACGCCGTCTCGAAGAAGTCGCTCGCGGTCCTCGATAGCAAGCTCGAGCACCTCGCGCGCTACGCGACGTTTCAGGTCAACGTCAACTCGGTGCTCGGTGGCGGATGTCGCGACCCGGAGGATGCCCTGGCGATCGCGCGTCGCGCCAAGCAGCTCGGCTTCTCGACGTCGATCGGCATCATCCACGATGGCGCCGGGCATCTCACGGCGCTCGGCGAACGCGAGCGCGCGGTCTACGACGAGGTCGTCGCGATCAGCGCGGGGGTCTACACGCGCATCAACAAGTTCCAGCAGCACCTCGTCGAGGGGAAGCCGAACGACTGGGCGTGCCGCGGTGGCGCTCGCTACCTCTATATCTGCGAGCAGGGCCTCGTTCACTACTGCTCGCAGCAGCGTGGCTATCCCGGTATCCCGCTCGTTGACTACACACGCGCGGACATCGAGCGCGAGTTCGACACCCAGAAGCCGTGCGCGCCGTATTGCACGATCGGCTGCGTCCACCGCGCGTCCTCCCTCGATCGCTGGCGAGGCCCGCAGACCCAGCTACCGGCACCGCGTCTCGTCACGCTTGGAAGGAGATCCTATGAACCTGAAGTCGCTGATCCGCACGGTCCCGGACTTTCCCTCGCCGGGGATCCGGTTCCGGGACATCACGCCGCTCCTCGCCCACCCACCGGCGATGCGTCACGTCACGAAGGAGCTGGCGAATCGCTTTGAAGGCCGCGTCGACAAGGTCGCGGCGATCGAAGCGCGCGGCTTTCTGTTCGGCGCGACCGTCGCCCACGCGATCGGGGCCGGGGTGATCCCGGTGCGCAAGCCCGGCAAGCTACCGTTCTCGACGATCGGGCACGACTACGCGCTCAAGTACGGGACCAACCGCGTCGAGCTCCACGTCGATGCGGTGTCGCGCGGCGATCGCGTGCTCGTGATCGACGACCTGCTCGCGACCGGCGGCACGGCGCGCGCCACGCTCGGGTTGCTCGACCGCCTCGGGGCGACGGTGATCGGCTGTGCCTTCGTGATCGAGCTCGTGGACCTCGGAGGTCGAGCCTGCCTCGAGGGGCAGGACGTCCATGCGCTGGTCAGCTTCACCGAAGCCGACTAGCTACGAACGCTTCAAGCGGTTCGCGACCTTCAGCAGGATCTCGATATCCGGGTCGTCGAGCTCGAGGATGACCCCGTTGAGCTGCCGTGCAGTCTTCCCGAACGCCTCCTGACCCTCCGCCGCACGTACCGACCGTTCATCGGCGAGGAGCCGGTGGAGCGGAATCCCCAGCGACGTTGCGAGCTCCGCTAACACGTCCAACGTGGGGCGGCGCTGACCGACCTCGATCCGGGCGACGTAGCTCGCACCGATGCCTGCACGCTCGGCCAGCTGCTCCTGCGTCAGACCGGCACGTGTACGCATCCGCGCGATGCGTGCGCCAAGCGTCCGGTACCAAGAAGCATCCATCTCCGGCACCATGCGTTTTGGATCGCGATCACGCCATGGCCTCCGGGTCACATGATTTGACTCTCACGTCAGGGGGTTACGTGCGGATTATCGTGATCCAACGCGACGGCTATAGAACTCCATCGGTAATCCCGTGGCGCACGAGGCCCTCGCACCCCGGCTGGTGAAGGCCGCAGACAACCAACCCGAGAGCTTCCAACGATCTCGAAGCCTTGCGAGAATACTCCCGATGCTTTGGGTACAACTCGTCCGCAAGAAGCGCGATGGCGGAGCGCTCGGAGGCGACGAGATCCGCGCGTTCATCGCTGGGGTCACCGACGGGACCATCCCGGACTATCAGCAAGCCGCGATGCTGATGGCCGTGTTCTTCCGCGGTCTCGACGACCAAGAGCTCGCGACCTGGGCCGATGCGATGACCCGGTCGGGCGACGTGCTCGACCTGTCCGCGATCAAGCGGGCGAAGATCGACAAGCACTCGACCGGTGGCGTCGGTGACAAGATCTCGATCCCGCTCGCGCCCGCGGTGGCCGCGTGCGGCGTCGCCGTCCCGATGGTGTCGGGTCGCGGGCTCGGCCACACCGGCGGCACGCTCGACAAGCTAGAGTCGATCCCCGGGTTCCGGGTCGACCTCAGCACCGAGCGCTTCACGCAGCTCGTCGACGAGCTCGGCGTCTGCCTGATCGGCCAGACCTCGCGGATCGCCCCCGCCGACAAGAAGCTGTACGCGCTGCGCGATGTCACGGCGACCGTCGAGTCGCTGCCGATGATCAGCTGCTCGATCATGTCGAAGAAGCTCGCCGAGGGCATCGACGGCCTGGTGATCGATTGCAAGGTCGGCAACGGCGCGTTCATGAAGACGATCGAGAAGGCCCGCGAGCTGTGTGCGTTGATGCGCGCGATCGGGCTACGCGCCGGCAAGCAGATCACCTGCGTGCTGACTGACATGAACGCGCCGATCGGCCGCACGATCGGCAATGCCCTCGAGATCCGCGAATCGATCGAGGTGCTGCGCGGCGGTGGCCCCGTCGACACGCGCGAGCTCACCCACGTGCTCGGCGCCGAGATGCTCGTGCTCGGCGGCGTCGCCAAGACGCCCGAAGAGGGGCGCGCGAAGATCGAGAAGGCGCTCGGCGATGGCTCCGCGCTCGAGGTCTTCCGCAAGGTGGTCGAAGCGCAAGGAGGCGATCCGCGCGTCTGTGACTCGCCTGGCAGCGTGCTGCCGAAGCCGAAATCGCGGGACGAGCTGATGCTTCCGCCGGGTCGGATCACACGGATCGATTCCGAAGCGTTGGGGATCGCTGCGCTGATCCTGGGTGCCGGTCGCCGCACCAAGGAGGACTCGATCGACCCGTCGGCGGGGCTCGTCGTCGATGCGTATCTGGGGGAAGTGATCGAGGCCGGTGGGCCGCCCAGCGTGATGCTCAACCACAGTCTTTCGCCAGGAGATGGCCGGCTCGCAGAGGCGCGTGCGATGATCGAAGGCGCCTTCGTGATCGACCGTGCCGACGCTCCCTTCGAGGACCGTCCATCGCGGATCCTCGAGGTGATTCGATGAGTGACGAACCCTCCCTCTACGATCGCGTCCACGGCGCCGCCGCGGCGATCCGCGAGGTGATCCCGAACGCGGCTCCCAAGGTCGGCTTGATCCTCGGCTCGGGGCTCGGTGGCTACGCCGACAAGCTCGGCGAGGCGAAGGCGATCGACTACGGCGAGATCCCGAGCTTCCCGCGCTCGCACGTCGTCGGTCACAAGGGGCGCCTCGTGTTCGGCAACCGTGCAGGCGTGCCGTGCGTCGCGATGCAGGGACGCGTGCATGTTTACGAGGGCCACAGCGCCGCCACCGCCGCGTTCCCCGCGCGCGTGCTGATCGCGCTCGGCGCGAAGGTCCTGATCATCACCAACGCGGCCGGCGGGCTCGATCCTTCGTGGCCACCCGGCACGCTGATGCTGATCCGCGATCACCTCGACATGCTGCGCGACCACGCGCTGCGCGGTCCCAACGACGATCGCCTCGGCCCGCGGTTCCCCGACATGACCAAGGCGTACGCGCCCGAGCTCCGCACGTTGGTCAAGGCAACCGCGAAGGCCGCGAAGATCGCGCTCGAGGAAGGTGTCTACGTCGCCATGCCCGGGCCGACGTACGAGACGCCCGCCGAGGTCAAGATGCTGCAGATCGTCGGCGCGCATGCGACCGGCATGTCGACCGTTCCCGAGGTCGTCGTCGCGAGGCACATGGGGGCACGCGTGATCGGCATCTCGTGCATCACCAACCAGGCTGCCGGCATCACCGGCGCCGAGCTGTCGCACGAGGAAGTCACCGAGACCGCCACGCGGGTCAGGACCACCTTCGAGACGCTGCTCGACTCGATCCTGGCCGCGTTGGTGGCGGAGAAGGAGCTCGCATGAGCAAACAGCTGGACGATCTCGCGGTCACCGCACAGCAGCGCGCCCACGCGCCGTATTCGAAGTTCAAGGTCGGCGCAGCGGTCGAGATGAGCGACGGCAAGCACTACACCGGTGCGAATATCGAGAACGCGTCGTACGGGCTCGCGATCTGCGCCGAGCGCACGGCGATCTTCGCGGCGGTGCTCGCCGGTTCGCGCCAGCTGCGCGAGGTCTCGGTGATCACCGACGCGTCCCCACCCTCCTCGCCCTGCGGCGCCTGCCGCCAGGTGCTGCTCGAGTTCGCGGATGATCCACACGCGGTCACCGTCACCTCGATCAATCCCAAGGGCGAGCGCCGCTCGTGGACCCTCGCGCAACTGATCCCGGACGGATTCACGGGCAAAGAGCTGCCCTAGTGAGCGCAGCGAGGGTTTCGAACAGGCGAGCGGTTGGCGCGCCGAACATCCGTGATCGGTCCGGGCGAGAGGAGCGTGCGTGAGCGAGCTGGTTTACCGAGGCGGAACGATCCTGACGATCGATCCGCAGCACCGAGTGCTGACCGGGGACGTCGCCTGCAAGGACGGGGTGATCGTCCAGGTCGGCGGTGCGTACACGCCCGCGACGAGCGACTATCAGATCGTCGACTGCACCGGCACGCTCGTGATGCCCGGGCTCGTGCAGGCGCACGTCCACACGGTGCAGACGCTCGCGCGCGGCCGCGCCGACGATCTCGAGCTGATGGACTGGTTGCGGGGCGTGATCTGGCCGTACGAGGGCAGGCTCGACGCCGATGCCGCGAGCGCCGCGGGCGAGCTCGCGTGTGCCGAGCTGCTGCTCGGTGGCACGACCGCGATCCTCGACATGGCGACGGTGAATCATACCGACGCGATTTTCCGTGCAGCCGAGCGCAGCGGAATCCGCGCGACGATCGGCAAGGCGATGATGGACGCGCCCGATCCCCAGATTCCGCCCGGCCTACGCGAAACTACGCAGGCCTCTCTCGACGAATCCGCGCGCTTGATCCAGCGCTGGCATGGGAGCGCCGGAGGACGCCTGCGTTATGCGTACGCGCCGCGGTTCGTGCCGTCGTGCACCGACGAGCTGTTGCGCGAGGTCGGCGTGCAGGCCAGAGCGCGCAAGGTCGGCATCCATACCCATGCGAGCGAGAACATCGGCGAGATCGCGCTCGTCCGGCAGCGGTTCGGCAAGGACAACATCGTCGTGCTCGACGAGCTGGGTCTCCTCGGCCCGCACACCTGCATCGCGCACGGCATTCACCTCACCGACGAGGAACGCTCGCTGCTCGCGGCCCGCGGCGCCCACATCTGCACGTGCCCGTCGTCCAACCTCAAGCTCGCCTCCGGCGTCGCGTCGCTTCC
>JANNBP010000339.1:0-22470 GCA_031385555.1 Deltaproteobacteria bacterium | reverse complement strand
CTAGAGGGGGACCCGGTTCAGGGCCTCGGAAGGCCTCCCTTCGCCCACAACTGACGTTTCGAGCGGTTTACGTTTCGCGTCAGACGCCCATCTCGCGCAGCTGAAGGGTGGACGTCCTTCTTCGTCACCCCAAATGTGACCTTGCCGGTGACGGCAGTCGCGGAGCTCAGGTTGTCGGCGCTGCCGAGCGTGCGGGCGACCAGCTCCGCGGCGAACATCCCGGTCGCGTGCTCGTCGACGAGGTACGGCCGCAGGTAGTACTCGCCGCAGCCGGATTCGATCTCGACGCCGCCCGACGGGGCTGCGAGCGCGATGGTCACGAAGTGACTCGGCTGGCTCCTCGGTGTCGGCGGGCTGCTTGCTGTCGACCGTGAGCCCGTTCAGGGCCTCGGAAGGTCTCCATTCGGTCGCAGCGGACGTTTGGAGCAGTTTGTACGCTTCGCGCCAGACGCCCGATCATCTCGCGCATCTGAAGGGGTGGAGCGTGATTCCGTTCAGGGTAGGAGTTCTTCGTCCGCAGCGGACGTTCGAGCAGTTTGTACGCTTCGCGCCAGGCGCCCGATCATCTCGCGCACCTGAAGGGGTGGAGCGTGACCCGTTCAAAGAACGCGAGCGTTTCAGAGCTCGATCGTCGGGAACACGGTGCGCGGTTCTGGCTTCGAGCTTGGACCACCGCCGGTGGTGGTCGAGTAGATCACGCGCCCGCGAACCGCCGAGCCGGCGATATCGGGTGCCTGCAGGCTCTCGTCCTTCCACATCGCGGCGAAGGCGCCGGGCAGGGCGATCACCGACGGATCCGTCTGGTCCATCTGCGTCGTGGTGGGCACGCTGAACTCTTCGCCGATCGGGTTGCCGTCACTGCCGACGAACCGGCCGAACACACCGCAGCCGCTGTCGTCGGCGAACGCCTGGCAGGTGTGCCAGACGACGAGCATCAAGCCGTCCTCGGCACGTGTCGTCACCGAGAACGCCTGCGCGCTGTCGAACGAGCTCGACGTCTTGTTGGTGATCAGCACCGGCGTGCCCTGCACCACGCCCGCGTTGCTGATGCGATAGAGCTCGATCTTGCCGGGCGCCGTGGTCGGCACCGCGGCCCACCGCACGAACACGCCGAAGCCGGTGCCGAGCTTGGTGGCGTGCGTGAACTCGACGTTCTCCGTCGCGGTCTGGGTGATCAGCAGCAGATCACCGGTGACGCCCGCGTTGGTGTTGGTCGTCACGCGGAACCGCGCGGTGTCGTCGAGTGTCCAGCTGTAGAGGACGCGATCTCCGTTGGTCGCGATCGACGGGCGAATCGCACCGAGGGTGCCGGGCACCGTCGAGATCGTCGCGAGCCCCGACACGCCACACTGGGTGTCGACGATCGCGCCCTTGGTGACGTTGTCGGGATTCGTCGAGTTCCAGGCGACGGCGAAGGTGGCAGCGCCGAGGGGTGTGGCAGAGACGGCGAACGCGGTGCCGAGCTCGGTGGCGATCGTCTTCTGATTGCCGACGCCGTTGCCCGCGGTATCGATCGCGCGGCAGGCGATGCCCTTCTCGGTGCTCGGTGCAACGTCCTCGAAGTTCCACAGCACGACCGTGCCAGCGCTCGTGGAGGCGGTGGTCGGGGTGGTGAAGAAGCCGTCGGAGAGCTCGGTCGAGACGGGGAAGCCGTTGGTGCCGGCGGCGAGCGCGGAATCGACCGGGACGCCGGTGACGTCGAATCGCCGCGCGAGCATGTTGCACGGATCGTTGCACGCATCGCGATAGGTCGCGGTCCACGTGCCATCGGGAGCAGACCCGAGCTGGACGCCGTGCGATTCGAAGTCGCCCGACGGGAACTGGTCGTCGGCGAAGTCGGTGTTGATCACGAAATCGGCGCTGTCGAGCGTGAGCGCGGCCGTGGGCAGCTCGAGCATCGTCGTGGTCTTGCCGCGACCGACAAGGAGGCCCTCTTCGTCGAACGCGCTGACGGTGATGTCGAGGTTGCCCGTGCGGGCGCCCGCCGAGATGCTGAACGTCGCCGGGAAGTCGAGGTTGGTCGTCGAGAACGAATCGCCGCGGGTCTGGCCGTCGTTGTCGAGGTCGACCTGTACCTTCGCGACGTCGTGCACGGCCGGCACTGAATCGATCGTCACGATCATGAACGTCTCGCTGCCACCGCAGCCGAGGAGTCCAAGAAGGAGGAGGGGCGAGGCGCGCATTACCGACGGAATTGAATGTTACCGAGGTCGGTGTCCGGTGCACTCGATCGGGTTGCGAGATAGCCCCCGACGCCCGCGCCGACCCCGACGACGGCGATGCCGGTCCAGAACCACCACTTCTTGTAGACCGGGCGGTCTCCCGTCTCGCGGGGCTCGGGTTCCTGCTTCTTCTTCTTGGGCTTGAGCGCCAGCCGCTCGGCGTCGCCCTCGTCGACCTTGCGCTCGAGCTCCTCGATCAGCGCCTCGAGCTTCTCGCGCCGCTCCGTCTCCGGATCGAGCTTGAGGTAGCGCTTGAAGCTGAACACGGCGGCCTTGTAGTCGCCGAGGTTTCGTTGGCACTGGCCGATGTTGTAGAGGAAGTCGGGGATCGGGCTCGCGTCGTACGCCTTCTGGAACTGCTCGAGCGCGTCATCGAACTTCTGTAGCTCGAACAGCTTCTTCGCGCGATCGTAGTGGCGCTTCGCGGAGCGCTCGCCGGGATCGTCGGCGTGCGCGCGCTGCGGCGCCACGACCGGCACGGCGACGCTGAGGCAGAACGCGAGGAGAAGAACGGAGCGCGGCATGCTCAGCGTTTGCGCTTGAATGGATCCGCGAGGTCGGTCGGATCGATCTTGGTCTTGTCGGGATCCGGCTTCTTCTTCGGATCGATGGTGGGCTCGGGTTTCTCGTCGGGCGGTTTCTCGTCGGGCGGCTTCTTGACCGTCGTGGTCTTTCCGCCCCCGGTGCCCTTCTTGATCAGCCGACCGGTCTTGATCGCCGTGGTCTGCACGGGCTTGGTGTCCTCGACGACGACGGTTTCGAGGCGCTCGAGCGTGACCTGGTAGTCGCGCTTGCCAGCCGCGAGATCGACGACGATCGACGAATCGCGATAGCCCTCGGCGCGTATCATGTACGTGCGGCGATCGGTCTTGCCGTTCTCGACGTTGAACGTGCACGGCGTCTTGCAGAGCTCGGCCGAGTGACCGTCCGCGTAGACGCCGCCACTCGGCAGCGAATCGAACTTGAGCTCGATCATCTTCAGCGCGGGTGGAGGCTCGGGCGGCGTGACCACGGGCGGTGGTGGTTTAGGCTCGACGACCGGGGCCTGCGCGACGTCCGGCCGGCGGAGCTCCTCGCCGCGACCCGCGTACCAGACCGCTGCGCCGATCCCGAGCCCGACGGCGACCATGCCACCGACGAACCACACCCACCACGGCGTCGCCGGCTGGGCAGGCATGGCGGCGACCTGGCTTCCCGCGAGCTGGCTCTGATACGCGCTGAAGAACTGCGACGGGTGCATGCCCGACGCGGGTGTCAGGTGCTGCGCGATCGGCGCCGACGGCAGGATCGTCGCCATCGCCGCGGGCACGTACGTGGGCGCTTGCTGCGGCGGGCGAATCGCACTGGCGGCCAGCGAGCTCATCGTCGGCGGGTGCGTCTCCATTCCGCCGAGCATTCCGAGCAGGGCATCGCGCAGCTCGAGGATGTGCGAGAAGCGCTGGTTCGGATCCTTCTCGAGGGACTTCAGGATCAGCATCTCCAGCTGCGCATCCATCAGGTGGCCGCCGCCGGTCTGGCGCGGCGGCGTGGGCATCTCGGTGAGGTGCTTGCGGACGTACTCGCCGAACGAGCGCCCGCGGAACATCGGCTGGCCGCAGAACAGCTCGTACATGATCGCGCCGAGCGAGTAGATGTCGCTGCGAGCGTCGACGAGCATGCCGCCGGCTTGCTCGGGGGACATGTACGCGGGCGTGCCGATCACCGAGCCGGCGGCGGTCTGGAACCCGACGTCCTCGTCCTCGCGATTGAGCAGCTTGGCGACGCCGAAATCGAGCACCTTCGCGAGCTCGGCACCGTCCGAGGTGGGGACGACGATGATGTTGTCGGGCTTGAGATCGCGGTGGACGACGCCGACGTTGTGCGCGGCTGCGAGCCCATCACAGATCTGCACGAGCACCGCGAGTGCACGCGGCATGTCGATGCCGGAGCGCGCCCACTTGCCGAGCGAGATCCCACCCAGCAGCTCCATGACGATGAACCTGGTGCCGTCGTCGAGCTCGACGAAGTCGGTGACATCGACGATGTTGCGATGGCGAACCCGATTGACGGTGCGGGCCTCCTGGAAGAACCGGTCGACGGCATCGCGGCGCTTCGCGTAGTCACCACGCAGGAGCTTGAGCGCGACCTCGCGGCCGAGCTTGACGTGCTCGGCGCGGAACACGTAGCCCATGCCGCCCTTGCCGAGGATCTCGAGCAGGCGATAGCTGCCGAGTTGCTGCCCGAGGAGCTCGTTCGGGTTGTCTTTCTGGTTCGGTGTAGGCGGCGGACGTTGCGGACCCGAGGCCTTCGCGGAGGGTTTCGAGATGGGTGGGTTCGAGGGTGAGCGCTTCTGGCCGCTGGGAGATTCGACGCGCGTGCGCTCGCGGCGTTCGTGCGTCCCGAGCGCGAGGGACGGATGTGACGGCTCGTCCGGATCGTCGATCTCGTCGGCATCGAGCGACAGGGATTGCGTCGGATCTCTCCCGCCGGGAACGCCCGACATCGAGTCACGTGAACGCGGATCGCGTGTCGTCATGAGTCGTCCTGCCACCGACCAAGCGCCGGCACAGTAAGGGCAATTGTACGATCCAAAACCAACCCCGAGCAACCAAACAACTCGAGCGGGCTAATAATTTCGCCAGGTTGCTTGTGCTACTGGCTACATTGTTCGAGGTCGCCCAGCGCCGCCGAAATCGCGAGGCGAACCTGGGCGATCGGCTCGTCTTCGTAACGATTTCGCAGGGCTGCCTCGGCCGAGGCGATGCACAAATCGCGCAGCGCGTGGGCGGTCGCAAACCGGATGTCTCGGCTCGAGTGACTGAGGAACGGGATCAACAGATCCACATCACTCTGCTCGCCGCTCTGGATCGCTCCGAGCGCCTCGATGCCGGCGCGGAGCTGGAGGAGGGGTTTGCCGTCGCGATCCTCGGGATCGACACGCGTGATCACGCTGCGGATGGCCGCGCGGATCGGGTGCATCTGCGCGTCGCTGTCGTCCTTGCAGGTCGGCACCGACGCCGAACAGAACTGCGGGAGCGCTCGGGTGGCGCGGAGCCGGACGCCGAAATCCGCGTCGTCCGAGAGCGCGAGATCCGCGAGGCGCGGGACCGGGTTTGCCGTGAACGCCATGATCTGGCCACGGGTGGGCAGCGTGTCCATGGGCGTCATCGTGTGGAGCTCGGCGATCTCCGGTGGATCGGCGCTGTGTGCCGGCAGCACACCGATCGACAGCACCGCGAGGACGACGGGCAGGGTGCGCTTCATCGCAGCACTCCGCTGCGCGAGAGGATGTCGCGCTGGCCGGGCGTGATGTCGACGCCCCCGACCTCCGAGTAGAACATCAGGTTGTTCGACGCCCCGGCGTCGTCGGGACTGTCATCGATCCGATCGAAGCGCGTCGTGCCGCTCGCATCGAGCTCGACGTTGCGAGCGAGGCCCATGTACCGCGCGATCTCGTGCGCGGTGAGCCGCGCGAGCTGGTTCCACGAGCGATAGCAGAGCGTGTCGAGCCCGATCACGATGCCGGATTGCCGCGTCTTCGCGATGCCCGAGGGACCGGGGCTCGGTCCGAAGGCCTGCAACCCGACCGGCGAGAGTGCGCGCACGAAGAACACGTCGACGCCGGTGGTGCCGGTGCCGAGGGACAGCAGCGCACCCGCATCGTTGACGTCGAGCTCGTCGAGATCCGGGCGATTCTGGATGTCGTCGTAGGTCAGGTTCCCGAGCGAGATGCCGCCGTGCGCGAAGATCCCGCGGAGCTCGGCGACGAAGTCTTGCTGAAAGAACGGCGCTGCTTCTGCACCCGCAGCGTCGAGCTTCGAGCCGCCCATCTCGGCCTGGCAGGCGTGAGCGTCGAGGTCGAGGAAGTGGAAGCGGAGATCGAGCAGCGTCGCCGCGTCGATCCGCACGACCGCGGTGATGTGCGGGATCGCCGAGCCGGTCTGGCCGTTGCGCCGGATCGATGACGCCTGCACGCGGTACGCACCGGTCTCGAGCTGCGCCGACGGCGTGGACGGGAAGGCGATCACCGACTGCCCGAACTCCGGTTCGTGACGTACGAAGTTGTCGTAGAAGTCCTCGACTGGATCGCAGTTCGGCGTGGTCAGCACGTTGCACGGCGCGACGTACAGCGCCTGGCCGCCCGGCGACGTCAGGCGCTGCGCGCCGACGCGTTGCTGCGGATCGTCGACGCGAAAGATCAGCGACGCGAACCGCGCCGCGCTCGGAACAGGAAACAGGAACAAGGGCTCCGGCGCCGTCGACTTGATCGTCCACACGATGTTGCCCTGGCTCGGCAAGCAGCCCGTGAACAGCGAGCCGCCCGCCTCGACGCGCGGCACTTCCATGCACGCGGAGCCAGCGGTGCAGTCGCGGGTGGACGTGCAGAGATCGACGCACTGCCCGAGCGCACACGTGCCGTTGCGGCAGTCGACGTCGTCGGTGCACGCACCCCCGGCGGGCTTACCGTCCTCCTGCGCCGTGCAGCTCGCGAGGAGGTATCCGTCCTTGACGGTGTTGTTATCGATCCGGCACGCGAGACCTGGCGCACACTCGACCTCGCTACGACAGCCATCGCCGGGTTGGCCGCTGGCGAGCTGGCAGATTCCGTCGTTGTCACACGCGAAGCCATCGCCGCACTCGGGGGCGCGACCGCAGCGCGGCACGCAGACGCCGCTGCTGCACTGGAGCACGCCGTCGCAGTCGCCGTGACCGCCGCACTCATCGCCAAGCCCGCCGTCACTGCCCGGGCATCCGGTCAGTGCACCAACGATCAAGGAGAGTGTGCAGAACCGCATCGCACGCGCCGGTGACGAGTGTATATAATGTGGCGGACTTTCGGGGGACTAACCATGCGAGTACCTGTGACTTTGGTGTGCGCGGCTACCGCGATTCTCGGAATTGCGAGCGGATCGGCACGCGCCGATGGAAGTGCGGCCCTCGACGAGGGGAAAGCATCTCCGACCACGGATCCCACCGTCGCGGCAGCAGCCGTTGGGGAGAAACCCGTCGAGTACGGCGTAGGCATTCGGTTCCGGAACGTCCGCATTCCGAAGGCCGAGCTGGAGCTGTTCCTCGAGCGCGCCGGGGATGATGGCTCGAGCACGCTCGGGACGGGCATCGAGTTCATCCGCCGCCGCGGCAACGTCGAGCTCCAGCTCAGCTTCGAGACCGAGGCGATCAAGCCTGGCTCGGGCATCTGGATCGAGAGCGGCAAGAACATCGCGGCGGGCGACGTCGCCGACTACGTGCTCCCCGAGGGAAACCAGGACAAGCAGCTCAAGTGGTACACGCTCGAGTTCACGTTCCTGAACCACGCACCGATCAACAAGTACGTGGCGATCCGGTATGGCGGTGGTGCCGGCATCGGCATCGTCTCGGGCCGGCTCGATCACCTCAACATGCAGTGCGCGGGCACGGGCGCGTCGAACGACAACCCCACGCCGTGCGAGCCGTCGCAGTTCGGCGGCGGTGGCAACGCACCGTGCGAGGAGGACGGCACCGCCTGCGGCACGCTGGTCAAGTACAAGATCCCGCCGGTGTTCCCCGTGATCAACGCGATCATCGGTGCGCAGATCAAGCCGACGGAGAAGATGACGATCAACATCGAGGGCGGCATCCGCACCTTCTTGTTCTTCGGGATCTCGGGCGCGTACTTCTTCTAGTCAGAATGAAGTGACCGCCCCCGAGCTTGCGGTCTGTTCGTACAGGCGAGCCGATGATCAGACGGAGGCTGCAGCCGTAGCCGATCAGGCGACGGCCAGCTCCTAGCGCTTGCGTCGAACGTCGCCGATCCGAAGCGTGAGCTTCTCGGCGTCGAAGTGCTCGGCGAGCGGGATGGTGAACTTTCGGCTCGCGCCGGTCAGATCCTTCCACCCCTGCGCGTCGATCGTCTTGCGGGCGTCGAGGTGCGCGAGCAGCTTCGTGCGGAGCTCGTCGAGCACGCCGGCGTGGACGTAGTAGTCGGGCTTGATCTTGACGGCGAGCTTGTTGGCGACGAGCTTCGCGAGCGCCGCGTTGACCTGGGGCTCGGTGAGTGCGGTCACGGGCGGCATGTCCTTCGGACGCGGGGGCTCGAGCTTCCAGCCGGCGAGCTGCTCGAGCAGCTTCGAATCGACCGGAGTCAGGGCGGCGCGGGGCGGGGCGCTCGCCTTGGTGATCCGATCGGCATGGCGCGCGAGCTTGCCTCGGCGCTCGAGCCCGGCGAGCACGGCCTCGTACGCGCGTGACGGTAGCGCAGCGGGGAGGCCGGTGCGCAGCGATTCCTTGACGACGCCGTCGGCTGCACCCACCAGCGCAGCAGCGATCTTGGTCTCGAGCTCGGCGACCACCCCCGCGTGCAGGACGTGTGCGTGCTCGCCCTCGCCGGTCGACATCAGCTCGCCACCCGCGACCAGGGATTCGAGCGCCGCTGCGAGCGCCTCTGCGGGGAGCCCGAGGCGCTGGACGAGCTGACCGATGCCGAGGCCGGCGAACGCGGCGGTCCTGGTCTCGACGGCGATCCGCTGCTCGAGGCGCGCGCCCGCCAACGTGGTGACGATGCCGGCATGCGCGGTGTTGGTCCTGGTGCGCGCCTTCGGGGCCTGGACGCGCACGATCACACCGCCGCCGATCGTCGAGCCCTGCGCCCTCGCCTTCGAGAACCCGCGAACGATGAAGTGATCGCCGGGCAAGGCAGCGAGAGGCGTGGTGGCGTCGATCCGCAGCTGCGCGATCGCACGCTCGCCGGGCTGGAGCTCGAGCTTCCTGTCATCGATGCTCGCGGCGAACGCGGCGAACCCGCCCACCGGGGTGGTTGTCGCGTGGGCCTTGTCGACGAGCACGAGCGTGGCGAGCACCTGCGTGGTGCCGTGGTGAACGAGCACCTTGCTGCGGGTTGACAACGGGCCGGGCGCCGAGCGCAGGTAGCGGAGCTCGACGTCGAGGATGTGCGACGGCGCGACGCGATCGGGATGCGCGAGCATGTCGCCTCGCGCGAGATCGTCGACCGCGATCCCGCCGAGGTTGATCGCGGCGCGGTGCCCGGCGACCGCCTTCTCGACGGGGCCACCGTGCACCTCGATCCCGCGCACGCGCACCGGGAGATGATCGGGCAACACGTGGAGCTCGTCGCCGACAGCGAGCTCGCCACCGAGGATCGTGCCGGTGACGATCGTGCCGAACCCCTTCACGGTGAACACGCGATCGATCGGCAACCGGAACACCCCGGTGGTCGCGCGCGGTGGCAGGGCATCGATCGTCTTTGCGATCGCGGTGCGCAGCAGGTCGAGCCCCTCGCCGGTCTTGGTCGACACCGGGAGCATGGGCGCACCCTCGAACACCGTGCTGGCGAGTGCCTCGCGAACGTCGAGCTCGACCAGCTCGAGGAAGTCAGGCTCGACGAGGTCGCGCTTGGTCAGCACGACGATGCCGCGACGAACACCGAGCAGATCGCAGATCTCCAGGTGCTCGCGGGTCTGCGGCATCACGCCCTCGTCGGCGGCGATCACCAGGCACACGAGATCGAGCCCGGTCGCACCGGCGACCATCGACTTGACGAACCGCTCGTGGCCGGGAACGTCGACGACGGCGATCCGGCGCTCGCCGAGATCGAGGCGGGCGAACCCGAGCTCGGTGGTGATCCCTCGCTGCTTCTCGACGGGGAGCCGGTCGGTGTCGATCCCGGTGAGCGCGCGGACCAGCGACGTCTTGCCGTGGTCGATGTGCCCCGCGGTGCCGAGGACGATCGGATGGATCACGCGGCCAGCCTAGCTCCGATGTACCGTCGGTGCGATGGCCACGCAGGACGACGTGCGACGAATCGCGCTGGCGCGGCCCGGCGTCGTCGAGGAAGCCGGAGGGTTCGTTCAACGTCGCGGCGTCGAAGCAGAAGCACCTCGTGTCGCGTGAAGCGAGCGGAGCTCACCCGTGCGTGATGCCCGGGTGCGAGCGCGAAGGTGGTCGCGATCCGCGTCGCGAACGAGCTCGAGCAGCAGGCGCTCCTGTCCGCCGACCGGAGGTTCTTCACCGAGCCGCACTACGACGGCTACCCCGGCGGTGCTGGTTCACCTCGAAGCCGTCACCGGCTCCGAGCCCGCGCCGTTGATCCGCGAAGCATGGCGATGTCGACCGAAGCAGTGGTTGGACGGAACGCCGTCAGCGACGAAGAACCGACCGGGTCTCGACCTGCGGTGAGTGCGAAGCCCGCACCGAAGAAGCGGCCCGTGAAAGCAGCTCGCGACGCGAACCACGGCGAAGCCGGCGAAGCGAAGATCGACGCAGCCGCATTCGCGACGAGCCGTTGTGCCCTCTGTGTCCTCTGCGTTCCAAGCTCCGAGCAGATGCTGCGCCCGTGCGGACTTCCAACGATCCGGAGGATGTGGGCTCAGGATCTGTACGCAAAGGGCACAGAGGTCGCAGAGCCTGATCTCGGAGGCTCGCGTCGGTCGTCAGCTGCACCGACGGCGACGCATGCCGAACAGCACGAGACCG
Organism: Deltaproteobacteria bacterium; assembly: GCA_031385555.1. GTDB lineage: Bacteria > Myxococcota_A > Polyangia > Haliangiales > Haliangiaceae > JABFXX01. Next base: position 11,800 of record JANNBP010000339.1, on the reverse strand, counting down.
AGGAGCGTAGCGCCACCTGCGAAGCCACCGGCGTTCCCCGAGTCGCACGCGCAACCCTGCCCCTTGCTCTGCACTTGACCCGTGCTCGGGATCGGCGAGCCGCTGATCTTCGAGGGTGGTGACAGCTCGATCGGGACGCCGACCTTGACGCCGATCTCGGGGATGTCCTTCTCGACTAGCAGCGGGATCTGCATCGTGCCGCGGGGCGCGAACGCCGTGTCCGTGGCGCCCTGCGGCTTCGCCAGCTGCGCTCCCGCTGGCGGTCCACCCCAACGACCACGCGCCGGGTTCTGGCACGCGACCGGCCCGGTCCACGCATGGCGGATCGCGTAGCGACCCTGGAAGTTGTTGTAGCTGTCGGCGACGGCGCCGTGCTCGAGCTCGTTGTTGGGCTGGCGGATCTCGCGACCACCGACGATCGGCGACGCCGCCCGAAACACGAGATCGTTCGGGACTTCCTTGCCGTAGCGCGCGTGCAGCCGCGTCAGCACGTAGCCACCACCGCCACGCCGGCTGCGCTTGCGAGGCATCTCGTCGTCATTGCCGCCGGTCATCACGTCGGCGCCGAGGGTCTGGAAGTCGTTGCCGTCGAGCGTGGGACCGGGGCACGGATCGCACGACGACGCGTCCCACGCGTACTCGGTGACGATCGCGCCAGGGTTCTGCTGCACCGTGCGATCGAACAGCGCCGCGTAGAACTCGCCGAACCGTGTGCGGACCTCGTCCTTGACGTCGAAGTTCGTCGGGATCACGACGTTCTTGTAGTTCGCGAGCTCGTAGCGCTGGCCGGGCGACAGGATGTTGACGATCAGATCCTGCGTGCCGCTGCTGCTGACCAGCCCGAGGCGTATGGGCAGCGAGAACTCCTCGGTGTCGTAGTGAAAGCGGAGCGGGGAGAGCTGCGCCATGCCGTGCTCGAACTTCACCTTCGCGGGGTTGACCTTCGCGACGAAGAACTTCGATCCCGCCGCGACGTACGGCTTGAGCAGCGGCTCGGCACCGGCGGGGATCTTGTACTTCTGATCGCGCAGGTAGCGATCGAGCCCGGTCGAGTCCTTCGCGGACAGGATCACGACCTGGTACTCCCCGACGTCGAACTTCGCCTCGACGGTCACGCCATAGTCGCCATCGTCCGCCGACTTCTTCGCCATCTTCACAGAGGCCCTGCGCCGGACCGGAGCGGCGTCTTCCTCGTCCTCGCTGTCGAAGTTGCAGGGATCCTGCTCCCAGTACTCGACGAGCCGCGGCGAGCTCATCGCATCGACCTTCGCGAACACCGACTTGGGCAGCGTCTTGACGTCGGTCTCCTTGAGGACGACCGGCACCGGGATCACCATCGCGAAGTCCTTCGGCGGACCCTGATAGTTGTTCTGCATCGACAGGACGGTGCGGGTGCCTTGCCGCATCAACACGACCTGCGTCGCGTTGTTCACCATCTCGTTGCCCTGGGTGTCGATGTAGAAGCCGCAGAACGCCTCGGCGGCCGTCGGTGCAGCGAGGACTGCGACGAGCGCAGCGATTGCCAATCTCATGATGTTCTCCTGATCGAACGCAGCTCAGACCTACCAACGCGCGGGGCGCGAAAGCGATCTTAGAGTAATCCCTGAGCTCGGCTCCTCGGGGTCGAGCTCGACGATCAGATGAGCTCGCACCGCCCTGATCGCTCGTCTTCGGGGCTAGAGGTCGCGCAGCTCGCGCTTGAGGATCTTCCCGGTCGGGTTGCGCGGCAGCTCGACGAGGAACGTAACCTTGCGCGGGCGCTTGTAGTCTGCGAGGCCGGTCCGGCAAAAGTCGATGACCTCCTGCTCGGTCGTCTGCCGGCCGTCGCGCAGCACGACGAACGCGCGCAGCGTCTCGCCCCACTCGGGATCGGGCACGCCGATCACGGCGACCTCGAGCACCGCGGGGTGGGTGTTGAGGTGGTCCTCGATCTCGCGCGGGTAGATGTTGACGCCGCCCGAGATCACCATGTCGTGCTTGCGCGACTCGAGGAAGTAATAGCCATCCTCGTCGACGCGACCCATGTCGCCGACCGAGAAGAAGCCTTCCTTCTGCGCGTCGTTGGTCGCTTCGTCGTTGTTGTGATAGCCGCTGATCATCGTCGAGTTGCGGGCGTAGAGCTCGCCGATCTGGCCGCGCGGCACCTCGTGGCCGGCGTCATCGAGCAACCGGATCTGGTTGCCGCGCAGCTGCTTGCCGATCGTGCCCGGGCGAGTGACGTGATCGTGAGGTCCCGCGAGCGTGACGAGGCCTGTCTCCGTCGCACCGTAGAAGTTCCACAGCTTCGGACCGAACGCGCCCATCCACCGCCTCGCGGCTTCGGTCGACAGCGGCGCCGCCCCCGACATCATCCAGCGCAGTGACGAGGTGTCGTACTTCTTGATCGTCTCGACGGGGAGGTTCGACGTCCGGATCAGCATCGTCGGCACCATCAGCGAGCACGTGATGCGCTCCTTCTGGATGATGTCGAGCGACCTCTCGGGATCGAAGTGGTTCATCAGGACGATGGTCGCGCCGAGCGACATCATGATCGCCACGAACGCCGGCGCCGCCGAGTGATAGAGCGGACAGACGACGAGGTGCCGATCCTCTGCGTGGATGCCGACCTGCACGATCATGTCGGCGACACTCTCGAAGCCGGTCTTCTTCCACGCGCGCTTCGCACCCTTCGGCTTGCCGGTGGTGCCCGACGTGTAGACGATCACGCCGCCCCCGTCGCCCTCGGTCTTCGGTGGCATCTCCGGCGAGGCGCTCGCCATCGCGCGATCCCAGTCGAGCTCGTCGGAGGACAGCGAGCCGTCGCCCCCGATCACGAACATCGAGCCCTTCGCGTTCACCGCCGCACGCGCCTCGCGCATCCCCAGCAGGAACTCGGCGTGGACGATCGTCGCGACGGGGTCGGCGTTGCCGAGGATGTACGAGATCTCCGACGGCTTGAGCCGGTAGCCGATCTGCACCGCGGTGGCGCCGAGCCGCGCGAGGGCTTGCTGCGCGATCAGGTACTCGATCCCGTTCGCGAGCATCAGCGCGACGCGGCCACCGTTCTTGACGCCACGCGCCGACAACGCGTGCGCGATCCGGTTGATCGTCGCGTCGAGCTCGCCCCACGTCAGGCGACGGACGCCACCTTCACCGTACTCGACGAGGGCTTCCTTCTCGGGGTGCGCGGCCGCGTGATACATCACCGCGAGGTGCGGCCCGAGCGGCGTCTGCCGCGCGTTCTTGACGAACGTCGCCAGCTTCGACGGCCGGATCGGTGTGGCGACGCCGCTCGCGCGCAACACCTTGCCGAAGAACAACGCCCGATCGACACGCTTCTTGAGACCGTCCAGCACGGCCGGACCATAGACCAACTTCGTCGACGAGGATCGCGCTCGGTGTTACGCGTTAGCGCTTCTGGAGAGCAGTGCTCAGCTCTTTTTCAGCTTCCTTGCGGCGCAGGTCGTCTTGCGGCGGGTTCTGTCCGAGGAACTTCTGGAAGGCGTCGCGCGCGGCCTCGTCGTTGTGGAGCACGTTGTGGACGCGGCCGCGGAGATACTGCGCATCTCCGTACCAGGGCTGCATCTTGCCCGTCTTCTTGTCCTCGAGCTCGGCACGCCGGACGGCCTCGTCCAGCGCGCTCGCGGCCGGAGCCGCCTTGCCCTGCTCCTCGTAGAGCCGCCCGAGGTAGTAGTTGATCGTCGCGAGGGTCAACACACCGTCCTGGTTCGCCTTCTTCGCCTGCTCGAGCCAGATCGCGGCGGTCGGGCCCGCGGACGACTGCGAGTCCTTCAGGTTGAAGAACGCGAGCCCTATGATCGCCATGATGTCGATGTCGGACGGGTTGACCTTGTTCGCCTTCGCGAGTGGAGGGATCGCGAGCGGGTAGTTCTTCTGCGCCATGTACATGAGGCCGAGCCCGAAATACGCATCGTCGTTGTTGTCGTCGATCGTGATCGCGGTCTTGAACGCATCGATCGCGAGTGGCTGAAACTTCACCTCTCCCGAGGCAATCGCCTTGCCCATGTTCGCGCGGCCCAGGGCTTCGAAGTAGTGCGTGTCGCGCTCGGCGGCCGCGGCCTTGCCGAGCAGCAAGCGCGCGTCGTCGAGAGAGTTCTTGAACAGCAGGCCTTCCCCCTTGAGGTACTGGCCGACGACGTGGTTCGGCACGACCTTGAGGATCTGCTCGCCCTGCTCTCCGGCCTTCTCGTACTGCTTCTTGCGCGCGAAGAACCGACCCGCCGACGCGCGGACCTCGACGCTCGCCGTGTCCTTGAACTCGGCGAGCAGCTTCTCGTAGATCTCGCCCGCCTTCGCGTCGTCCTTCGCACGCTCGTACGTGCGTGCGAGCTCGACGCGGAACTCGACACGCTTCGGAGCGCGCTCGATCGCCTTGGTGAGGCGGTTGATCGCTTCCGGAGTCTTGTCTTGCCGCGCCAGCGCCTTCGCGAGCTGGAACTGCCCCTCCGCATCGTCGGGCCTCGCCTCGACGAACTTGTACAGCCAGGTCTCCGCCTTCGCGGCATCGCCGTTGCGCAGGTAGGCGGCGCCGAGAGCGAGCGCGACGTCGGGCTCCTTGTCGGCCTGCGTCTCGAGCTTCTCGAGGAGCTCCGTTGCTTTGCCTCGGAGCTCTCCCGCCTTGTTCTGATCGTCGGTCTTCTCGGCGATCGCGGTGTACTTGCCGACCGCGGTCAGCGTCGGAGACAGATCCGCATCGCCAGCGAGCTTCGCTGCTTCGGCGTAGAGCTCCGCCGCGACCTCGTCCTTGCCATCCGCGAACTCGGCGAGCCGACCGGCGGCCATCTTGATCCGCGCCTGGTCGAGCTTCGGCGGCGGGGGATTGCGACGCGACAGGGCATCGACGCGCGCGCGCGCATCGTTGTAGTCCTTCTTTGCGACGCTGATCTCGGACTGTACGAGCTGGCTGCGGATGTCGTCCTTCGAGATCGCGAGGGCCTTGCCGATCTGCTCCGAGGCGGCGTCGAGCTTGTTGTCGCGCAGCTCGATCTCGGCCGAGCCCGCGAGCGCACCGAGATCCTCGGGCATCACGGCGAGTGCGTTGCGAAAGCGCTCTCGCGCCGCATCGAGGCGGCCACCGCGCTTCGCCGCTTCGGCAGCGAGCGACCACGCCTTGACCACCGCGCGGGGATCACCCGTCGCGAAGTCCTTGCGCTCGAACAGCGCGAGCAGATCCTTCTCCTGTTGCTGGACCTGCGAGGCCGGCAGTGCCGCGGCCATGCCGACCTGCGCGCCGATGTGCTCCTTGTCGATCGCGAGGACCGCCTTGAAGTCGGCGTTCGCGCCCTCGAGATCCGCTTGATCGAGCTTCGCCTGGCCGCGACCGTAGAGTGCGCAGACCTTGACGTAGTCGCTGCCATTCGTGATCGCGGCGTCGAACATCTTCGTCGCGGACGCCCCGTCGCTGGCGGCGATGTACGCCCAGCCCATGTAGAGGAGCAGCGTCGGATCTTTGCTGTCGGTGGGGACCTGCGGCTTGAGCAGCTCGACCGCGCGATCGCCGATGCCCTGCGAGATCGAGTTCAGCGCCTGCGCGCGGATCAAGTTCGGACCGGCGATGCTCTCGAGCGCCTTCGTGATGGTGCTCCGCCCCTGCGCGAGCTTCGCACCGTAGTCGATCCCGTTCGCGAGGGCGGACGCGATCCGCGCCTCGGCGTAGATGCCGAGCGCTTCGGCGTGCTTCGGGTCGGCTTCGATCACCAGCGAGGCCGCACCCGCGGCACGATCCCAGTGACCCAGATCGGACTTGGTGAGCTCGACCTTCGCCTTCGCGAGCTCCTCGTTGATCGTGTTCTGGACGGCGCGCTTCGCGGCCCATCGGCTGTAGACGTAGAAGCCGGCGGCCCCGAGCCCGACGACGAGCAGGGCGACGAGCGAGAGGATCCGCGTGCGGCGGGCCTTCGCACGCAGCGCCTCGGGGCCGAGCGCCGGCTCGGACTTCGGCCTCGGACCGAGCTTCTGGGTTCCCTGGACGACGGGGCGGGGCTCCTCGAGCTCGAGCGTCGCCGGCGCAGGGACCGCGGCGCGGAACGAGGGCAGGGGCTGCACCGACGGCGTCTTCGGCCGATCGAGCGATGCCGGCTTGTTGTCGATCTTGATGCCACTCGTCGGCATCGACAGATCGAGATCGTCGTAGCGCTTCGACTGCGACGGTTCCTCGTTGGCGAGCCCTAGATCGAGCGGCGACGAACCGCTCGTGCTGAGCTCGACAGGAGAGGTGCTCGGCTTCTCGGTGCGTGGCGTCACCGCCTGCGTCGTCGACTTCGCCGGCTGCGGGAGGTCGTCGAAGAAGCCCTTCGGCGCGGGCGGCTGCGGTGCGTTCGTCGTCGAGGTGGGGCGACCCGGGAGGTCGTCGAAGAACCCTTTCGGGGCGGGGACGTCGGGGGCCGCGGCGGCAGCGGCGCGCTGCGTGCTGACCCTGCCGGGGAGATCGTCGAAGAAGCCCTTCGGTGCGGGGACCTCGGGCTTGCTGCTGTTGACCCTGCCGGGGAGATCGTCGAAGAAGCCCTTCGGCGCCGGCAGCTCCGGATTCTTCGTCGGGGACGGCTGGTTGCGCGACGGCTGTGGAAGGTCGTCGAAGAAGCCCTTCGGGGCGGGTACGTCGGTCGGGCCGCCGGGCTTGGGCGTCGGCAGATCGATCACGCCACCATGCTTCGGCGTCGGGAGATCGACGATCGGGTTGCCGGCGTTACTCGGCGTGGGCAGATCGACGATCGGGTTGCCGGCGTTACGCGGCGTGGGGAGATCGACGATCGGCTTGCCACGCGTGACGGGCGCAGGCAGATCGGAGACCGATGGCTGTCGCGATTTCGGCGTGGGCAGATCGGCGACGCTCGGCATCGCGGGAGGCTTCGGCATCGCTGGTCGCGCCGAGGCCGGAGTGGGCAGGTCGGCGACGCTCGGCATCGGCAGATCGTTGACCCCGCGAGACTTCGCAGAGGCACCTCGCGGTGCGGGCAGATCGGCGACATCCGCCGCGCGCGCCTTCGGCGCCAGCAGGCCGGCATCGTCGAGAGGCATCAGCTCGTCGAGATCGAACGTGCCGTTATGAGCGGGCATGTTGTGGGGAGGCGTCGACGGTTGGTGACTGCGATTGCCGCGTGGCGCCAGCAGGTCGGCATCGGCGAGCGCGGACCTCGGCGCGGGCCGCGACGGCTCGGCCGAACCGAGCGGACTCTGTCGCTTGGGCGCCGGCAGATCGGCCAGCCCGATCGACTCACCCTTGGCACCACCCGGCAAGGGCGGCGGAGCGGCCCGCGAGGCCTTCATCGGCGGCAGCGCGACGCGCGACTTGCAGCTGACGCAGGGCACGAACTTCGTGCCAGGTGCAGCGGCCTCGTCGACAGAATTGATTGTCCCGCACGTGGTGCAGGTCGCCTCGATAGTGGTGCTCATCCCCGGCCCGAAGAATCATACCCCGCCCCCGTGGAGTGCGCGACGAAACGGCCCAGGCAGGGCTACGTGCCGGCTAGCGACCGCGGCGGGGCGTCATGTCGTCGTCCTCGTCATCGAACGTCGGGTCGGCCGCGCGCCCACCGCCTCGACGATTCTGGGCGTTCGACAAGGCGCGGCGCAGCTGGTTCTGGATCCGGCGCTCGAACTGTGGGAGCACGATCAACAGCTTCGCCGTCTGCGCGGGAGTCAGGATCTTCCTGAGCTCGGCGAGGCGCTGACCTTCGAGGTCCCAGAACGCCTTCTGGTTCGCCACGGCCTCGTCGATCAGTTTGTCGGTCGCCTTCGGATCCTTGCCGTCGGTGGCCTCGATGCGCCCCTGGATGTCGACGCGCTTCTTGAGCAGATCCTCGGTGACGTCGTCCCATTTCGCGAGGACGGGGAGCACGCGCGACAGCGCCCTCTCGTCGAGCTTGAGCTCCTCGGTGAGCGTGGCGGCGCGCAGCACGCGGATCCGTTGCTTGATCGCCGTGCGCCGAGCGGCTGCAGGATCGCCGCGCCGATCGCGAGGTTGGGCGAGCGCGACCGACGACAACAACAGGAGCACGATGGTGAGGACGCTCGCCAGCGAACCGAGAGGTGAGCCCTTGGGGTGCATCAGATGCCTTTGCGGAGCTTGATCGGCTGCGCGAGCGCCTTCTCGGCGCGGGTCAGGTCATCGTCGTCGAGGTCGTCGATCCAGGCAAGATCGGTGGGCTCGAGGAAGCCGAGCGACGCTTCGTCCACGGCGGGAACATCATGATCAGCCAGCTCGAGCTCGGCCAGCTCGTCGTCGAGCTCGTTAGTATCCGCGATCTCGAGATCGGTCCCGTCGACGTACACGGTGACGCGATCATCGAGCTGCTCGAACATCGGCAACTTGGAGTCGGGCACGGGATTCGGGACGAAGGTGATCGGGCTGACGTCGCCTCCATCCTGCGAGCGGACCACCAGGAAGAGGATCGCGGCCGCTCCAGCGAGGGCGAACGCGGGGAGCGCGAAGCGCCAGCGGAACAGCCACGAACGCCGCGGGACCTCGTCGCCGACCTCGGCGTGGATCGCGCGCTCCATCGCCGCCCAGTCGACCGACGGGGTCTCGTCGGGCAACGCACGCAACTGATCGAGCAGGTCGCGCGTCGCGGCGTGCTCGGCACGCATCGCGGGTTCCGCCAGGAAGCGCTCGACGCGACGGCGCTCCTCGACCTCGAGCTCGCCGACCCCATCGACGTACGCGGTCAGCAGCGTTTCGGAGGTGGGGCGCTCAGCCATCGGACTCTCCGACGAGGATGTCACGCAGCTTCTTCACGGCGTAGTGAAAGTTCACCTTCGCCGTGTTCTCGGTGCACTCGGCGAGCTCGGCGACTTCCTTGAACGACAGGTCGTCGAAGATGCGGAGCTCGAGCACGAGCTTCTGCTTCGGCGGCAGCGTCGCGATCGCGGCGCGCAACCGCGCCGTGTTCTCGGTGCCGATCAGCTGCGCCGGGGCGGGATTGGTATCGGTGAGCACGTCCTCGGCGAGCTCGGTCGGCTCCTCGCGACGGTGATCGCGCAGCCAGGTCAGCGCGCAGTTGATCGCGATCCGGTACATCCAGCTGCGCACGCTGGCCGCACCGCGAAACCCCACCAGCCCCTTGAACGCGCGCACGAACGCCTGCTGCGCCACATCGGACGCATCGGCATCTCGCTTCACGTAGCGGTGGATCAACCGCCACATCCCCTTCTGATGGCGGCGCACGAGGGTGTCGAACGCAGACCGCTCGCCGGCTTGGAAACGGTCGACCAGCTCGCGGTCCGGATCGATCGTCACGAGCGCGGGCTCGATGCCGGAGAGGAGAGAAGCGACCGTGGCCACGGCGGATTGGACCCGGAGCTTGCCAGGGTGGTTAATCGCGAGCTACGGTGCAGGTCCAACCGCTCACGATCATTACCGAACTCCAGAGGAAATAGTCATGCTCGACCCGCTCAAGATGGATGCCGTGCTCCGCCGAGGCCCCGCCGTTGCCGACGCGGTGAGCTCGTGGCGCTCCGTCGACGAGCGGCGCCGCAAGCTGCAGGCCGAGCTCGACAACATGCGCGCGTCGAAGAACTCGGCGAACGACAAGATGAAGAAGCTCGACAAGAGCTCGCCCGAGTTCGCCGCGGCACGCGACGAGATGAAGGCGCTGTCGACCAAGATCAAGGAAGGCGAGGCCCTGCACGGCACGCTCGAGGCCGAGAGCCAGAGCACCTTGCTCGGGATCCCCAACGCGCCCCACGCCGACGTCCCCGACGGGGTCAGCGAGGCAGACAACCCGGTGCACCACACGTGGGGCGACAAGCCCACGTACGCGTTTGCACCGAAGGCGCACTGGGAGATCGGCGAGGCGCTCGGCATCCTCGACTTCGAGGGCGGCACCCGGATCACCGGCGCGCGGTTCACCGTCCTGCGCGGCGGGGCGTCGAGGCTGACCCGCGCGTTGATCAACTACATGCTCGATCTGCACGGCAACGCCGGCTACGAGGAGGTGTGGCCACCCGCGGTGGTGCGGCGCGCGGCGTTGCGCGGCACCGGCCAGCTGCCGAAGTTCGAGCACGATCTGTTCAAGCTCGCGATCCCGACGGGCCCGGATCACGACGCCGACAACGATCTGTTCCTGTCTCCGACCGCCGAGGTCCAGGTCACGAACCTCCTGATGGATCAGATCCTCGACGAGGAATCGCTGCCGCGTTACTACACCGCATACACGCCGTGCTTCCGCGCCGAGGCCGGTGCCTCGGGCCGCGATACGCGCGGGCTGATCCGCCAGCACCAGTTCGACAAGGTCGAGCTCGTGAAGTTCGTCAAACCCGAGACCAGCTACCTCGAGCTCGAGAAGCTGCGCGATGACGCCGAGCGCGTGCTGCAAGGGCTCGGGCTCCACTACCGCGTGTCGACCCTGTGCTCCGGCGACCTCGGGTTCGCCGCTGCGAAGACCTACGACATCGAGGTCTGGCTGCCGGGGCAGGACGCGTATCGCGAGATCTCGAGCTGCTCCAACTTCGAGGACTTCCAGGCGCGGCGGGCGAAGATCCGATACCGGTCGGCGACCGAGAAGGCCAACCGCCCGGTTCACACGCTGAACGGCTCCGGCATCGCCGTCGGGCGGACCATCGTCGCGATCCTCTAGCAGTACCAGCAGGGCGACGGGAGTGTCATCGTCCCTGCCGCGCTGCGTCCTTATATGGGCGGGCTCGAGCGCATCGAGAAGAAGTAGATTCGGCAGTCGTTTAGCAGTCGGGACCGAGAACTTTCTCGATCCGGCTTTACAAGGTGACTTCGTTCCCTATACTGCCGCCCTGCCTCTGGGACCGCCTGGAGGAGTGGCCGAGTGGTCGAAGGCAGCGGTCTTGAAAACCGCCGAGCGCAAGCTCCGGGGGTTCGAATCCCTCCTCCTCCGCAACAGCCCTGACAACCGAATAGTGTCTCGCAGGTAGTTAGGGCAGACGTGCGGGGTCGAGATGACCCGCACGTCACGCCCGAGTTTAGTTTGATTGATGTTTGATTGATGTTTGGCAACCTGTCTCCATAGGGGCCGCCCTAGGAGAGATGGCCGAGTGGCTGAAGGCACCGGTTTGCTAAACCGGCATATGGGTTTTTTCCTGTATCGGGGGTTCGAATCCCCCTCTCTCCGCTGAAATGTTTGGTTGAGGATCCGTAGCTCAATGGATAGAGCACCGGTCTACGGAACCGGGGGTTAGAGGTTCGACCCCTCTCGGATCCGCTTGAATTGTTCTATGGCTGATGAAGCGCAATGGATGCGTGTTGCACTCGACGAGGCGAAGGCCGCGGGCGACGCAGGCGATGTCCCGGTCGGTTGTGTGATCGTGAGCGATGGAAACATCGTCGCGCGAGGTCGCAATCGACGCGAAACGGATGGTGACCCTACGGCTCACGCCGAGATCGTCGCACTCCGTGAAGCAGCGAAGCAGCTAGGGCACTGGCGTGTCGAGGCCACCTTGGTCGTCACGCAAGAACCCTGTCCGATGTGTGCCGGCGCGATCGTCAATGCGCGGGTCAAGAAGTTGATCTACGGCTGTACGAACCCGAAAGCGGGTGCAGTCACGACGCTCTATCAGATCACCACCGATAACCGGCTCAACCACCGAGTCGAGGTGGTTGGAGGAGTCCTCGCTGAAGAGTGCGCCGCAGCGTTGAGCGGCTTCTTCGCGAAGCTTCGTCGAGGACCGAGCTACCACTAGTTTTCTGGAGGAGTGTCCGAGTGGCCGATGGTGTCTGATTCGAAATCAGATGTACGCAAGTACCGGGGGTTCAAATCCCTCCTCCTCCGCAATTTCAACGATCCGACGATCTCCCAACGCTGCTTTTTGTATCGGGACGCGGGTCCCGAACCCT
>JANNBP010000326.1:0-5393 GCA_031385555.1 Deltaproteobacteria bacterium | reverse complement strand
CCGGTGGTCCGAAGGCGCCTGTCGATCCGTACGGTGGCGTGCCCGCGCGGGTCGGCATCGCGGACGTCTCCGCGGTGCAGGGCTTGCTCGCGGTGCAGCGGCTCGACGGCTGGTTGCTGTTCGATCGCGACGGTGCGAATCCGATCGCGCGTCGCCTGGTCGCACCCGACGGCAACCCGACGCGCCCATGGTTCTACATGATCCCCGCGAAGGGCCAGCCGGTCGCGCTGGTGCACGACGCGGAGAAGCGCAGCTTCGAGCATCTGCCCGGCACCAAGCTCTCGTACAAGGGCTACCGCGACTTCGACGCGCAGCTCAAGACGCTGCTCAAGGGGCGGGGCACGATCGCCGTCGAGTACTCGCCGAAGGCCGCGGTCCCGAGCGTGTCGCGCGTCGATGCGGGGACGCTCGAGATGATCCGCGCCGCCGGCGTGCAGGTGCGATCGAGCGACACGCTGGTGCAGTACACCAAGGCGATCTGGGGCGATCCGGGACGCACCGCACATCACATCGCGGTGCATCACCTCACCGAGCTCCGCAAGGAAGCGCTCGCGTTTGTCGCGAAGCAGCTCGCCGCGAATCAGCTCGTCACCGAGTACGATCTGCAGCAGCGGCTCACCAAGGGCATCACGATGCGCGGGCTGACGGGGCCGGCGCCGGTGGTGGCGGCCGGGGTCAACACCGCGGACCCGTACTACGTGCCGAACGCGGCGAAGACGGCGCGGATCTCGCGCGGTGATCTGATCGTGATCTCGCTCGCCGCGAAGGTCGACAAGCCCGAGGGCATCTTCGCCGCGCACACCTGGGTCGCCGTCGCGGATACGTCGGTGCGCGACGACATCAAGAAGGCGTTCGAGACGGTGACGCTGGCGCGCGATGCCGCGCTGGCGGTGATCGTGGACCGGACTCGCAAGAACCGACCAGTCACCGGTGCCGAGGTCGATCAAGCGACGCGCGCCTTCATCAAGAAGGCCGGCATGGTCGACAAGGTCATGCACCGCACCGGGCACTCGATGGATACGGATCTGCAGGGCGGCGGCGCCGACCTCGATGACTACGAGGTCAAGGACTCGCGGATCCTGACCGCGGGGACCGGCTTCACCGTCGGGCCGGGCCTGTATTTCAAGACCAGCGCCGGGAGCTTCGGCGTGCGCACCGAGGTCTCGGTGTACCTGTCGACGAGCGGACCCGAGATCACGACGCCGTCGCAGGACTACATCGAGACGTTGCTCGCGCGGTGAAGTACCCCGACGTCAGCGCGCTGATCCTCGCGGGCGGAAAGGCGACACGGTTGGGTGGCGTGGCAAAGCACGCGATCGTGATCGACGGCAAGCCGATCTTCGCGCGCCAGATCGAGGTCCTCGCGCCGCTGGTCGGAGCCATCCTCGTGTCGGCGCCCGCGCCGATCGACGACGCCTACTGCACGGTGCCCGATACGGTGGCGGATGGTGGGCCGGTGCATGGGATCGCGGGAGGGCTCGGCGCGTGCACGACGACCTGGATGATCGTGGTCGCCGGCGACATGCCGTTCTTGCAGCCTGCGGTGATCGAGATGCTGTGCGAGCGCACGACCGAGGCCGTGGATGCCATCGCGTTCGAGATCGACGGGCTGCCGCAGCCGCTGCTGTGCGCGCTCAAGCAGGCGACGTTCGAGCTCGTGCAAGGCGCGTTTCGCGCCGGGGAGCGCAAGGCGTCCCGCGTGCTCACCGATCTGGGGCTGGCCGTGACGTGGATCCGCGAGCCGGAGCTGCGCGCGGTCGATCCGGAGCTGCGATCGTTCGCGAACGTCAATACACCCGCGGATCTGGGTAGATGACCAGCGTTAGATCGGGGTTTCCAGGGCGCCGTCGATCCGGTACAAACTGGGCCCTTCATGAAGGTCGGTGACCTCGCAATCGACACGCCCGTGATCCTCGCCCCGATGGCTGCGGTGACGGATCTGCCGTTCCGTACGGTCTGCGAGGAGTTCGGGGTCGGCTTCACGATCACCGAATTCCTATCGGCGCATGCGCTGTCGGTCGGCGATCCGAAGACCACCGGCAAGCTGACGGCGTCGCTCAATGGTCGCAAGTTCGGCGTCCAGATCTTCGGTCGCGAAGAGGAGCGGATGGAGGCCGCGGCGCGGCTCGCCGTGTCGATCGGCGCCTCGCTGGTGGACATCAACATGGGCTGTCCGGCGAAGCGCGTGGTGGCAGGCGAGTGTGGATCCGCGTTGATGCGCGAGCCCGCGATCGCGCAGTCGCTGGTGCGCGCCGTCGTGCGTGCCGTTCCGGCCGACGTGCCGGTGACCGTCAAGCACCGCGCCGGGTGGAACCAGGACAACCTGAACGCGCCCGAGTTCGCCCTCTCGCTGGTCGAGGCCGGCGCGAAGATGATCACGGTGCACGGCCGCACGCGCACGCAGGGCTTCTCGGGCAAGAGCGATCCGAACATCATCAAGCTGGTGCGCGACGCGCTGCCCTCGCACATCCCCGTGATCGGGAATGGCGACGTGATCGATGTCGACGGGTACCTGCGGCTGCGCGAGACCACCGGCTGCGATGCGGTGATGATCGGGCGCGGTGCGCTCGGCAATCCGTGGCTGTTCGCGCGGCTCAAGGAAGTCGCGGCGGGCCGCCCCGATCCGGGGCCGCCCAAGCTCGAGGAGCGCCTGTTCGGCTATCGCCGGCACGTCGAGTTGATCGAGACGCTGAAGCCGGGCCCGCGTACGCTGCACGAGGTTCGCAAGGCGTGTGCGTGGTACGCGCGAGGTCTCTACGGCTGCAACTCGCTGCGCCTCAAGGTGTGGGAGACCAAGGACCTCGCGATGTCGAAGCAGCTCGTCGAGGACTACTTCGCGCAGCTGCTCGATCGCGAGAAGCGGCTCGGGTTGTCGCCGGAGATGACGGATTCGAAGACGCAGGCGGACGGCGAGTTCTCCGACTCCGATCAGGCCGCGTGACGAGCGGGATGTAAGTTGCTTCGCGGCAGCCTCAGGGCCAAAGACTTCCTGGTGACCGAGAGTGCGTCGATGCGCGCCGTCGCGGCGCAGCTCGAGGAGTACGCCGATGGCGACGATCCGGTCGTGATCTGCGGCGAGTACGGTACGGGACGCGAGTTGATCGCGCGCGTGCTGCACCACAAGGGGCCGCGGACGGGGGCGCGGTTCATCGCGGTGCGGCCGACGTTCGAGGATGTGCCGGGTGTGAAGAGCGACGACGCCTGCGATCGAGCGCGACGGGCGTTGCGAGCCGCGAACGGCGGGACGTTGCTCGTCAAAGATCTGAGTGATCTGTCGGGGCCGTCGCAGCGGACGCTGAAACGGGCCATCCGCGATCGCAAGAGCAGCCTGACCGAAGCCTCCGACGTGCAAGTGGTGGCGACGGCGGATCCGGATCTGGAACGCGCGGTCGATGCAGAGATCGTGGCGCGCGATTTCTACGAGCTGTTCAGGCCCAGGCGCATCGTGGTGCCGCCGCTGCGCGATCGGTTGGATGATCTGCCGGCGCTGTTCGAGCGCTGGATCAAGCACTACGCCGCGGAAGTCGGGCGAGCCAAGCCGTCGGTGTCGTCGAGGGCGATCACGCGGCTCGGCGAGTATCCGTGGCCGGGGAACGTCGGCGAGCTCAAGTCGATCGCGCGGCGGTTGGTCGTGCGCGTCAAGGGTGCGCGGATCGAAGCCGGAGATGTCGACGACATCCTGCCGACGGTCGCGACGCGCGTGCCGCTCGAGGATCTGGCGTTCGAGGAGATGGTGAAGTCGAAGCTGGCGGGGCTGCTCGATCGGATCGACGGCTATCCGATCAACGATCTCTACGACAAGGTCGTGGCGCGCGTGGAGCGGCCGCTGTTCGACCTCGTGCTCGCGCATACCGGTGGCAATCAGCTCAAGGCGGCGGAGCTGCTCGGGTTGAACCGGAACACGCTGCGCAAGAAGCTCGCGGACCTCGGGATCAAGAAGAAGCCGACACGCGAAGACCGCGCCCTCGACGGCGACTGATAGCTTCGCACGATGCGAATGCTCCTGCTGTTGATCGCGGCGTGTGGTGGAAGCACGGCTGCGCCTGCTCCGGTCCTTCCGGTTTCCGAGCCCGCACCGGTCGAGGCTGCACCCGTCGAGGCAATGCCCGTCGCGACGCCGGTGAATGCCGAGGATGCGAAGCGTGCGGCGGGCGAGTTCCTCGGGCAGGTGCGCGAGAGCTCGGGTGCGATCGCGGGGTGCTACAACGCGGCGCAGAGTGCGGACGCCGCGCTGCGGACGCGCGAGATCCCGGTGACGCTCACGGCAGAGTTCGACCCCAACGGGTTGGTGAAGCTGTCGCTGTCGCCGATGGTGAGCGAGCTGTTCGCGGAGTGCGTCAACAAGCGTGCGGCGGGTTGGAAGGTGGCGGTGACGCAGAAGGTGACGTTCAAGGCGTCGATCAACTTGAAGCCTTAGAAGTTCCAGCCGAGCACGAACAGCAGCTGCTGGACGTTCTTCTCGCCAGCGGGCGGCTCGTCGCCGTGCCACGTCCGGCGACCGAGCGTGACGCCGTACCAGACGCGCTTGCCGGCGCCGCGATCGTGCGTGCGGAGCAGCGAGATGCCGAGCTCGTCATAGCGACCGCGGCCGGCCGGCGTGTCGACATCGGCGTAGGCACCTTGGAGCGTCAGCGTGGCGAAGCCGAGGTTGCGGACGAGGCGCACCGAGGAGGTGAAGCCCTGGCCGCGGAGATCGAGAGAGGGCAGGGCGCCATCCTCGTTCGACCACTGGTCGAGCTCGAGGAGGAGCGTGGTGTGGCGACCGAGCACGATGGTGTCGCGGGTGAGCTGGTGCCGTGCGCCGAGGCCCTCGAGCACGGGAGGGCGCGTGGTGAGGTCGAGCTCGAGCCAGGTCTTGTCTGCCTCGGCACGGGCACGGGCTTCGAGCGCGGTGTCGGCGGAGGCACGAGATGTGAGGAGTCCGAGTGCGAGAGCCCAACGCACGGTCACCTGACTGGCGGCTCCACACCAGGGTTGCCCGTGTAGCAGAAACGGACGCGAAAGCGGCGACAGACGCGGAAGGCAGCGACAGACGCGGACAACGGACGCGGAAGGCAGCGACGGACGCGGAAGGCAGCGACGGACGCGGAAGGCAGCAACGGACGCGGAAGGCAGCACAGACGCGGAAGGCAGCGACGGGCGGGTACGGTACAGACCGAGCAGATCGGTTGAGTGACGAGACCGCGAGCGTCGTGCTCGCTCCCCGCGCTCGGGGGCTCGCCCACGCGGGCGCCTGGCGCGCGAACCGCGCCGGGCGCTCGAGCCATGCGGTCGTGCGTACGACCTCCGCTTGCGCGAGCGCTCGCTTGATTTCCGGCGCTCTACCGGGCGCCCGTCACGGTTCCCGCGCGGCGCCCGCTCTCGGGCGAGAGCCCCCTCGCGCTCCGCCGGAG
>JANNBP010000270.1:0-4591 GCA_031385555.1 Deltaproteobacteria bacterium | reverse complement strand
CGATCACGACGCACGCTCCCTGGGCGTGGTCGCGCGCATCCTTTCCTGGTGCGGCGGCGGGCAACTCCGCCCTCCTCATGCGCTCGAGCACCACCCGTCTTGCGGCGCGCCAGTCCCTGACCCTGACGGGGGCTGTCGCGCCACCTTCTCTCTGCACGATGACGTGCTTGCCGGCGTGATCGTGTTCTCCCGGCGCGATCACGACGCACGTCCTCTGGGCGTGGTCGCGCCACTTCTCCGGCGCGGCGGCGGGCAATTCCGCCCTCCTCATGTGCCGCCGCGCCACCTTTCTCGGTGTGAGGGCCTTCGTCGTTGCAGATCCTCACACCCGGCGTGATCGCGCCCGCTCGTGATCACGCCACCTTTCTCGGCGCGGCGACTGTTCCCTTCTCCAGCCGTCGCGCCACTGCTCTCACGGCGCGGCAAGCTCCGACGCGCCGATTGCGCGGTCACCGATGCGCTGACCAAGCCGATCGCGATCGCGCGCTTCCCGGCCCAACCCACGGCGTCGAGCAGCCGGTTCACCAAGCTGACCGACGCAAACGCGTGCGGCGGTCCGGTGTGCGGTGCCGAGCTGACCACGCTCCTCACCGAGAGCGTCGACGGCCTGTTGTTCACCAGCGAGAGTGACTTCCCGTTCCAGTGCTGTCGCTCGGCACCCACGGGTGTCGCGCCACTGCACGATGACCTTCCTGGTCGACATCATCGTGCTCTCCCGATGTCCAGGACTGCGCTCTCTCGCGTGGTCGCGCCACTTCTCCGTCGTGGCGGCTGTTCGGCCAACGCCGTCGCGTCACACCCTTCACGGCGGCAGTCGCAGACCCGTAGCGGGAGCTGTCGCGCCACCTCTCTACACGAGGACGTTCTTGGTCGACGTCACCGTGCTCTGCCGGCGCGATCACGAGTCTGCCGTCTCGTGGTCGCCACCTGTCCAGGCGCGGCGGTGGGCAAGGTCCCTTCTCCTAGCGTCGCGCCGCTTCTCTGAAGAAGGCCGGCGTGATCGCGAGCCTCACCTGATCACCCACCAGAAAATTACACCATGTTTTCCTTATTACACCTTATTGATATCTTTCTACCCATGGCGCTGAACATCAAAAATAGCGCGGTGGAACGGCTCGCCGCTGAGCTCGCGAAGCTCACCGGAGAGACCAAGACTGAAGCGATCCGGCGTGCCCTCGAGGAGCGCAAGGCGCGCCTTGCAGTTCTTAAAGTGGAGGGTGACCGCACCTCGCGTTTGAGGTCATTTCTCGAGCGCGAAGTCTGGCCGCACATACCCCGCGGTGAGCGTGGGCGAAGGCTCACTCGCAAACAAGAGGACGAGAGCCTCGGCTACGGTCCGGAGGGCGCATGATCGTCGACAGTTCCGCGATCGTCGCGATCATGCTGCGAGAACCTGGGCACGAGGACCTGATCGAGCGATTGGGAAATGCGTCGCAGATTTCGATCGGCGCTCCCACACTGGTCGAGACCGCGATCGTGTTGTCGGCGCGCTTGCGTCGGGACGCTCGTGGAGCACTCGCGCGTCTGCTTCAGGAGCTCGGAATCGAAGTCATCCCCTTCACCACTGCTCATTTTGGTGTCGCTGTTCAGGCGTGGTTGAGCTACGGCCGGGGCCGACATCGAGCGAATCTCAATTTCGGCGACTGCTTGACCTACGCCGCCGCGCGACTGGCAGGCGAAGCGCTGCTTTGCGTGGGCGACGATTTTCCACTCACCGACCTCGAGCTCGTTTGACCAGACGGTTTGCCGGTCGCGCGATCCGAGGTTCGGACGTTGGCCGGCTCCGGGTATCTCGGTCGAGAACTCGACTCGCTTCCAGCCCGCCCGCTTCTCAGAAGCAGCAGGAGTCTCGGTAGCCGCACGTCAGGCATCGGTAGTGCGCGTGCTCCGGTTGCATCACCGTCCCGCACGTGGGGCACGTGCTCGAGAGGTCGCACTTGCTCTTCGGTGCTTCGCCCGGTGCGGGGCGAGAGGCCAGCAGCGCTTCGACTTCAGTGGGCGACAACGTGGAGCGTGGGAAGCGGTCCATGATCGGTGAGGGTATCGGGCCCCCCTGACAGCGACGGTATCCGCCCTGTGTCGGCTCGGCTCGCGTTGTCCATTCGCAGGCCGAACACCGACGATGCGGGCGAGGCCTCCCGCGATTGCAGCTAGCGCTTCAGTGGGTTGGTCTCGTCGATGTCGAGATCATTCGATCCCGCGGCCGCCGCATCGGGCGGAGCCGCATCGGGCGGAGCCATCGAACCTGCATCCGGCGTTGCACCCGCATCCCGACGGAATACTCCGGCATCGCGGCGTGGTTCGAGCTGGCCAGCGTCGCGGCGATCCTGACCGGCATCGCGGGGCGGCTCGGTCTGACCGGCGTCGCGGCGATCCTGGCCATCGTGCACGGCAACACCGGTGTCGACGCTGCTCGCTGCATCCACCGCGACGAATGCAGCATCGAGGAGAGGTGCCGCATCGCCCGCGACGACCTTGCTCGCGTCGAGCATCTCGAACGCGTCGGAGGTCACGCGACCGCCGGAGCTGCGCATGATCACGACGATCAGCACGACCGAAAGCACGAGCGCGAGGGCTCCGAGGATCGCGAGCACACCACGGCGAGGCGGAGTCGGCGCGGAGATCTCCGCCGTCGGCGTTGCAGGCTCGTTGGCTGTCACCGCCGATGCCGCCGGCCGTGGCGTGGCCTGTGGGCCCGGCGGGATCGAAGCGAGCGTCTCGCCGACGGGGAGCGGAGGACTCGGCGTCGGTGGCAAGGTCGGCTCACCGACGGGCGCGGCCGCGAACGTGTGACCGAGCTCGTCGTCTGACACGTTGTCGGGTTGCAGCGTCGGACTGAACGCGACGGTCGAGGTGTCGAGCAGCCGCGCGATCACGCGCAGCCGATTCGCGGTCTCGAGCGCGGTCGGCCGCACGTCGACGTACTTCGACAGCAACTCGTGCACGAGGTCGGTGAGCTCGCGGGGCAGCTCGGGGACCAGCGTCGCGAGCGGCAGCGGCTCTTGCTGGAGGATCATCGCGAGCATCTCGTTGTAGTTGTGCGCGACGTGCGGTGGCGTACCCGACAGGGCCTGGTAGAGGATGACGCCGATCGAGTAGAGGTCGGTCGCCGTCGTCACGTCGCGTGCTCCGCGCGCCTGCTCGGGCGACATGTAGAGCGGCGTACCCATCACCACACCGGTGGTCGTCACCGTGAGGTCATTGGTGACCTGCTTGGAGATGCCGAAGTCGACGAGCTTGACGCCGGCCTGCGGGTGCACCGTCAGGAAGATGTTGTCGGGCTTGAGGTCGCGATGAATGATGCCCTTGGCGTGTGCGGCGGCGAGCGCCTCGATCGCCTTCTGCATGATGCCGATGGCGATCGCGGGGGTGAGGCTCGCCCGATTTGCGAGGCGCGCACCGAGCGATTCGCCCTCGAGCCGCTCCATCACGATGAACGGCGCGCCCGATTCGGTGGTGCCGAGATCGAGCACGTCGACGATCCCGGGATGGCCGATCGTCGCCGCCGAACGCGCTTCCTGGCGCAGCCGCCGCGCGAGATCCGGATCGTGGGCGAGCTCGTCGTGCAGCACCTTGATCGCGACGGCACGCCCGAGATCGATGTTCTCGGCGGCGAACACGGTGCCCATGCCGCCGGTGCCGAGCACGGCGTCGATCCGGTACTTGCCAGCGAGCAAGGCTCCGAGCTGGAGTGGCAGCGCCCTCATCTCGCGCGATCCTCGGGCCGACCCCACACGGAGTCATCCATCTCGGGGCAACACTCGCAGCGTTCGGAGGTGATGCCGTCGATTGCGACGTCGACTCGGATCGGGCCCGCGAGCGGGGTGTGGATCGACAGCGTCACCGCGCGCAGTCCACGACCGGCGAGGTCTCGCAGCGCTCGATCACTGAACGCGATCGCGACGTCGATGCCCGACAGTTGGGTGCCGAGTTGCCGCGCATCCTCGCGGAGAGCGCGCTCCAGACAGGTGGCGCAGCGGGAGGGGCTCACGGTGCGCACGCCTCCAGCCGGCAGGTCTCGCAGCGCTCGATCATCGGCGCGGTTGCCGCATCAGAGCTGAGCGCGATCCCAGCGTCGATCGATGTCGTGAACGTCACCGCCACGCGATTGCAGACTCGCTCACCGACGTCCTGGCTGAAGATCAGGTCGAGCTCCGTGCTCTGATCCTCGATGAAGACGTCGAGCGTCCTCACCGTCGCCGCGCTCTCGTCACCGTCGAACAGCACGCTGGTCTTACAGCCGATCGCGCTTCCCGGTTCGCAGAGCTGGACGGTGACCTCACCAGCCATGCGCATCACCTCGAAGTGCGCATCCGGCTCCGACCCGCACGCGCCGATCAGCACCACCAACCTACGCCACGACATCGGCAACCTCTGGTTGTCGCCGGCGAAGCACGTCGCTGGAGCTCGACCAAGCGTGGGCATCGGCTGTCACGCGGACGAGCGCACTTAACCCCAGAGCTCGCCTGGGTCGATCCTTCGACCAGGCGAGTGATGGGGAACGGGGTGGCGAGTCTTCGAGCCGGGGACCCCGAATACAATCGACCGGGTGAGCGCGACAGCGCGAACTCCTACTCCCTGAGCTCAACCC
>JANNBP010000263.1:0-5642 GCA_031385555.1 Deltaproteobacteria bacterium | reverse complement strand
GCCGGGATCCTGGTCGGTGATCGTGACGTCGAACCCTTTCCAGAGGTCCTTGAAGCAGTCGACCGTGGCGGTCCAGGTCGCGTCGCTCGTGTTCCACGCGGGGACCGAGACCTGACCACTGATGATCGAGGAGTGGTTGGTGCGCGCGTCGTCCTCACCGGGCCGCAGCGTGACGCCGTCGTGGTTGAGATAGATGATCTTGCTCTCGGCCGTCCCCGCGGCGATGCCACGCGCGGGTAGGGGGCGTCTCGCGAGCGAGATGCCCCTCGGGTTGGGAGGCGACACCACGATGGGTGCGGCGCTCGCGGATGTTGTCAGGAGCAACAGGACACTGCCGATGATTCCCCTCATGGCGAATCCTGTGAATCACGCCGTGTGCCACCGATGAAACCGCGTCGGACGCGGTTTGCACGTGCGCGAGTTGTGCAAGCAGCTCTCGATCGCGACCGCTTGGCACTGTGACCGAGGCATCGTGCTACAACTGACGCAGAGTCAACAGCCGTCGACGTCGAGTCTCGGCGCTGCCAGCGCACATGTATGCCGAAACGAAAAAAGCGCCCGCCGGGATCGACGAGCGCCTGCGCAGAGCGAAGCGGGTTAGCGCGGCTTCTTCGGGTCCTTGCCCTGCGCCGTGTCCTTGCCGTAGAGCTCGACGGTGGCTTTGCCGCCGCCGGGCAGGTTCGAGTACTTCAGCTCGATGTTCTTGATCCAGCGATCACGGCCCGGGAGATCGATCTGCTTGCTCCACGAGCCTTCCCTGAACGTGTGCTTCACCTTCGGCTCCCAGTTGGTGCCGTCCTCGAAGTGGACGACGAAGTCCAGCATCTCGAGATCGCTGCCCTTGACGACGACGACGAGGACGTCGAGGCGACCGACCTTGCGACCGACATTGAAGATGTCGCGATCTCGCTTGCCGTCGACGGCCTGCGCGCCTAGGCGCGTCCAGCCCTTCGCGACCCAGTCGGGACCGTCGGCGCCGGGCGGCACCACGGGTGCGGGCGCGTTGCGCGTGTCCTTGGCGTAGATCTCGACGCGGGCTTTGCCTCCACCGGGGAGGTTCGCGTACTTGACGTTGATCTGCTTGATGTAGCGATCGTTGCCGGGGAGATCGATCGAACGGGTGCGCTCGCCTTCGCGGAAGGTGTGTTTGACCTTGGGCTCGAACTTCTGGCCGTTCTCGAACACCACGACGAAGTCGAGCATCTCGAGATCGCTGTCCTTGACCACGATCGTGAGGCGGTCGAACTTGCCGGCCTTGCGACCGACGACGTAGCTGTCCTTGTCCTTCTTGCCCTCGACGGTCTGCGACCCGAGGAGCGTCCAGCCCGAGGCGTCCCACGCGGGCGGCGGGGGCGGCAGCGGCGGCTCGACCGGCCTGGGCGGCGGAGGCGTGTATCCGGCGACGTTGCGGACGTCCTTCGCGTAGACCTCGACACGCGCACGTCCACCACCGGGCGTGTTGCGGTAGAGGAGCTCGATTCTCGCGATGTGCCGATCGTCGCCGGGCAGATCGATCTGGCGGCTGCGCTGATTCTCGCGGAAGTGGTAGGCCAGCTTCGGCGACCAGCGCTCTCCGTTCGCGAACTCGATGTTCATGTCGAGCAGCTCGAGATCGGAGTCTTCGACGACGAGCGTCAGCTTGTCGAAGCGAGCGCGTTTGTTGACCGTGATGATGTCGCGATCCGTGCGACCGTCGACGGTCTGGGTGCCGAGCAGCGTCCAGCCGGTCGAGTCCCAGCGAGGGGCGGGACGATCGGGCATGGGCCGCGACGGGCCCGGACCGGTGGTCACGACAGCGGTCCCGGTGGCAGTGCCGGTGGCGGGGCAGCCGGCGAGCGAACAAGCGAGGAGAAGTAGAGCAAGTCGATTCATGAGCACTCCTTGAAAGGGCAACCTACGTCAGTCGTGCGTACGACGCCGCGAACACGGAGGTTGTTTATCGGCAGTCCCACAATGCGCGTCGTGCGCCAACACCACGTTCGAGCGTGGGGGGCACAACGGGGCAGGAGGCCCCGTGGATCCGCAGCAAAGGGGCCGATCGAACACTCGAAACACCGCGGGTCGGAGGAGCCAGGCTCTCGATCTGCCGTAGCACTCACGCACGGTTGAGCGTCAGGTCACGGTCGGCGACTTTTGCCAGATCTGGTGGAACGTCCCACGTTGGTCCCGGCGGCCGTGACGATTCCGACGCGCCGAGCAACCCGGCTTGCCTCCGAATAGAATTTCCCCCGTCGGATGCCGTATTGTTTGGTCATGCGACTTCAAGCCATTTCCCTTTTCTTCGTGTTGGCAGCTGGCTGTGGCGGTGGTTCCTCGGATCCCGAAGTGGTCTTCGTGGACGAGCTGAGCACCGGTGATCAGGCTGCGCTGTGCGAAGACTTCCTCGACCTGTTCTGCGCGACCCCGGACGGCGCCGGCTTCTGCGATGACGCCTGCATCGACACGGGATGCACCCCGGCGTCGGAGAACGGCGACATCGACGCCGAGTGCGGCCCCGGTGACGTCACCACGGACGAGGTGCTCGACTGTGGCGCGGACGGCACCGAAGCTGGTTGCGGTGTCGGCGGCACCAACGGTCCCGGCTGCGTCGCCGACGCGCTGACCGCCGCCTGTGGTGCCTGATGTGGTGCCTGTTAGGGTAAGCTGCCCGCGTGAGGGCATTGCTTCTCCTGGTTCTCTGCGCTGCGTGTGACTCGAAGGCCCAATCCTCCGATCCCGGAGGAGGTGGTGCTCGCGCAGAGCAGAAATCGAAAGAGTACGAGAGCTGCGGTGCGAGCATGCACTGCCAGGACGACCTGCGGTGCTTCGAGCATAGCTGTCGTCGGCTCACGCGTTCCGCGGTGGGCGACTACAACGCCGCTCTCGGCGCGGCGCTCAAGTCGCGGGGCGACCTCGAGGGTGCGGTGGCGGCGTATTCGGCGGCGCTCGTCCGGTACGACGCCGACAAGCTGGCCGTCCCGCCGGATGTCGACTGCGCGTACGGGGCAGCGCTCGCCGCGGGGCGCTCGAACCCGAAGCACGCCGAGCTCGCAGCCAAGGTGCTGCATCGCTGCATCCTCGCGGTACCGCCCGGCGCGTTCCGCTTCGCCGCGCTCGATCAGCTCGTCACGCTCGGCGACAACGGGCTCGACCCGCAGCTGCTCGGCGGCACCAAGCTCGCCGACACCTATCTGACCAAGGGACCGGCCGGACCGGCCACCGACAAGTTGTCGATCACCGTGACCGCCACCCCGCCGCCCGCGAACAAGAGCTGGCCGAAGGTTCCCGAGAAGCTGACGGGCGACCTCAAGCCGGCGCTGATCGCGTGCTGGACCCAGAACTTCGCGGCGACGAAGAAGGAGGAGCTGACCGTCAGCGTGACCTTGAAGGTCGCGTTCGCGAGCTCCTCCGAGTACGAGGACGAGGGCGGCTGGATCACCCGGATCGACCCGAACCCCGCCGCCGGCGACGCCGAAACCTGCATTCGGACAGCCATCGAGCCGGCGATCAAGGCCTTGAAGATCAACGAATCCATCAACTCCAAGGTCGCGATCACGATCAAGTAGGTTCGGGCGGCCACGCATGGTAGCTAGGGCCTCCCTGTGTTGATGAAGCCGGACCTACGCGCCATGACCCTCGAAGACGCGATGGAGTTCGCGGTCTCGAAGCGCTGGCCGAAATTCCGTGGCGAGCAGCTGTGGCGGTGGGCCCACGACAAGGGTGCACGCAACTTCGAGGAGTTCTCGAACGTCGCGAAGGACGTCCGCGCCACGCTCGCCGACCACTGCACCATCGGCGGGCTCACGCTCGGCGAGGTCCAGACCTCGAAGGATGGCACGCGCAAGCTGCAGCTGATCACGCACGAGGGTCGCTCGATCGAGAGCGTGCTGATCCCGGACGGCGAGAAGACCACCCAGTGCATCTCCTCGCAGGTCGGTTGCGCGGTCGACTGCCAGTTCTGCGCGACCGCGAAGCTCGGCCTCGATCGCAACCTCGACGCCGGCGAGATCGTCGATCAGGTGTACCTCGCGCGGCGGCTCCTCGCCGAGGTCGACCCGGGGCGCCGGATCACCAACATCGTCTACATGGGGATGGGCGAGCCCCTCCACAACTACGACAACTTGATCAAGTCGCTCCAGATCCTGACCGACGACAAGGGCCTCGGGATCTCGCAGCGCCGGATCACGGTGTCGACGTCGGGTCTGGTGCCGAAGCTCGAGCGGCTAGGCAACGAGGAGGTTCGCCCGAACCTCGCGGTGTCGCTCAACGCGCCCAATGATGCGGTGCGCGACATGATCATGCCGATCAACCGCAAGTGGAACATCGGCAAGCTGCTCGCCGCGCTGCGCGCTTATCCGCTCGAGCAGCGCCGCCGCATCACGTTCGAGTACGTGTTGCTCGCGGGCGTCAACGATTCGGTCACCGATGCGGCGCAGCTCGTGAAGCTGGTGCGCGGCCTCAAGTGCAAGGTCAACGTGATCCCCTACAACCCGCATCCCGAGGCGGTGTACGCACGCCCGAGCAAGGCGGCGATCGCGGCGTTTCAGAACGAGTGCATACGCCTCGGCCTTCCCACCTATTTGCGGACGCCGCGGGGTGACGACATCGATGCCGCCTGCGGTCAGTTGGCGAACCGCGTCGACGGATCTCCGTTGGTTCCCTTACGAGTTCGCAAGGGTCCACCGCCGCCGCCACCCGTGGACTAGGGGCCCAAAAAATGGAGGTCTAACCAGGTTAGACCGGAAGGTTTTGCGCGGTGTGCCACGCGCAATAGCCGGCCCACCATGTCACGTTCAAGGTTCCTGTGACGGCGAAGTGGGGGGCACCCATCGAGGAAGACCGGGCTGGACGCTCGATCGCGGAGCCGATCCAGCCGCGTCGCTGGCTGCTGCGGTTTGCGGGCCTGCTCACGCAGCTGTCGGCCGCGGGCTGCTTGCTGCTCGGCACGATCGCGTTCGTGCTGATCCAGCAGAACAAGAGCGGCGGCGGGAGCTACGTGATCGCGTGGGGGGCCGCGGCGATGGTCGCGCTGGTGTTCGGCGGGTTGATGGTGCGCGGCGGGTTGATCTCGCTGCTGATCGCCGCGCTGCTCGACATCTGTTTCGGCAGCGTGCTGCTGGTGCTCGACAAGCGCGCGCTCGCCGGCATGCTGCGCGTGCTGTCGAACGACGACGTCGCGATGGTCGCCGACATCTTGTTGATCGCGGCGCTCTCGTTGATCTGGATCGGGCTGCTGTGCTTCCTCTCGATCCCGCAGGCGATCCGCTACGGGCGCTGGCTCCACGCCGGTGAATCGGGGCAGCTCTCGAGCAGCGACGTGCAGACGGCCGCGTCGACCAACCGCGGGTTCCCACCGCCCCCCATCCCGGCGACCGCGTCGATGTGGATCATGCCGGTGGCTCCGGTCGCGGAGCGCAGGTCGCGGCGGCGGCTGTACTTCGCGCTCGGTGGCTTCGCGATCGGCTTCGGTGCCGGCATCGGCGTGCTGCTGTCATCGACCACGCGCAAGGCATCGTCCACCGACGTCGTCGTGGTGCCGCCCGACAACCCGACCGACAAGCCCGTGGCGAAGCTCGACAAGCCACCCGAGAAGAAGATCGAGCCCCCCGACGCCGGCAGCGGCTCGGAGGTCGCGCCGCCGCCGCCGCCCACCGGCACGACGG
>JANNBP010000246.1:0-10962 GCA_031385555.1 Deltaproteobacteria bacterium | reverse complement strand
GCGCTCGGCGCCGCCCGCGTGCTCGATCACGATCCGACCTCCGGCACCTGGGCGTTGCGCGCACCCACGCGCTCGCCGTCGCAGCTCGCGCCCGAGGGCCGCGCCGGCGATCAGCCTCCCGTGCTCGTCGCACCGTCGGCGATCCGCCTCGCCGACGGCAGCGTGCTCGTCCTCGGCGGCGAGCCTGCACCGTCGACGAATGTCTGGGTGTATCGCCCGTCGCTGGTCGGCGCGAGCTCGGGCAGCGTCACCGCGAGCCCGTCGATCCTCGCGATCCAGGGCGTGCTCACGCCGTCCGATCCGGCCACGCTCGATCGCACGGATGGCACCTGGATCCTGACTGCCAAAGATGAGCTCGGCGCGCGGGCCCTGGTCGGCGGACCGCGGTTCGCGCGCGGCTCGATCCGCGCCACGGTCAACGTCGTCTCGGGTGGGCTCGCCTTGATCGCGCAACAGGCGTCCCCCGATCGCGCGCTCGTCGCGCATCTGATCCCCGGCGCGCCGGCGCGCATCGAGCGGCTCGGCGACGGCACGCTGTGTAACGGCCCCGTCGTCGAACCGTTCCCGAACCCGCTGATCGCGACGCTCGAAGTGGGCGACGGGCTGACGCTGCGGATCGGCGACACCGTCGTGCTCGCGTGCGATCAGAGTAGTTCCCTCGTCGGTGCGTGGGGCGTCGCCGCGGATGGCGCCGCTTCGCAGGTAACTATCGCGACGGTCACGGTCGCGCGATGAAGGCTTCGATCAAGCGCGTGCTCGTGCTGCTGCTCGTGATCAGCTTTCCTTCGCGCGCCGACGCCTACGAGTTCTGGCTGCGCTCGCAGACGATCGGCCAGGCGTTCCAGCTCCGCGAGTACGCGCTGGTCGGACCCGACGTGATCCTGGGCCGCCGCCGCTACACCGAGACGCTCGCGCTCAGGATCTGGGACATCGGCGACCTCGCGAAGCAGCGCCGGATCGCGCGGCTCCCCGAGCGCGGCCTCCGGATCTCGTGGCAGAGCTACCTGCGCGTCGATCACGACTTCGGCACCTACGCGAACGGCAAGATCCCCGACGCCACGCGCCGCCGCGACGCGCTCGACATCATCCCCGAGCTCGACGAGACGTTGATCAACCTCGACATCCTCTACGGCTACGCCGAAGTCGCGGGGATCGCCGACGATCGCGTCACGCTGCGCGTCGGCCGCGTGCCGTTCGACGACGGCTGGGGCTCCTCCGCGATGGACGGTGGCTCCGTGCGCGTCGAGCTGCCGCAACCGATCGCGGTGTCCGCGGCGGCCGGGCTGCGCGTCCGAGCGTCCTCCCCCGTCGGGCTGTCCTCCTACGAGCTCGACGGCACCGCGGGCGCGGCGTGCACCGAGTACGTCGAAGCCGCGACGCCGGGCGCGGGGAAGTGGCAGCTCGTCGATCGCAATCGGCAGATCAAGGGCTCGCGGTTCTCGAGCGATCTCGAGTCCTGCCCGCAACGTGACGAGCTGCAGCCCACCGTCGCGTTCTCCGTCGCCACCTCGCGGCTGCGTGCCTTCGGCGCCGAGCTCGGCTACCGGCGCACGTGGTCGAACACCGTCGGCTTGATCGGCCCGCCGGATCGCCTCGACGTCACCGACCAGGGGCTCTATCCGAATGAATTCGGCCAGGCCCCCGCCTCCGGCGTCAACGAGGAGCGGATCCACGCACGCGTCCACGGCGACTGGAAGCGCGGCGACCTCGGCGTCGCCCCGTACGCGAACGCGCGGTTCTCGTTGCTGCATGCCGCGATCGATCGGTTCGACACCGGCATCAGGCTGGCGCGCGGCGCGCACTCGCTCGAGCCGTCACTCGAGTACTTCCTGCCCACGTTCGACGGTGATTCGATCTTCAACGTGTTCTCGATCGAGCCCACGACGGATCTCCGGCTGCGCTATGCCCACGCTGGCGTCCTGCGCGCCACCGCGAGCGCGTGGGTCCGCAAGTACGCGCACGACGACGATGCGTCCTCGGTTGCCGGCGGCGTCGACGCCGGCGTCGAGCGCGCGTTCGCGCCTCGCTGGCGGGCCCGCGCCGATGCGCTGTGGGACGACGGCTATGGCGGTCGCCGGCTCGGCGGTAGTACCGGCGTCGCGTGGCACCCGTCCAACACGCTGTGGTTGCGCGGTCGCACGATCGTTCTCGGCGTCGCCTCCGATGACGGCGTCGCCGGCTCACCGACGGAGCGCTACGTCACCGTGTCGACGGTCACGGGCGCCACGTGGAAGATCGGCGACACCGCCGCGTTGCACGGCGTCGCCGAGATCGACCGCGACGAGATCCATGGTACGCAATTCCGCGGGCTCGCGATCCTCGATCTCTCTTTCATCCCCGAGCCATGACCCGTCTCGCGATCGCCATCGTCGTCGTCGTCGCCACCGCGCTGTTCGCGGTCGGCCGATCACACGGCAACTCGCCGACCGATGACTGGTCGCCGGTGATCTATCCCGAGCAGCGGATGCCGCTGACGTTCTCGCACGCGAAGCACCTGACCCGCGGCACGACCTGCACCACGTGCCATCCCGACGCGACGTCCTCGCGCTCCGCCGTCGATAACTTGATCCCGACCGAGCAGCAGTGTCGCGCGTGTCATCCGATCGATCGCAGCAAGCCCGATCACGTGGTCGCCGGTGCACCACCCGCGCGCTGCGTCGCGTGTCATCCAGGGTTCTCTCCCGACACCGCCGTCGCGCGCGTCTACCTGACGCCGACGCCGTTGAAGTTTTCCCACGCAGCGCACGCGAAGAATTCCTGCGCGAGCTGCCACGGCGATCTGTCGAAGGTCGATCTCGCGACCCGCGCACAGCTGCCGACGATGGCGTCGTGCCTGACCTGCCATCGCGAGGGATCGCAGGAGCGCCGCTGCGCGGACTGTCATCTCGCGAGGCTCGGTGGCTTGCTCGACACCGATCTCCCGCAGGGCAAGTTGATCCCGCGACAGACCGGGCTCGGGGATGCGCACGGTCCGGGTTTCGGACGAGATCACCGCCAGGAGGCACGCCAGGTCGAGGCGACGTGCACCGCCTGTCACGATCGGTCTACCTGCCTCGCGTGTCATCAAGGTGTCACCAAGCCCGAGGAGTTCCACCCCGGCAACTACGTGCTGACGCACGCCGTGGAGGCGCGGCGCGGTACCCCGGATTGTTCCGCCTGTCACCGCGCGCAGTCGTTCTGCGTCGCGTGCCACGAGCGGTCCGGGCTCGGCCTTCGTGGCAATCGTGGGTTCGTCGGCGGAACGCCGTCGACGGCCTTCCATCCCGCAGGTTGGGCCTCGCGCGTCGGTGGCACCAATCGCCATGCCGGTGAAGCGCGCCGGAATCTCGCCGCCTGCGCGTCGTGTCATCGCGAGAACGATTGTCTCGACTGCCACAGCGCGGAAGCCTCCGCTCTCCGTGCGTCTCCGCACCCTCGTGGGTGGCGAGGGAGCGCACGTTGCAAGGCGCTCGATCGCGGCAACCGCCGGATGTGTCTGAAGTGTCACGTCACCCAGGACGAGCTCGGCTGCGAGTGGGCAGCACGCTGAAAGCCGGGGTATCCTGGCGGTCGTGAGACCGGTAGTGCTGTTGGCGATCGCGTTGTGCGCGCCGGGCTGCCAGGTGGTCTTCCCACTCTCGGAGACCATCGACAAGGTCCCACACGTACCGGCCGATCAGAACGAGGAGCCTGGCGTCGGTGAGTTCGTCGCGCCGGCCGGCTTCTCGATCTACGACACGACCGTGGTCATGCAGGCCTTCCCCGGGGTCGCCGAGTTCGAGAAGATCAAGCAGGACGGCGCGGATCGGGACGTCGTGGTGATGCGCGTCGGGACCATGACGATCGGATCGGGCAGCACGTTCCGGATCTCCGGCGACACGGCGTTTCTGGTCATCGCGCGGACGATCCAGATCGACGGAACGCTCGATGCGAGCGCCTCCCTCGACGGGCAACCTGCACCCAGTGGTGGGCGACCCGGGATGGGGGATGACGGCGAAGGGAACGTCGGCTCGACCGGGGCAAATCGGATCAACACGGGTGGCGGTGGTGGTGGGATGGCGAGCGGCGCTGGCTCGGGTGGCGCGGTGGCCTGCCTCTCGGGCCTCTTCGGTGGGACGGCGGGAAGCGAAGTCGGCGACGCCGAGCTGACGGTCCTGGTGGGTGGAGGTGCCGGTGGAATCGGCGCGCAGCGTTGCCCAGGTGTTAGAGCGCGCGGTGGTTTTGGCGGCGGAGCGCTACAGCTGAGTGCGACAGAATCGATCACGATCTCGGCGACTGGTCGCGTGCGCGCATCGGGTGGCGGCGGAGGTGGCGGTGCCGGCGTGGACGCCTGTCCGGCGGAAGATGATGCGGGCTCCGGCGGCGGCGCGGGCGGTGGGATCTTTCTCGACGCCCCACGGATCGCGAACGCCGGATCGATCGAGGCTCATGGTGGTGGTGGTGGCGGCGGTGGGGGCGACAACTCGCTACCCGACATGAACGGCCTCGATGGCCAGCAAGGACACTTCGGCAACGAGGTGGATCCGGTCTCGCCTGAGATGGAGGCACGACCGAGCGGTGGCGGTGCCGGGCGGGAGAAGAAGGGCACGTTCGGAGGCAATGGAGCGCGGGTCGACTCTTTCGCAACGCCGGGCGAGGGCGGTGACTGCATGCTCGCCCAACAGACCTTCAACACCGGCGGCGGT
Source organism: Deltaproteobacteria bacterium (assembly GCA_031385555.1). Taxonomy (GTDB): domain Bacteria; phylum Myxococcota_A; class Polyangia; order Haliangiales; family Haliangiaceae; genus JABFXX01. Next base: position 6,298 of record JANNBP010000246.1, on the reverse strand, counting down.
GGTGGGGCGTTCGGCCGCATCGTCGTGCGCGTGGCGGGCGACGTCTCACCGTTCGGAGACATCACCCCGCCGCCTCGCAAGCTGCCGTATCCAGTGCCTTAAACTGGGATCCCTCAACGACGCGGGTCTGCTATACAGCCGCACCCATGCGCCACATCTACGCTGACTTCGTCGATCGCGTCGCCAAGCCGATGCGCTACCTCGGCGGCGAGTACGGCAGCGTGGTGAAGGAGGGCGATCTCGCGCGCGTCTGCCTGGCGTTCCCCGACGTCTACGACATTGGGATGAGCCACCTCGGGACCAAGATCATCTATTCCCTGCTCAACAAGGATCCGGAGATCGCCTGCGAGCGCGCGTTCGCACCGTGGCTCGACATGGAAGCCGAGCTCCGCGCGCGCGACTTGCCGCTGGTCTCCCTCGAGACGCAGCGCCCGCTGCACGAGTTCGACGTCATCGGCATCTCGCTGCAGTACGAGCTGACGTACACGAACATGCTCACGCTGCTCGACCTCGGCGGCATCCCGCTACGGTCGGCGGATCGCGCTCCCGATGCCACGCTCGTGCTCGCCGGCGGTCCCGTCGCCTCGCACCCCGAGCCGGTCGCGGCCTTCATCGACGCGGCGTTCGTCGGTGAAGCCGAGGAGCTGCTGCCCGGCGTGGTCAAGGCGTGGGCCGCGTTGCGCCGCGAGATCCGCGAGGGCAAGCGCACGCGCGCGGACGCGCTCGCCGAGCTGGCGTCGAAGTTCCCGCTCTACGTGCCGTCGCTGTACGCCACCGAGGTCTGTGCCGACACGGGGATGACCGTCGTCGGCGCGCCGCTCGATCCTCGCGTGCCGGCGCGAGTCAGCCGCGCGATGGTGCGCAACCTCGACGACTATCCGTTCCCGAGCGACACGCCGGTGCCGTACGCCGAAGCCGTGTTCGAGCGCGCCTCCGTCGAGATCGCGCGAGGCTGCACCGAGGGGTGTCGGTTCTGCCAGGCGGGCATGATCTACCGGCCGGTCCGCGAGCGCTCGCCGCAGTCGATCGCCGATTCGCTGCTCGGTGGCGTCGACAAGGCCGGTTACGAGGAGACCGGGTTGACGTGTCTGTCGACCGCGGACTTCTCGAGCATCACGCCGCTGGTCAAGTCCCTCGCAGCCGAGCTCCGCAAGCGTGGCGTGTCGATGTCCGTCGCGTCGCTGCGCGCGTACGGGCTCAACGAGGATCTGCTCGACGAGCTCGCGCTGACGCGGATCAGCGGCCTGACGTTCGCACCCGAAGCCGGCACCCAGAAGATGCGCGACGTGGTCAACAAGAACGTCACCGAGGCGCACATCGAGGAGAGCACGCGCCGGGTGTTCTCGCGCGGCTGGCACCGCCTCAAGCTCTACTTCATGATCGGCCTCCCCACCGAGGAGGACGAGGATGTGCGCGGCATCGTCGAGACCGGGATGCGCATGCTCAAGGTCGGGCGCGGCATCCTGCGCGGCAGGCAGCCGGAGGTCACGGTCAGCGTTAGCTCGCACGTGCCCAAGCCGCACACGCCGCTGCAGTGGGCGGCGCAGGATCCGGAAGCCGAGATCCGCCGCAAGCAGGGCATCCTCCGGCAGACCAACTACAAGCGCGACCTTCGCCTCAAGCACCATCACAGCGGCATCTCGTTCGTCGAGGGCATCCTCGCGCGTGGCGATCGCCGGCTGTCGGACGTGATCGAGAGCGTCTGGCGCGCCGGTGCGCGGTTCGATGGTTGGGATGAAGCGTTCGATCACGAGAAGTGGTCCGCCGCGATCGCGGAGCACGGCGTCGACGTGGCGTCGTATCTCGGCACTCGTCCGGTGACCGCGCGGTTGCCGTGGGATCACATCGATGTCGGGCTCGAGGATGGCTTCCTGCTGTCCGAGTACCGCAAAGCCGTGAAGCATCGGGCGAGCCCGCCGTGCGGCAAGGTCGCGGGGATGTTGATCCACCACACCAACCTCGCCGACGCACAGCCGGACCAGCGCAAGCTGGTTTGCTACGACTGCGGCGTCGCGTGCGATCTCTCGAAGATGCGGGAGGACCGCCTGGTCGCGCTGCGCGTCCTCGGTGCGAGCGAGCGGCCATCGCGCGAGCAAGCCGTGATCGATGCCGCGGGTGATGTCGCCACCTTGGATATCTCGGAGCGCGGTGGCGGTTCGCCGGCGGAGCTCGACCCGAACAAGCGCGAGACCATCGCTAACTCGCGCGATCTCGGCCACACCTCCCCCAACCCCAACCTCCACGTGGCCTCGATCGCCTCGGACAGCGCGCGCGCCGAGCGCGTACGACGCAACGGCTACTCGGGATCGGGCATTCCCTACGCGACGTATCGGCTGAAGTTCGCGAAGGTCGGTCGCGCCGCGTTCCTCGGTCACCTCGATCTGGTGCGGTTGCTGTCGCGCAGCTTCCGGCGGGCGGATCTCTCGCTCGCGACGACGCGCGGCTTCTCGCCGAAACCGCGGCTCACGTTCGGCCCGGCGCTCGGCCTCGGCATCCCGTCGCTCGGCGAGCTCTGCGATGTCGATATCGACCACGTGGTGCCCGGCAAGCACGCGTGGGAGGTCGAGGAGGGCGATGTCCGCGTCGAGCTCGAGGCGAGCGAGGTCTTCGAGCGGCTCGCGGCGGTGTGCCCGCCGGGTATCGAGCTGACGAGCTGCGAGCTGGTGCGGCTCAACGGCCATCCGCTGGTGATCTCGAACAAGGTCGCGCCGGTTCCCGGGCTCGGCAAGGCGATCGATGCGGTCGACGTGATCGTGCGTCCTGCGCCGGACGGCATGGTGTTCGATCGCGCGCGGCTCTCGCGGATCGCGGCGGCGTTCCTCGCGAAGACGAGTGCGATCGTGATGCGCGGAGACAAACAGGTCGACGTGCGCGTGCTGGTGTACGAGGTCGACGTGATCGACGACGAGGCGGCCGCGAAGCTGGGCGCGGCGCTCGACTGGCCCGCGGGAGCGATGCTGCGCGTCCGGGTGTCGGCGACCTCCGACGGGTCGGCCAAGCCCGCCGAGGTGGCGAAGGCGCTCGGAGTCTGGGGACCCGAGGATCCGCGGGCGGAGCATGCGCTGCTGGCGCGGCTCGGGGTGGTGAAGGCGGCAGAACGAGGCCAAGTCGCCCGCAGGGTTGCCTTGCTGCCCGTCGTTGCCGACGCTTGACGATCATCCGCGTCACGGATCGTCAGACTCAGCCGTTATGACTCTTATGTGGACCGGCTAGTCAGTGTGGTGGTGGCGTGCGCGCTCTCGGCGTGCTCGCTCGGGATCTCGGCTCCGGCGGCGAATCGCAGGCGCAATCAGCTGCCGGATTGCGATACCAGCAAGGGGCTGGTGGCCCTCGATTCGCTCGCGGCGATCGGGCTCGGCGTCGGCGGGCTGGCAGCTCTCGGCAGCGACGAAGGGGTCGGTGCGGTCGCGCTGGTCGGTGCAGCCTTGTTCACGGCGGCGGCGCTGCACGGCTCCGGTAACGCGGACAAGTGCCGGGCCGCGATCGCGGACTACGGCCTCGAGATGTCGGCTAGCCAGCCCACCATGGAGGTTCGCCGCACGCCAAAGCAGCGGCGCCCGGATCCCGAGCCCGCACCCAAACCCGAGTCTGAGCCTGAGCCTGAGAAAGAGCCGGAGGAGCCGGTGACCAAGCCCAAGGTACAGCTTCCGAAACCCGCGCCGCCGGTGGAGCGCCCCGATCACGCGGAGCCGGGTACGCATCCCGAGCCTGCCGCGGGCGATTGGTCGCAATTCTGGCGGGAGGTGCCGTGATGCACCCCAAGGGGATGGGCTCGCTGGCGGCACGGGGGCTCTGCGTGTCGCTGCTCGTGATCAGCAGTCACGCCGTGGCGGACGACGAGATCGTGCGCGGCAGCGTGGTGAAGGTCGAGGCCGCGGAGATCTACGTCAACCTCGGGAAAGATCGCGCGGTCGTCGATGGTTCGCCGATCCGGATCAAGCGCCCCATCAAGCTCCTGCACCCGATCACGCGGCAGCCGATCGAGGACTGGATCCCGGTCGGCAGCGCGATCGTCACGCAGGCCGGCGGGCAGCTGTCGCGCGCGATGGTCGGTGCGCTGATCGACGAGATCAAGCTCGGCGATGTCGCCGAGGTGTTCATCGATCGGCCGGACAAGTCCACGCCGGCGCCAACGCCGCTGCCCCAGGTCCCGAACGCACCGCAGGTGGATCCCGCAACGACCGCCGTGCTGACCGCGTTCGCGCAGCAGACCGGGCAGGGCATCGACGCGCGGATCGCCACCTGGGAGGGCTTCCTGTCAAAGCATCCCGAGTCGCCGCACGTCGTCGCGATCCGGCGAGACGTCGAGGTGCTCGTCGCGCTTCGCGATCAGATGCGGCCGCGCACCGGCCCCGACACCAACCAGGTCGCAGTCGCGCTCGGTCACACCGCGCCGACCAGCGCACGGGTCGGCGCGGCGATCCCGCTGGTGTTCGTCCTCGATCAACCAGAGTCCGTCGCGGCGGCGTACCTGCATTACCGGGTCGCCTCGGATCGCACCTATCGCCGTGTGCTGCTGACCCGCGAGCACGACATCTATCTACGCGGCGCGATCCCGGTGACGTCGATCGCGCAGCCGGGCGTCGACTACTTCATCGAGGTCTCCACGCCCTCCGGCGGATCGGGGCTCGCGCTGGGCACGCCGAGTGCGCCGGTGCACGTCAGCGTCAAGTCCCCGCCTCCGATCAGCGAACGCTTCGGTCCGGCCCCCGGCCGCTCGGCGGTGCGGATCACCGGCGAGTACCTCGACTTCGCCACGTTCGAACCGCGCGGCGGCACGCGGACGGATACCGTGGTCAACGCGAACGTCGACTTCACGTATCGGATCGATCGCAGGATCCAGAGCATCGGCGTCGGCTACGGCGTGTTCGTCGGGCGCGGTGGCTTCGCCGATCGCGAGTTCACCAGCATGGACCCGGTGCCCGAGTCGGCGTTCCAGTTCGGCTACGCGGATCTCGAATTCGCCCTCAACGACAAGGGTGTGCGGGTCTCGGCCGGCGGCAAGCTGATCGCGGGCGTCGGGCGCGATGGGTTCGGGCTCGGCGTCGAAGGCCGGTTCAGGATCGGCAAGCGCGACGCGGCAAATCTACAGTTCATCGCGAACGCGATCGAACAGCTCGGCTTCGTCACCGACATCAAGTTCGGTGCGCGACCTGCCTCGGATCTCGGCTTCGCGGTGTCGGTCGGCGCCACCGATCAACCGAACAACGGCGATGTCGCGGTCAAGCTCGGCACCGAGGTCGAGTACTTCGCGTCGCCGAACATCTCGCTGCTGCTGCGCGGGTCGTGGCAGGGCAGGACCACCCAGCACGGAGGCATCGGTGGCGGCGCCGGGGTGGGCTTCACGTGGTGAGGAATGTCATGAAATCGATCATCCTCTTGCTCGCGCTGCTCGGCGTTGCTGACGCAGCACCGATGGTGCGGCACGTCGCGCCGGCGATGGCCGTGGCCTCCGAGCCACTCGAGTTGACGGCGACCACGGCGATCGCGGCACCGTCGCTGCGGGTGTACTACCGCACCTCGGGTACCGCGCCGTTCACCGCGGCGGAGCTGGTCCGCAAGGGCGACACTGCCTGGGTCGTGGTCGTGCCGGCCACCGCCGTCGCTGTGCCCGGGCTCGAGTACTACCTCGAGGCCGGCGACCAGCCGGTGTTCGCGGGCCCGCGGTGGCCGCACGCGATCACGGTCAACGCCTCGGACGCGGTGGAGCGTCGCACGCGAGACCTCTCGATCTCGAAGAACCGCCGCTCGCGCCTGCATACCTCCGGCGAGTGGATCGACTACGGCACGCGCAAGCAGGCCGGCGTGGACCTCGAGGATCGGTACTACCGGATCGACGCGGACTTCTCGTACCGGCTGCTCGCGTACCCGCTGGAGACGATCAAGGTCGGGTACACGCGGCTGATCGGTGACACGAAGGCGGATCAGGTCATGTGCGCCGGCACCGCGCCGTGCACCGTCGAGGCGGGCTACAAGGTCGCCGGCTGGTTCGAGCTCGGCATCGCGCCTGTGGAAGGGTTCCGGCTCGATGCGCGCGCCGCGGTGATGGCCACCGCGGAGGGCTTCGCGGTCGGCGGCAGGCTCGAGGCACGCCTCGGTGAGCGCGAGGGCAATCACGTCGCCACGGGGGTCGAGTACATGGCGGATGTCGGGACCGCGGGGTTCTTCCGGCTCGGCTGGGGCACGGTCCCGGCGCTGCCGATGTCGGCCACGGTCGAGGTCACGAACATGCCGCTGTCGACGCGCGAGACCGGCGTGCGACTGATCTACGACATCGCGCGCGAGGTCGGCGGTGGCG